>JBQTJJ010000021.1:0-12453 GCA_052387235.1 Actinomycetota bacterium
GGCCGGGTCGGGGACGTCCCCACCCATCCCGCCGGACCCGCCGGCGTACAGGTCGCGCAGCGACGTGAGCGCCATGGCCCAGCCTTCGGTGGCACCGGCCAGGAAACGTTGCAGGAAGCCGAGGTCCTTGTCGCCGGAGCGCCACGTGGCCAGAGGCTCCGCCACATGGGTGAAGCCGACCTTGGCCAGCGCCTCGGTGACGACGACGTCGGGGTTCGGCCCCTCGGCGAGGCGGCGGAACAGCTTGAGGATCATGGACTCGTCGTAGACGAGCGACGTGTTCGACTGTTCCGCCCCCACCGCCCGGACGAGCCGCGCCTCCCGGCCCGGGGCGACGATCCCCAGCAGGCTCAGGCACAGCTCGGGGTCGATGACGGCGTCGTAGACGGTGGCCGGCCCAGCCTCGGTGTGGAACTCGATCAGCTGGGTGTGCTCGTGGCCGGCCAGGAACTCGAGTGGCATCCCCTCGGGGCGCAGGCCGAGGAGGAGCTGGTAGGTCGCGGGTGGCTGGTCGGATCCGGCCAGGGACACCTCGGCCTCGACGCGCACCAGGCCGGGCCACTCGGAGCGGAGCACCTCCAGCTCGGTGACGCGGACGAGGTCGATGGTCTTGTCCTTGGCGCCGTACCAGCGTTGACGGGGCAGGTACTCGGTGAGGCTGCGCGCCAAAGCGTTCGTGGAAATCACAAGGTGGACTCCGTGATCTGGAACCAGTAGAAGCCGTAGGGCCCCAGCGTGAGCAGATAGGGAAGCTCGCCGATCCGGGGGAAGGGCACGCGGCCGAGCAGTTCGATCGGGGTCTTACCCTCGAACCGCTGCAACGAAAGCTCTACCGGCTGGGCGAAGCGGGACAGGTTGTTGACACACAGGACGACGTCATCGCCCAGCTCCCGCACGTAGGCCAGCACCGAAGGGTTCTCCGCCGAGAGGACCTCGAAGCTGCCGATGCCGAACAGCGGGTGCCGCTTGCGGACGGCCAGCATCCGCTGGATCCACTGCAGCAGGCTGGAGGGGTCCCGCAGCTCGCCTTCGACGTTGAGGGCCTGGTAGCCGTACACCGGGTCCATCAGCGGCGCCGAGTAGAGCTGCGCCCAGTCGGCCTTGGAGAAGCCGGCGTTGCGGTCGGGCGACCACTGCATCGGGGTGCGGACGCCGTCCCGGTCGCCGAGGAACACGTTGTCGCCCATGCCGATCTCGTCGCCGTAGTAGAGGATCGGCGTCCCCGGCAGCGAGAAGAGCATGGCGTGGAGGAGCTCCATCACCCGGCGGTCGTTGTCGACCAGCGGGGCGAGCCGCCGGCGGATCCCCAGGTTCAGCTTCATCCGGGGGTCCTTGGCGTACTCGGTGTACATGTAGTCCCGTTCCTCGTCGGTGACCATCTCGAGCGTGAGCTCGTCGTGGTTCCGCAGGAAGATCCCCCACTGACAGCCGTCGGGGACCTCGGGAGGTGGGGCCAGGATCTCGGTGCTGGGGTGCCGCTGGGCCCGGCGCAGGGCCATGAACATGCGGGGCATCAGCGGAAAGTTGAAGCACATGTGGCACTCGTCGCCGTCGCCGAAGTAGTCGACGACGTCGGCCGGCCACTGGTTCGCCTCGGCCAGCAGCACCTTGCCCGGGAAGGCGGCGTCGACCTCCTTGCGGACCTGGCGCAGGTAGTCGTGGGTCTCCGGCAGGTTCTCGCCGTTGGTGCCGTCCCGCTCGTAGAGGTAGGGCACGGCGTCGAGGCGGAAGCCGTCGAGGCCGATGTCCAGCCAGAAGCGGACCACGTCCATCATGGCCTGCTGGACTTCGGGGTTGTCGTAGTTGAGGTCGGGCTGGTGGGAGAAGAAGCGGTGCCAGTAGTACTGCTGGCGCACCGGGTCCCAGGTCCAGTTCGAGTGCTCGGTGTCGACGAAGATGATGCGGGCCTCGGACCACCGCTCCGGGTCGTCGCTCCACACGTACCAGTCGGCCTTGGGGTTGGTGCGGTCCCGGCGCGACTCCTGGAACCACGGGTGGGCGTCGCTGGTGTGGTTCATGACCAGGTCGGCGATGATGCGGATGCCGCGCCGGTGGGCCTCCTCCACCAGGCCCACGGCGTCGCCCAGGTCGCCGTACTCGGGGAGGATGGTGAAGAAGTCGGCGATGTCGTAGCCGCCGTCGCGCAGGGGCGACTGGTAGAACGGCAGCAGCCACAGGCAGTCGACGCCGAGCCACTCGATGTAGTCGAGCTTCTCGGCCAGGCCCCTCAGGTCGCCGGTGCCGTCGTTGTTGGCGTCGTAGAAGCCCCGCACCAGGACCTCGTAGAAGACGGCCCGCTGGAACCAGGTGGGGTCGGCGGTGCTGTCGGCCGTGCTCACCTCGCGGCCCGCAGGTGCAGCACGTGGGCGGCCTGGAACGGGTCGAGGCGCACGTAGGGCCGGTTGCCCCACCACGTGAAGGACTGGAACGTGAGCTCGTCGAACGCCTCGTAGGCCTGGTCGAACGGCAGCCCGAGCCGGGCCAGGTCGAGGTCGAGGGTGGCCTCGACGGTGGCGTCCGGGTCGAGGCTCACCACGGTGAGCACCACGTCCGACCGGTCGTCGGTGTGCTTGGAGTAGGCGATGACGGCGGGGTTGTCGGCGCCATGGAAGTGGATGTTGCGCAGGCGCTGGAGGGCGGGGTGGCGCCGGCGGGCGCCGTTCAGCAGGGTGATGAACGGGGCCAGCGAGCGGGGGTCGTCCCAGTCCCGCCGCTTGACCTCGTACTTCTCGGAGTGGAGGTACTCCTCGTTCGAGGCCGACGCCGGCTGGTTCTCGCACAGCTCGTAGCCGCTGTAGATGCCGTACGACGGCGTCATGGTGGCCGCCAGCACCAGGCGCTGGCGGAACGCGGCGGGCGGGCCGTCCCGCAGCGGGCCGCTCAGGATGTCGGGGGTGTTGGGCCAGAAGTTGGGGCGCATGTAGTCGGCCGTGGGGCCGGCCGACAGCTCGCCCAGGTACTCCTCCAGCTCGGTGCGGCCGGTGCGCCAGGTGAAGTACGTGTAGCTCTGGGTGAAGCCGACCTCGGCCAGCTTGGCCATCACCTTGGGGCGGGTGAAGGCCTCGGCCAGGAACAGCACGTCGGGGTGGTCGGCCTGCACGGCCGGGATCATCCACTCCCAGAAGGCGATGGGCTTGGTGTGGGGGTTGTCCACGCGGAAGACGCGGACGCCGTGGCCGATCCAGAAGTCGACGATCTCCTTGCACGCGTCCCACAGGGCGACGCGCCGGGCGTCGTCCGCCGGCCAGAAGTTGATCGGGTAGATGTCCTGGTACTTCTTCGGGGGGTTCTCGGCATAGGCGATGGTGCCGTCGGGCCGGTGGTGGAACCACTCGGGGTGCTCCGCCACCCAGGGGTGGTCGGGCGAGCACTGCAGGGCGTAGTCGAGGGCGATCTCCATGCCGAGCTCCTGGGCGGCCCGCACCAGGGCGTCGAAGTCGTCGAAGGTCCCGAGGTCGGGGTGGAGGGCGGTGTGGCCCCCCTCGGGGCCGCCGATGGCCCACGGGCTGCCCACGTCGTGCGGGCCGGCCTCGGTGCTGTTGTTGGGGCCCTTGCGGAACTGGCGGCCGATGGGGTGGACGGGCGGCAGGTAGACGATGTCGAAGCCCATCTCGGCGATGGCGGGGAGCCGGCGGAGGGTGCCGGCGAGACCGCCCTCGGAGCGGGGGAACAGCTCGTACCAGGCGCCCACCAGGGCCCGCTCGCGGTCGACCCACAGCGGTAGGGGCTCGGACTCGGTGAGGTCGGTGGACCCCGCCGGCCCGGTCACCAGGTCGGCCGCGTCGGGGGCCAGGGCCGGGGCCAGGCGCTCGGGGGGCGGCGCGCCGTCGTCGCGCAGCGCGCCGATGAGGGGGGCGAGGAGCTCCCGGTCCTGCTCCGGCGCCGGCCCGGCCCGCGCCTCGAAGAGGCGGGCGCCCTCCTCCAGCTCCACCGCGATCTCCTGGCCGGCGGCCAGCTTGGTGGTGACCTTGTGGCGCCAGGTGGCGTACCGGTCGGTCCACGCCTCCACCACCAGCTCGTGGCGCCCCAGCGTGGACGGCTCCACCACCGCCTCCCACCGGTCGTTGCCGAGCTCGCGCAGCGGGACGGTGGCCCACTTGTCGGTGCCGGCCGGGCGCCAGCGCACCTGGGCGGCCAGGACGTCGTGGCCGTCCTTGAAGATGTCGGCCGAGACGCGCACCGACTCACCCACGACGGCCTTGGCCGGGTACCCCCGCGGGGTGCTGGGCCGGACGTCGTCGATCACGATGCGGCCGACGTTCATGCCCTCTAGGCCTACCACCCGGCGGGGGGTGCGGAAACCCCCGGGTCCATGGCCCGCCAGCAGTACCAGGCCGCCACCGTCCGCCACGGGCCGTACCGCTCCCCCAGTTCCGTCAGCTCCCGGGGCGCCGGCACCGCGGCCAGGCCGTGGATCCGGGCGAAGCCGGCCCGCACGCCCAGGTCGCCCACCGGCCACACGTCGGGCCGGTTGAGCTGGAACATCAGGAACATCTCCGCCGTCCACGGCCCGATGCCCCGCACCGTGCACAGCCGCTCCACGATCTCGGCGTCGGAGAGGCGGCCGAGGCCCTCCAGGCGCACGCTCCCGTCGAGCACCTTGGCCGCCAGGTCCTTCACGCCGGCCGCCTTGGCCGCCGACAGGCCGGCGGCGCGCAGCACGGCGTCGTCGGTGGCGGCCACGGCCGCCGGCGAGGGGCGGCCGGCGTAGAGGGCGGCGAAGCGGCCGTGGATCGTGGCCGCGGCGGCGGTGGCGAGCTGCTGGTAGAGGATCGAGCGGGCCAGCGCGGCGAACGCGCCCCCGGGATGGCGCCGGCGCACCAGGGTGCAGGGGCCCACCGCGGCCACGAACCTGGCCATGCGCGGGTCCCGCCCGCCGATCGCCTCCACCGCCTCCGCCCACCGGTCCATCCCCCCATCATCGGCCCGCCGGGATGAACCTTGGGCGATCGCCCCAGTAGCTTCCTGTCGATGAAAGCGCTGCGCAGCTTCACCGTCCGGGCCAAGCTCCCGCCCTCCCTCGCCCCGCTCCACGAGCTGGCCATGAACCTGCAGTGGTCGTGGGACGGCAGCACCCGGAACCTGTTCCGGTGGATCGACCCGGCCACGTGGGAGATCACGGGCCACGACCCGGTGCGCCTGCTCGGCATGGTGGGGCGGGAGCGGCTGGAGGCGCTGTCCAAGGACCGGGCCTTCATGACGTTCCTGGCCGAGGTCCACGGCGACCTCCGGGCCCACCTCGAGGCGCCGCTGTGGTTCCAGGACCGGCCGGCCGGCGCCCTGCGGGCCGTGGCCTACTTCTCCCCCGAGTTCGGCATCGCCGAGGCCCTCCCCCAGTACTCGGGCGGCCTCGGGGTGCTGGCCGGCGACCACCTGAAGGCGGCCAGCGGCTTGGGCGTGCCCCTCGTAGGCGTCGGCCTGTTCTACCGCCAGGGCTACTTCCGCCAGGAGCTGAACGCCGACGGGTGGCAGCAGGAGCGCTACCCCAGCCTCGATCCCCACGCCATGGCCGTCACCCTGGTGGAGGGGGCCAGGGTGAGCGTCGACCTGGCCGGCACCGAGCTGGCGGCCCAGATCTGGCGGGCCGACGTGGGGCGGGTCCGGCTCTACCTGCTGGACGCCGACATCGACGAGAACGACGACGAGGGCCGCGGGGTCACCGACCGGCTCTACGGCGGCGGCACCGAGCACCGGCTGCGCCAGGAGATCCTCCTCGGCGTCGGCGGCGTGCGGGCCCTCGACGCGGTGGGCGAGGAGACGCAGGTCTTCCACACCAACGAGGGCCACGCCGGCTTCCTCGGCCTGGAGCGCATCCGCCGCCAGATGGTCGACCACGGCATGACCTTCGCCGAGGCGGTGGAGGCGGTGCGGGCCGCCACCATCTTCACCACCCACACCCCCGTCCCAGCCGGCATCGACCGCTTCCCGCGCGACCTGATGGAGCGCTACTTCAAGAGGTGGGCCGGCGACTGCAGCGTCAACTTCGACGAGCTGATGGCCCTGGGCCACTTCCCCGGTGAGGCGCCGGACAGCCCGTTCAACATGGCCGTCATGGGCCTGCGCCTGGCCGGCATGTCCAACGGCGTGGCCAAGCTGCACGGCGCGGTGAGCCGGTCCATGTTCAGCGGCCTGTGGCCCGACGTGCCGCCCGAGGAGGGCCCCATCGCCTCGGTCACCAACGGCGTGCACGCCCGCACGTGGGTCTCGGCCGACATGGACGACCTGCTGTCGCGCCACATGGTGCCGGCGTGGGACGAGGCCGACGCCTCCATGTGGACGCGCCTGGAGAGCGCCCGGGACGACGAGCTGTGGCGGGTGCGGGAGCAGAACCGCGAGCGGCTGGTGGGCTTCGTGCGCCAGCGCCTCAAGTCGGCGGCCCTGGCGCGGGGCGTGAGCGAGTCGGACGTCGCCTGGTGCGACGAGGTCTTCGACCCCCGCATCCTCACCATCGGCTTCGCCCGCCGCTTCGCCGCCTACAAGCGGGCCACCCTGCTCCTGTCCCAGCCCGAGCGGCTGAAGGCGCTGCTGCTGTCCCCCGACAACCCGGTGCAGATCGTGTTCTCGGGCAAGGCCCACCCCGCCGACGACGTCGGCAAGGAGATGATCCGCCAGATCGTGCAGTTCTCCCGGGACCCGGCGGTGCGCCACCGCATCGCCTTCGTGGAGGACTACGACATCGCCGTGGCCCGCACCCTCCTGCAGGGGTCCGACGTGTGGCTCAACACGCCCCGCCGGCCCCTTGAGGCGTGCGGCACCAGCGGCGAGAAGGCGGCCCTCAACGGCGCCCTCAACTGCTCCATCCTCGACGGGTGGTGGGACGAGATGTTCGACGGCGAGAACGGCTGGGCCATCTCGTCGGCCGAGTCCATCGAGGACCTCACCCGGCGGGACATGGTGGAGGCCAACAGCCTCTTCGAGATCCTCGAGCGCCAGGTCGTGCCGCTCTTCTACCAGCGCCTCGAGGGCTTCGTGCCCCGGCGGTGGGTGCGGCGGGTCAAGTCGTCGCTGATCTCCCTCGGCCCCCGCGTCACCGCCTCCCGCATGGTGCGGGACTACGTGGAGCAGCTCTACGAGCCCACCGCCCGGCGGGCCGACGCCATCGGCGCCAGGGACTCGGCCCGGGCCCGGGCCCTGGCCGCCTGGAAGCAGCGGGTGGTGAAGGCGTGGGGGGACGTGCGGGTGCACGGCGTGGAGAGCGACGCCGGCGTGGCCGACCTCGGCATGGACCGCCGGGTGGAGGCGCTCGTCTCGTTGGGCTCACTGACCACCGACGACGTCGCCGTCCAGCTCGCCTACGGGCCGGTGGGCCCCAACGACGAGCTGGTGTCGCCCACCGTCGTGGCCATGGAGCTGTGCGCCGGCGCCGGCGCCGGCTCGCACCGCTACGAGGGCCGCTTCACCCCGGAGCAGGCGGGCCGGTACGGCTACACCGTGCGGGTGGTGCCCTCCCACCCCGACCTGGCCACCGCGGTCGAGCTGGGCTGCATGGCCTGGGCCTGACCCCGCCCCACCCCGCCCCACCCCTCCCCACCGGACTGGTAGCGGAATCCGTGGTCCTGACCACCGATCCCGCTACCAGAGCGGGAAGTGAGGGGGCCGGCGGTACGATCGGACCGTCCGCACGATCCCGGAGGTGGCCCCGATGCTCACCCGCACCCCGCTGGAGCAGCTCGCCGACGAGCGCTCCCGCACCGTCGCCCTCACCGCTCCCGGGCCCCGCCGCTCGACGCGGGACTGGCTGCTGGAGGACGGCGCCGTCGGCGGCCGCTGGCCCCGGATGCTGGGGCTGGCCTGGGTGGTGGTGCTGGCCGCCGCCATCGCGGTCGAGCCGGCGCCGGCCGACCCCGACGCACCCGCGCCGGTGTGGGCGTCGCTCCTGTTCTTCGGGCTGCTCAGCGCGCTGGCCGTCACCGCCGGCGGGCTGAGCCGGCGCCGGCGCCTCGGGCTGCTGGCCTCGGCGGGCGCCGGCGGCCTGGCCCTGGTGGCAAGCGCCATGTGCCCGGTGTCGGACCACCACACCGGCGTCGGCGCCTGGTGGTACCTGCAGATGGTGGGCTTCACCGCGCTGGTGGCGGCCAGCCTGGCCGGCCTGCGCCGGGCCCGGGCCTGACACTCCCGCCGGCCGGCGACGGGCCCCGGCCTGGCCCCCCCCGCCGGCCGGGTTGCGGGCTGGGGGGCCTGGCCCACCGACCCCGCTACCAGAGCGCTCGGGCGAAGCGCTCAGGCGAGCAGGGCGGCGGCCGCGGTCCAGGGGTCGGTGGCACGGGCGGCGACGTCGGCGATGAGCTGGTCGTAGCGGACGCCGGCGCAGCGCTCGGCGGCCCGGGCCTCCAGGTGGTGCAGCACGATCTCGCGCACCTCCTCCTCCACCCGCTGGGCCCGGCGCCGCTCGAGGAGCCCGCTGGCGGCGAGGAAGTCGCGGTGGGCGGCCACCGCGTCCCACAGCCCGGCCACCCCCTCGCCCCGGGCCGCCACCGTGGTCAGCACCGGCGGGCGCCAGGGGCCGGGGTCGAGGTTCATGTCGAGCATGGTGTCGAGGTCGCGGGCCGCCTCGGGGGCGCCGGGGCGGTCGGCCTTGTTCACCACCAGCACGTCGGCCACCTCCAGCAGCCCCGCCTTGCTGGCCTGGACGGCGTCGCCCCACCCCGGGTTCACCACCACCACGGTGGTGTCGGCGGCGCCGGCCACCTCCACCTCCACCTGGCCCACGCCCACCGTCTCCACCAGGACGACGGGGAAGCCGGCCGCGTCGAGCACCCGGATGGCCTCGGGCGCGGCCAGCGACAGGCCGCCCACGTGGCCCCGGCTGGCCATGGACCGGATGAACACGCCCGGGTCGCCGGCGTGGCCCTGCATGCGCACCCGGTCGCCCAGGATGGCGCCGCCCGAGAACGGCGACGACGGGTCCACGGCCAGCACCGCCACCTCACTCCCCTGGGCCCGCAGGTGGGTCACCAGCCGGTCGGTGAGGGTGGACTTGCCGGCGCCCGGCGCCCCGGTGACGCCCACGGTGTGGGCCAGCCCGCCCAGGGGGTAGGTGAGGCGCCCCACCGTGCGGGCGTCCTCGCCGCCCCGCTCCACCAGCGAGATCAGCCGGGCCAGGGCGGCCCGGTCACCACCCGTCGCCGCCTCCAGCAGGGCCCGGGGGTCGCGGCCTCGCACGGGCCCGGGGGGCGACGGAGCCTGCGGGGGCCCGCCGGTCAGAAGTCGGTCTCGACCGTGTCGAAGTCGATCCCCTTGGCCCGCACCTGGGTGAGGCCGGGGACCCGGTCCATGAGGATGCGCTCGATGCCGGCCTTCAGGGTCAGCGACGACATGGGGCAGCCGCCGCAGGCGCCCATGAGCTCGATGTCGACGACGCCCGTCTCCTCGTCGTACGACAGCATGCGCATGTCGCCGCCGTCGGACTGCAGGGCGGGGCGGATGGCGTCCATCGCCTCGATGAGCTGAGCTTCCATGGCACCACCGTACAACCAGGCCCCGGCCCCGCTCATTCCGCCCCCCTGGCCCTTCTGGTAGCCGGATCGCGTGCGAACCCGTGCCGGTTCGCCTACCAGAACGGCGCCGGGGGGGTCAGCGCTCCCGGGTGACGTCGGCCCCGAGGGAGCGCAGCTTTCCGGCCAGGTCGTCGTAGCCGCGGTCGATGTGGAAGCCGTCGGCCACCACCGTCTCGCCCTCGGCCCCCAGCCCGGCCAGCACCAGGCCGGCGCCGGCCCGCAGGTCGTGGGCCTTCACCGGCGCCGCCGACAGGCGCTCGACGCCCCGCACCACGGCGTGGTGGCCCTGGATGCGGATGTCGGCCCCCATGCGCACCAGCTCGTTGACGTAGCCGAAGCGGTTGGCGCCGTAGAGGTTCTCGGTGACGATGCCGACGCCGTCGGCCACGGTGAGGGCCGACATGAGCAGGGGCTTGTAGTCGGTGGCGATGCCCGGGTACGGCAGGGTGGAGAGGTCGGCCGAGCGCATGCGGCGGGGGGCGGCGGCCCACAGCCCGTCGCTGGTGGGCGAGGTCCGCAGGCCCATCTCCCCCAGCTTGGCCAGCAGCATGTCCATGTGGTCGGCCCGGGCGCCCACCACCGTGATCTCCCCGCCGGCGATGGCGACGCCGGCCAGGAAGGTGGCCACCTCCACCCGGTCCGGGATGGCCTCGTGGTCCACGGGGAGCAGCTCGTCGGCCCCCTCCACCACGATGGTGGACGTGCCGGCGCCGAGCACGCGCGCGCCCATGCGGTTGAGCAGGCCGGCCAGGTCGGCGACCTCGGGCTCGCGGGCCGCGTTCTCGATCACGGTGGTGCCCTTGGCCCGCACCGCGGCCATGAGGAGGGTGTCGGTGGCGGTGTGGCTGGGGACCTCCAGGATGATGCGGTTGCCCATGAGGGAGTCGCACCGGCCCTCGATGACGCCGTGGGACAGCTCGAAGCTGGCGCCCAGGGCCTCCAGGCCGGTGAGGTGGTCGTCCACGGGGCGGGACCCGAAGTCGTCGCCGCCGGGCATGGACACGCAGGCCCGGCCGCAGCTGGCCAGGAGGGGCCCCAGGACCACGATCGACGCCCGCATGCGCTCGACCAGCTCGTAGGGCGCCTCCGGGACGATCTCGGCCGGGCGCCGGATGTGGAGGGCGTCGCCCTCCCGGCTCACGTCGACGCCCATGGAGACCAGCAGGTCCGACATCGTCTCCACGTCGGTGATGCGGGGGACGTTGCGCAGCACGTGCACGCCCTCGGCCAGCAGGGTGGCGGCCATCAGCTTGAGGACCGAGTTCTTGGCCCCGCCGGCCCGCACGGTGCCCGACAGGGGTGGTCCGGGGCGCACCACGAAGCGATCCACGGGGGTAAGTATCGCCCGATCGCCGCGGAGTGAACCGGACGCCCGGTCATCCGGCCGCGTCGCCGGACGAGCTCCCGCCGCGTCTGCATCCGGGTCCCGGGCCCGGATACTGCGAGAGCCTCTTGGCCATCTGGCAAGGAGAAATCCTTGTCCCACAAGGGTTTCTCCCTTGCGACGACCATCGAACAGGTGTACGATCATGGGGTGGTCGAGGACCTGCGAGCGGCGATCGACGGGCTGGTGGAGCTCGATCCGCAGGCCCTGGGATCGGGCGACGACATCGAGGCCCTGCACCGGGAGCTGGCCCGCTTGGAGGCGGTGGTGACCCGGGCCAGCGCCGCCTTCGAGGCCGGCCGGGAGTGGGAGGCGAGCGGGGCCAGGTCGGCGGCGGCGTGGGTGTCCAACCACTGCGGGCTGGCCGACGCCGCCGCCCGCCGGCGCATCCGCCTGGGCCGGGCCCTGCGCCACCTGCCGGTCGCCGAGGAGGCGTGGCTGGCCGGCGAGGTCACCGACGCCCACGTGGCGGCGCTGGCCGGCGCCCGCACGGCGCGCACCGAGCAGCTCATGGCCCGCGACGAGCAGGTGCTGGTGGACCAGGCCCGCCGCCTGCGGTTCCGCCCGTTCACCCGGGCCGTGCGGTACTGGAGCCAGCGGGCCGACCCCGACGGGGCCGAGCACGAGGCCGAGGCCGAGCGGGCCGATCGGCGCTGCCACGTGTCGCAGACCTTCGGGGGGGCGGTGGTGGGCGACTTCGTGCTGGACCGCATCAACGGCACGATCGTCATGAAGCAGCTGCGCCGCATCGAAGACGAGCTGTTCGAGGCCGACTGGGCCGAGGCCCGCCGGCGCAAGGGCGACGAGGTCAGTGCCGCCGACCTGCGCCGCACCCCGGCCCAGCGCCGGGCCGACGCCCTGGTGGAGATGGCCATCAGGGCGGCCACGGCGCCGGCCGGCGGGCGGCGTCCGGAGCCGCTGTTCTCGGTCCTGGTGGGCTTCGAGACCTTCGCCGGGCCCGTGTGCGAGCTGGCCGACGGCACCGTGGTCACCCCGGGGTCGCTGGTGGACTGGCTGGACCAGGCCTGGGTGGAGCGGGTGGTGTTCGGGGGACCGTCGCGCGTGGTCGACGTGGGGGTGCGGCGGCGGCTGTTCGTGGGCGCCACCCGCCGGGCCATCGAGGTGCGGGACCGGGAGTGCTTCCACCCCGAGTGCGACGAGGTGGCCGAGGACTGCGAGATCGACCACGTCGAGCCGTGGGCCGCCGGCGGCCACACCACCGTCGCCAACGGGCGGGTGGGGTGCGGGTTCCACAACCGGCGCCGGCACCGCCGGCCGCCGGGGCCGCGGCGGCGGGAGTGAGCACGCGGTCCGGCACCATGCCGTACCGCTCCACCCCCAGAACCGATCCGAGGCCCGGTCCATCCCTGCTGCCCCCGTCGCGGGGGTGCTCTTGCACCCGTTCCCGGTGGCGCTGGTGGGCCGTCGTCCCGCGGCCTGAGCACCCCGGAACGCGCCTCCGGCGGCCCCCGTGATGGGAGCCGCCGGAGCCAGGTGGGATTGGGACGGGGCCGAAGCCCCGGGGACTACTTGCCCAGCGAGACGCCGAGCGAGCCGGTGGTGGAGCTGACC
>JBQTJJ010000022.1:0-5145 GCA_052387235.1 Actinomycetota bacterium
CGTAGGGGGCGGACTCGGCCCAGCCGTACAGGGCCTCGGCCGAGCGGTCGCAGCGGGAGGCGGCCCACTCGAGGCCGCCGTTGGCCAGCATCCACTCCACCTGGTCGACCATGAGGAACAGGGTGGCCAGCGCCGGCGTGTTGTAGGTCTGGTCGAGGCGGGAGTTCTCGACCGCGATGTGCAGGTCGAGCGACGCCGGCACCCACCGCCCGGCCCGGGCCAGCACCTCGACCCGCTCCAGCGCGGCCGGCGACAGGAGGGCGAGCCACAGCCCGCCGTCGGACCCGAAGCACTTCTGGGGGGCGAAGTAGTAGGCGTCCACCTCGGCCACGTCGACCCGCAGGCCGCCGGCGGCCGACGTGGCGTCCACCGCCACCAGGGAGCCGGCGGGCGCGCCCTCGGGCCGGCGGATCTCCATGGCCACGCCGGTGGACGTCTCGTTGTGGGTCAGGGCGTAGAGGTCGACGTCGGCCCGGGCCGCCGGCGCCGGGTGGGTCCCGGGCGGCGAGGTGATGACCTCGGGCTCCTCCAGGTGGGGGGCGGCGGACGCCGCCGACGCGAACTTGGACGAGAACTCGCCGAACGACAGGTGCTGGCTGCGCCGGCCGATGAGGCAGAAGGTGGCCACGTCCCAGAAGCAGGTGGCACCCCCGTTGCCGAGGACGACCTCGTAGCCGTCGGGGAGCGAGAACAGGCTGCCCAGGCCCTCGCGGAGCCGCCCGACCACCGATCGCACGCCGGCCTGGCGGTGGCTGGTCCCGAGGTAGCCGGGGGCGGCCGCGGCCAGGCTCGCCACCGCCTCGGGGCGCACCTTGGAGGGGCCGGCGCCGAAGCGGCAGTCGCCGGGCAGCAGGGACGTCGGGATTCGGATGTCGGATGGGGATCTGGGGCTCACTGTGACAGCATGGCCCCATGGGACGGATTTCCGCACGTGTGGCCGGCGTGGCCGAGTCGGCCACGCTCGCCATCGACGCCAAGGCCAAGGCGCTGAAGGCCGCGGGCGAGGACGTCATCGGCTTCGGCGCCGGCGAGCCCGACTTCCCCACGCCGGCCCACGTCGTCGAGGCCGCGGCCGAGGCCTGCCGGGACCCCCGCAACCACCGCTACAGCCCCGTGGCCGGGCTCCCCGAACTGCGCCGGGCCGTGGCCGACAAGACCAGGAGGGACACCGGCTACGAGATCGCCCCGGCCCAGGTGCTGGTCACCAACGGCGGCAAGCACGCCATCTACAACGCCTTCGCCACCCTGCTGGACCCGGGCGACGAGGCCCTGCTCCCGGCCCCGTACTGGACCACCTACCCCGAGGCCGTGGCCCTGGCCGGCGGCGTGCCCGTGGTGGTCCCCACCGACGACGCGAGCGGCTTTCGCGCCACGGTCGACCAGCTGGAGGCGGCCCGCACCGAGCGCACCAAGCTCCTGGTCTTCGTGTCGCCGTCCAACCCCACCGGCGCCGTCTACGGCCGCGACCAGATCGAGGCCGTGGGCCGGTGGGCGGCCGAGCACGGCATCTGGGTCGTCACCGACGAGATCTACGAGCACCTCGTCTACGGCGGGGCCGAGAACCACTCGATGCCGGTGGTCGTGCCCGAGCTGGCCGACACCTGCGTGGTGGTCAACGGCGTGGCCAAGACCTACGCCATGACGGGCTGGCGGGTGGGCTGGGTGATCGGCCCCCCCGACGTCGTCGCCGCCGCCGGCAACCTCCAGTCCCAGGCCACGTCCAACGTGGCCAACGTGTCCCAGCGGGCCGCCCTGGCCGCCCTCACCGGCGACCTGTCGGCCGTCCACCAGATGCGGTCGGTCTACGACCGCCGGCGCCGGCGCATCCTCGGGCTCCTGCGCGACATCCCGGGCATCACCTGCGTGGAGCCGGAAGGGGCGTTCTACGCCTTCCCGTCGTTCAAGGAGGTGCTGGGCCGCGACATCGCCGGCCGCACGCCCACCACCACCCTGGAGCTGGCCGAGGTGATCCTCGACGAGGCCAGGGTGGCGGTCGTGCCGGGCGAGGCGTTCGGCGCCCCCGGCTACATGCGGCTGTCGTACGCCCTGGGCGACGACGACCTGGTCGAGGGCGTCACCCGCATCGCCAAGCTGCTGGCGGGCTGAGGGGGCGACGGGTTGGCAGGGAGCAAGGGATCGAAGGGCAGGAAGCGCCCGCCGCCCAAGCGGCCGGCGTCGTCGTCGCGCCCCCCGGCGAACAGCCCCGCGGCGCCTGCCCCCGCCCCCGCCCCCGCCGGCACGCCCCGGGCCAAGCCCACCCGCTCGGAACGGCTGGAGGAGGCCCGCCGGGCCCGCAGGCGCAAGGCCATGCTCACGCGCGCCGGCATGTTCGGCGCCGTGGGGCTGGTGGTCGTAGTGGTGGCCGTGCTGGTGATCTCCGACCGCAACGCCGCCAACGCCGAGCGCGACCGCTTCAGCGCCGGCTCGTGCACGTTCGACACCCGGAACGACCCCGTCAGCCCGTCGCCGAACAACCACGTGGCGCCCGCCTCCTACGAGGTCGACCCGCCCTCCGGCGGCAACCACGCCCCCGGGGCCGCGCCGGCCGGCGACTACAGCGCCGGCCAGCGCCAGGCCCCGCCCGATCCCCAGGTCGTCCATGCCCTGGAGCACGGCTACGTGGCCGTGTGGATCCAGCCCAACCTGACCGAGGGGGAGCTCGGCACCCTCCGGGACGCCGTCGACCCCTTCAGCCGCGACGTGTTGGTGGTGCCCCGCCCGTCGCTGGAGCAGAAGGTGGCGGCCACCGCGTGGGGCAAGCGGATGCTGTGCTCGAAGGTCGAGCCGGCCCGCGTCGCGGAGTTCGTCAGCTTCTACCGGAACAAGGGGCCCGAAAAGGTGCCCCATCCGTGATGGCAAGGATCCTCGTCTCCGAGCAGCTGGCCCCCCGGGGCCTCGAGATCATGACCGCGGCCGGCCACGAGGTCGACGTCCAGCTCGACCTCGACCCCGCCGCCCTCCTCCGGGCCGTCCCCGGCGCCGCCGCCCTCATCGTCCGCTCCGCCACCCAGGTCACGGCCGAGGTGCTGGAGGCGGGCGCCGACCTCGTCGTCGTGGGCCGGGCCGGCATCGGGCTCGACAACGTCGACGTGGCCGCCGCCACCCGCCGGGGCGTGATGGTGGTCAACGCGCCCGAATCCAACGTGCTGTCGGCCGCCGAGCACGCCATGGCCCTCCTGCTGGCCCAGGCCCGCAACATCCCGCAGGCCAACGGCGCCCTCCGCCAGGGCAAGTGGGAGCGCACCAAGTGGGAGGGCGTGGAGCTGCACGGCAAGACGCTGGGCGTGGTGGGCCTGGGCCGCATCGGCACCCTGGTGGCCCAGCGCGCCCTCGCCTTCGGCATGCACCTGATCGCCTACGACCCGTTCGTGTCGCCCGACCGGGCCCGCCAGCTCGGCATCGAGCTGGTCCCGACCATGGAGGACCTGGTCTCCCGGGTCGACTTCCTCACCATCCACGTGTCGAAGACCAAGGAGACGATGGGCCTGGTGGGAGCCGAGCTGCTGGCCAAGGCCAAGCCCGGGCTGCGCATCGTGAACACGGCCCGGGGTGGCATCGTCGACGAGGCGGCACTGGCCGACGCCGTCCGCTCCGGGATCGTGGCCAGCGCCGGCCTGGACGTGTTCGCCACCGAGCCCACCACCGAGTCGCCGCTGTTCGAGCTCGACCACGTGGTCGTCACCCCCCACCTCGGGGCCAGCACGGCCGAGGCCCAGGACAAGGCCGGCGTCACCATCGCCGAGCAGGTCCTGCTGGCCCTGGCCGGCGACTTCGTCCCCTACGCCGTGAACGTCAGCGCCTCGGAGGCGTCGGAGACGGTCCGGCCCTTCCTGCCCCTGGCCGAGCGCCTGGGCGCCATGTTCGGCTCGCTCAACGAGGGCACCCCGAACCTGCTCGAGATCGAGTACGAGGGAGGGCTGGCCGACTACGACACCAGCCTGCTCACCCTGTCCGTGCTCAAGGGCGTGCTGTCGGCCGCGCCCAACGACGACCCCGTGTCCTACGTGAACGCCCCCCAGCAGGCCCGGGACAGGGGCATGCAGTGGCGGGAGTCGAAGAGCCCGGTGGCCCGGGACCACGTCAACCTGGTCACCCTCCGGGGCGGGATCCACTCGGTGGCGGGCACGCTCACCGGGGTGCGGGGCGAGCCCCGCATCGTGATGGTGGACGACCACTCGGTGGACCTCCCGCCCGCCCGCAACATGCTCGTGGTGCGCAACGACGACCGGGTCGGGATGGTGGCCTTCGTCACCGGCGTGGTGGCCCAGGCCGGCGTGAACGTGGGGAACATGACCCTCGGGCGCACCGCGACGGGCGACACGGCGCTGATGGTCCTGGGCGTGGACACGCCGCTGCCGCCGGCCGCCCTCGACGAGCTGCGCGAGGCGCCGGGCATCCTCGACGTCCACGCCGTCGCCGTCTGACGGCGCCGGCGCTCAGCGCTTGGCCCGGGTGAAGCCGTCGGTCTCGGCCGCGCCGGCGTCGACGTAGCAGCGGTCCGGCCGGGTGCGCCTGTAGGCGGCCATGCCGGGCAGGTGGTACAGCATGCTCGACAGCTTGGCCTTGACCGGGTGCGAGGTGGGGCACTCGTTCCCCAGCGCCTCGACCCATGCCTTGGGCGCCTTGGCCACCCGGCGGGTGCCCGGCTTGCGGACCCGGCGGGTGGCGCCGGCGCCGGCGCCGGCGGCGGGTCCGTCGGTCGGCGGGGTGGCGGGCGTGGTGGCGGCCTTGGCTGCCCGCTTGGCGGCCGGCGCCTTGGCGGCCGGCGCCGCCGGCTCGAACGCGGGGGGCGTGGCGCCGGCCGGGGGCGGAGGGGCGGAAGGCGCCGGCGCCGGGGTGGAAGGCGGCGACGGGCGGGGCGGCATGGGGGGCGGCACGGGAGCCGGCCCCGGCGCCGGCGGCGCCGGGGCCGCGGTCACCGGGGCGATCTGGTCGGTGACCGTGGCCGCCGGCGGCTCGGGCTCGATCGGCGCCGGCTGGACGGGCGGCCAGGGATCGCTCCCGGGGCCGGCGCCGGCCGGCGGCCAGGCCTCGTCACGCGGCGTGCGCCGGGACTGGACGAGCTTCAGCACCGCGACCAGGATCCCGGCCAGCAGGCCCAGCCGCAGACCGATGCGGAACGACCGGCGCAACATGCGGACACCG
>JBQTJJ010000023.1:0-11732 GCA_052387235.1 Actinomycetota bacterium
AGCCTCATCATCGTGGTGCTGTTCGTCTACCTGATCCTGTCCTACCGCCAGGGGACGGGACTGTTCGGGATCCGCAGCGGGGCCCGGCGCATCACGCCGGAGGAGGGCGGGGTGAGCTTCGCCGACGTGGCCGGACAGGACGCGGCCGTCGCCGAGCTGCGGGAGCTGAAGGAGTTCCTGGCCAACCCCGAGCGGTTCACGACCATGGGGGCCCAGGTCCCCAAGGGCGTGCTGCTGTACGGCCCGCCGGGGTGCGGCAAGACCATGCTGGCCCGGGCCCTGGCCGGCGAGGCCGGCGCCGCCTTCTACTCCATCTCCGGATCCGACTTCGTGGAGATGTACGCCGGCGTGGGGGCGTCGCGGGTGCGGGACCTGTTCCGGGAGGCCCGGGAGAACGCCCCTGCCCTGATCTTCATCGACGAGCTGGACTCGATCGGCCGGGCCCGGGGCACGGGCACCTCCGCCGCCATGCAGTCCCACGGTGAGCAGGAGCAGGCCCTCAACCAGGTGCTGGCCGAGATGGACGGGTTCTCCACCGGCGACGGCGTCATCGTCATCGGCGCCACCAACCGGCCCGACATCTTGGACCAGGCCCTGCTGCGCCCCGGGCGCTTCGACCGCACCATCGGCCTCGAGCGCCCCGACGAGGGCGACCGGCGGGCCATCCTCGACGTGCACGCCCGGGGCAAGCAGCTGGCCGGCGACGTCGACCTCGACGCCATCGCCCACCGGGCCATCGGCCTCACCGGCGCCGACCTGGCCTCGGTGGTGAACGAGGGGGCGCTGCTGGCGGTGCGGGCGGGCAAGCCGGTCATCACCCAAGTGGAGCTCGACGCCGCCCTGGCCCGCATCCTGGAGGCGCCCGAGCGCCAGCGCCGGCTGTCCCTGCGGGACAAGGGGATCGGCCGGCGCTTCAGCGCCGACGAGCGGCTCACCTTCGCCGACGTGGCCGGCGTGGACGACGCCATCGCCGAGCTGGCCGAGGTGAAGGAGTACCTGGCCGAGCCCGACCGCTTCGCCGCCCTGGGCGCCCGGGCGCCGCGGGGGATCCTGGTGTCGGGCCCGCCCGGGTGCGGCAAGACCCTGCTGGCCCGGGCGGTGGCGGGCGAGGCCAACGCCGCGTTCTTGTCGGTGGCGGGCAGCGAGTTCGTGGAGGTGTTCGCCGGCGAGGGGGCGTCGCGGGTGCGGGAGCTGTTCGCCGAGGCGGCCTCGATCGCCCCCGCCATCGTGTTCATCGACGAGATCGACGCCATCGGCGCCCGCCGCTCGGCGGTGTCGCTCGACGGCCACCGGGAGCGGGAGCAGACCCTCAACCAGATCCTCGTGGAGCTGGACGGCTTCGCCGGGCGCAGCGGCGTGATCGTGATGGCGGCGACCAACCGGCCCGACATCTTGGATCCGGCCCTGGTGCGGCCCGGGCGCTTCGACCGCCACGTGGCCGTGCAGCTGCCCGACCGGGCCGGGCGGGGGGACATCCTGGTCCTGCACGCGGGGACCAAGCCGCTGGCCCCCGACGTCGACCTCCACAAGGTGGCGGCCATGACGCAGGGCTTCTCCGGCGCCGACCTGGCCAACGTGATCAACGAAGCGGCGCTGCTGGCGGCCCGCCGGGGGCTGGGCGACATCCCCATGGCCCTGGTGGAGGAGGGCATCGACCGGGCCCTGGGCGGCGTGGCCTCGAGGGGCACCGTGCTGTCGGAGGAGGAGCGGGCGGTGGTGGCCTACCACGAGGCCGGTCACGCCCTGGTGGCGGGGGCCCTCACCGGCGCCCGCCCGCACAAGCTGTCCATCCTGTCGGCCGGCGGGTCCCTGGGCCGCTGCACCACCATCGACACCCACGACCGGGTGATGTTCTCCCGCCCCATGATGATGGACCAGATGGCGGCGTTGCTCGGTGGCTGGGCAGCCGAGCGGCTGGTGTTCGGGTCCAACGGCTCGGGCGTGGCCCACGACGTGGAGCGGGTGAGCGACCTGGCCCGGCGCATGGTGCGCGAGTTCGGCATGAGCGAGGCGGTGGGGCCGCTCGACTACCGGGAGGTCGCCGACGGCGACGGAACCGTCCGTGGCCACTCCGAGGAGGTGGCCCGCACCATCGACGCCGAGATCCGCCGGCTGGTGGACGAGGCAGGGGAGTCGGCCAGCCGGCTGCTGGGCGAGCGCCGAGCCACCCTCGACGCGGTTGCCACCGCGCTGCTGGAGCGGGAGAGCCTCACCGGCGAGGAGCTGGCGGCGCTGGCGGCGGCCGCTTCCTCGTCACCGGCGCCGGCGACGCGGTCCCGGCGGTCGTCCCGCTGACCGGCGGTGAACCGGCCCGCGCGCCGCAGGAGGGCGCGGATCCGGGCGAGCACCTCGGCCGCGTCGAACCGGCCCCGGACCCAACACCCGACCCAACAATCAGGTGTCGTCCGGTCCCATGGAGTTTCCGCCCTGTCACAGCCCGTCCCGAGAAACCCTTGCGGTGATTGGGTTTCTGGCACATCCGAGGACATTCCGAAAGCGGCTGAGACGGGCGCGATCGGACTCATAATCCCTAGGTCGCTGGTTCGATCCCAGCCGGGCCCACACACAGGGACACGAGGGCGGATCGGGTCCCTCCTGAAGGGCTCCCCTCTCGGGCCGCCCGTGCGCCACGGAGCCTTACGCCGGCGGGATCGTGACGGCTCTCGCCGATCCCGTCGCGAGGAAGAGGAGCTGCGATCGGACGACGGGCTCGCCGACCGCCTCCGCCACGGCCCGGGCGTAGGCATGGAGCTGGATCCGGTAGCGCTCGATCTTGGCTGTGAGATCGGCATCGGTGCGCCAGGCGTCGGTCTTGTAGTCGACGACCACGAGGCCGTCGTCGTCCCGGTAGAGCAGGTCGACGTAGCCCTCCAACACACCGTCGCCGTAGGGGACGCCGACGTAGACCTCGCGCCAATTCGGACGCACGGCGGCCCGCTGGACCAGCTCGGACGTCAGGGCCGACCGGCAGAGCGCCTCGATCGCCCCCTCCCTGCCCAACACCCCTTCGGCCGCCGCCTGGGCCGCGGCGGCGGCGCGCAGCCCGTCGCCGGTGGTGAGGTCGATCGTCTGGAGCACGGCGTGGACGGCCCGGCCCACGGCGCTGCCGTACCGGCCCTTCTGCCACGGCGGCAGGTCGATGTCCCGGGGGTCCTTTTGCACGCCGGCCAGCGCCTGCTCCTCGCCGGCGCGGCTCGCCTCCTCGGCCAGCTGCGTGACCGACACCGCCACGCGGCGCATGCCCGAGGCCAGGGCGCCGGCGTGGTCCCGCTCCCAGTCCCCGAGGGACGGCAGCTCTGCGCCTTCGATCTCGAACGCCGGCGCGGTCGCACCCTGCTCCACCGGCTCGACGAAGGCGAGCGCCTCCGCCAACGACGGGTCCCACCCTGCGCGGTGGAACAGGGCGGCAGCCGTGGAGGCGGTGTCGCCCTCCTTCCGGTGCACCGACACGACCAGGTGGTCACGGGCCCGGGTGGCGGCCACGTACAGCAGCCGGAGCCGTTCGTGGTGGTCCATCTGCTCCTCGATGGGCAGAGCCGCCTTGAACTCCGACGTCTCCAGGTCCTTCTTCAGCCGCAACGCCCACTGGCGACCGGGAGGGAACAGCACCTGAACGCCGCTCGGACGCCACGCCAGCTGGCTGGTCATGCCCGACAGGACGGTGATGGGGAACTCAAGGCCCTTGGCACCGTGGACGGTGAGGATGCGCACCGCCTGGTCGTCGGTCTCGGGGAGGACGGTCTCGACCACCCGCGACCCGGTAGCCGACTGCAGCTTCACCCAGCGCAGGTAGTCCCGGAGCGTGGCGCCTCCGGCCTCCTCCCACGCACGGCTCTGGTCCACGACGAAGCGCAGCCGGCGCCACAGGTCGCGCGGTCGATGGTGCACGAATGCCAGCTCCATCAGGCGGCGCTCCCGGACGATCCGCTCCAGCACCTGGCTGGGGGACAGCCACAGCCGCTCGCGGTGCAGCTCGCCGAGCCAGGCCAGTCCCCGGGCCACCACGTGGTCGGCGGGGGCGCCCTCGGGGAACGGGCGCTGGTGGTCCCACCGACCGCCGTGGACCCGGCGCCACACGTAGAGGTCGTCGTCGCCGCAGCCGAAGGCGGCCGTGCGCAGGGCGGCCACCACGGCGAGGGAGTCGGTGGGGTCCTCCGCGGCCCGGGCGACCATGAGCAGGTCCCGCACCTCACCGGTGCCGTAGGCGAGGGAGGAGGTCTCGGCCCGGTAGGGGACCCCGGCGCGCTCCAGCGCTCTCTCCAGCATGGGCAGAGAGGTGCGGGCGGGGAGCAGCACGGCGATGTCGTCCCATCGGGCCGGGCGCCAGGCGCCCTCCGCCTCGTCGTGGACCGACCATCCCTCGCCGACGGCCTCCCGGATGGCGGCGGCCACGTCGGCGGCCTCGGCCTGGCGCAGGTCGTCGGCCCGCCACGTCCTCGGGTGCTCCTCGACGCCGACGAAGGCCACCGGCGGCCCAGACGGCGGGCCGGGGCGCACCGCGTGCAGCCCGACATAGGCGGGCTGGGACTCCCCGTCCGGCGCGATCAGCTGAGCGAAGGTGTGGTTGACCCAGGCCAGCACGGGCTCCCCGGTGCGGAAGTTGCTGGTGAGCTGCTCCACCCGGCCGCCGATCCTGTCGCGGGCCCGGAGGAACATGGCGATGTCGGCCCGGCGGAACCGGTAGATCGACTGCTTGGGGTCGCCGACGAAGAACAGCCGCCCGGGCTCGACCTCGACCTCCCACCAGGGCTTGGCTGCGGCGTCGGGGTCGCGGGATGCGATGAGCACGGCCAGCTCCACCTGGATCGGGTCGGTGTCCTGGAACTCGTCCAGCAGCAGGCGCCGGTAGCGCTCCCGCAGGGCGGCGCGCACCGCCACGCCGTGGGAGGGATGGCGCAGGACGGACCGGCCCAGCACCAGCAGGTCGTGGAACTCCAGCTCGCCCTCCCGCCGCCGCGACTCGGCCGCCTCCACGGTGAAGGCGGCCAGCTCGTCGGCCATGCGCCGCAGGCACGCCGCCTGGACGGCCTCGCGCACCCGGTCGCGCGCCGTCCCCAGGGCCCGGACCCGGTCCCGGACCGCCTCGCAGTCGGGCCAGTTGTCCTTGCGGCCGATGCCGGCGGCGAAGCTCGGCGCTGCGCCCAGGGCCTGCAGCCGGGCGTCGTCATCCACCGCCCCCCGCAGCTCCGACGCCCATGCGGCCAGCTCGCCCAGGCGGGCCAGGAGCCGATCGGCACCGTCGGTGCAGGCGTCGCCCATCGCCGCCACCGCGTCGACTTCGCCGAGCAGCGGCGACAGGTCGAGCGGCGGCACCTCGGTGGGGGGCCCACCCGCCCGCTCGGCCACGAGGTCCCAGTTGGCCCCGAACTGGGTGGCCACCTGATGGAGGTGGTGGAGCTGGGCGCCGGCGGCCAGCAGCAACCGGAGGGGCCGCTCGAGCCGGTCGTCCTCGATGATCCGGTCGACGAAGGCCTCCCATCGCTCCTCGAACGCCAGCTGGGAGGCGATCTCGTCGAGGACGGTGAGCCGCGGCGGGAGCCCGGCCTCTATGGGGTGCTCCGACAGCACGCGCTGGGCGAAGGCGTGCAGCGTGCAGATGGCCGCCCTGTCCAGCCCCGCCAGGGCGGCCTGGCACGGGGGGGAGGTGGCCGAGCGCCGCTGGAGCTCGATCCGGATCCGGTCGGCCAGCTCGCCCGCCGCTTTCTCGGTGAAGGTGATGGCGGCGATGCGGTCGGCCTCGACGCCGGCCTCCACCAGGGCCACGAAGCGATCGACCAGGCACGTCGTCTTGCCCGAGCCGGCGCCGGCCTCGAGGAACATCGTCTCGCCCAGCCGGTCGCGCACCGCGGCACGCGCCGGCGCGTCAGGCGTCGACATCCGGCACCCCCGGCTCGCACAGCCCCACGTAGCCGGCGAGGGCCGGGTCGGTGCGCTTGCGCTCCCAGTCCCGGCGGGCCTCGGCCGTGCTCAACCCGTCGGGTGAGCAGTACCAGCAGTCGACCCACTGGTACGGGGGGTCGGCGGCGGGCCGGCCCGGGAACACGCCCGCCCGTATCCCGTCCACGATGGTGGCCAGGGCCGCGCCGACCCTGTCGCGGACCTCGGGGGTGACCCGGTAGCCGATCCGGGCGAAGCCCCCCTTGGCGGTGGCGAACCAGTAGTGCGCGGTCACGTCGGTGGCGCCCAGCAGCTGGGCCACGGCGGTGGCGTAGACGGCGAGCTGCAGATGGGTGCCGCCCTGGTGGGGGTCGCCGGGGGAGAGGCCCCTGTAGCGGTCGGCCTTCCCGGTCTTGTAGTCGGTGACGCCGAGGGCTCCGCCGGGCGCCCGGTCGACGCGGTCCACGGAGCCCCGGAAGTACACCGAGCGCCCGTCGGGCAGCGGGTAGGCGACGCCGTCGAAGGCCATCTCGGCCCGGACCGGAAGCCCGGTGTCCTCGGTGGCGAAGCGTCGCAGGTCGGCGAGGATCCTCCACCGGTCCCGGCGCCAGAACAGCGCCCGCCCGGTCGCCCCCCGCCCCTCGTACTCGGCGCAGACCTCGCCGGCGATGTCGACGAGGCGGCAGGCGTCGGCCTCGCTCCAGGGCGGGCGGCGGCCCGCCTCCATCGCCTGGAGCACGAATCGCTCCAGCACCTCGTGGACCAGGCTCCCACGGTCGAGGGCGCTCATCTCGAAGCTGCGCTCCGGCTCCTCGGCCACCTCGACGCCGAGGAGGTGCTGCATGAGGAAGGCCCGCGGGCACTCGGCCCATGTCTGCAGCCGGGTGGCCGAGACGATGCCGGAGGATGCGTAGTCGGGCAGCGTGAGGCCGGCCAGGTTGCCGTCGAAGCGGGTGAAGCGGTGGCCGCGCCGGGCCCGGGCCAGCTCCAGGCCGAGCGCCAGGGCGGGATCGCCGGCGACGACGGCGTCGGGGTGGCGCAGCATGGTGGCCAGGCGCAGCTCCTGGGAGGTGGCCGGCACGGCGGTGCGGGCGATCCCGGATGCGTACGAGGCAACGTGGTGGAACCACCCCTCGTCGAGGCCGCGGAGGTCGCCGGTGAACAGCGACGGGCGGCCGGCGAGGCGGGCGGCGTCGGGGAGGAGCCAGCGCGAGGCGGCCCGGTCACCCCGCCGGCGCAGGTCGCCCCGTGGAAAGCACAAGGTGGCCTGGCCGGCCGCGGCGACGGCGGCCAGCAGCTGGCGGTGGTCGTCGTGGAGCCGGTCGGCCCGTAGGCGCAGCTCGCCGCCGGCGGCGCGCCGCTCGTCGTCGGGCAGGAGGGAGTCCTCCAGGCGGCGGGCCGGGAAGGCGCCCTCGGCCATTCCGAGCACGACGACCCGGTCGAGCTCCAGGCCGACCGCCATGGAGACGTGGCCGACGAGCACCCCGTCGCCGAAGCGGCCGATCCGGCGCAGGGCGACGGCCAGCTCGCCGTCGAGGGTCCGGCGGAAGACGTCGATCGTCGGAGCCGGACCCCCGACGGCATCGAGGCCGGCGAGGCGGTCGAGCGCCTCCTCCACCCGCTCGGCCGCCTGCTGCTCCTCGTCGGGCCAGCGCCGGCGGTGGCGCTCGTCGCCGAGGTGGCGCGCGATGAGGTCGTGGGCCCGGTGCACCAGCGCCGACCACGACCCCGCCGGCGCGGCGCCTTCGATCCGGGCCCGCAGGTCGGCGACGAAGGCGGCCAGCTCGTCGGCGCGCTCGGCCTCACGCCGCAGGTGCCGGGCGAACGACTCCCGCTCGTCGCGCTCGGCCTCGTCCGCCCGCAGCCGCTGCTCCTGGGCGAAAACCACGAGCCGCCGGCCCCAGTCGTCGCCGCCGACCACGCCGGCGGCACGCGAGATGCGCTCCCACGCCCGGCCCGGGGCCCGCCCGTCGCCGTCGCGGACCGGCGCGCCGGTGATCACGGCCAGGACGTCGCCACGGCGAAAGCCCCGATCGGGCAGGGCCAGGAGGCGCCGCAAGGTGCGCCCGAGGAGCATGTCCCCGATGTCGCGGACCGGGGCGCCGTTGTGGGCAAGACCGGCCGCGGCCAACTGCTCGTGGAGCAGCCGGGCATAGGGGTCGGCCGTGCCGTAGAGGAGGGCGATGCGCCCGAGCCGAAGGCCGTCCCGCATCCAGCCGGTGACGAGGCGCACGGCGGCGCGCACCTCCTCGTCGGGGTCGCTCACGCTCACGATGGCGGTGGCGCACGGCCGTTCCACGTCGCCGCCCTCGACCGCGATCCCGAGAAGCCCATGGGCCTCGACGACGCGGCGATCGGCCTCGGGAACGCCGGTGAGCCCGACGTTCACGCGCACCGGCCCCTGTCGGCCGAGCGCGTCGACGAAGCCGGCGCCGGCGGGGGACAGGTCCTGGAGGAGGTGGACGATCACCGGCCCGACCACGGCGGTCGCAGCGACAGCGGCGGTGGCCGCCTCCAGCAGGTCGTGCTCGTCGTGCCACGACGGGGCCAGCTCGGACCGGGCCCGCCCGGCGATGCGCACCACGTCGGCGGCCCGCCGGCTGCACCCGCCCACGGCGGCGAGCGCCGCCTGGCTGAGACCGGCCAGCTCCCGGGTGGCGGCCACCAGGGCCAGCTCGGTTGCCGGGTGGCCGGCGACCGGAGCGAAGATGCCGGGCTCGTCGCAGAGCACCGCACGCACGGCCTGGGCCAGCACCGGGGCCGAGACCGGGCGCCGGCCGGCGGCGGCGAGCGCTGCGGCGCCGTGGCGCTCGGCCAGGCGGTGCAGCGTGAGGAACGAGACGTTGGCGATGCCACCCGGATGGGCGGCGAGGGCTCGGCGCGTGGACACCGCCGCGTAGTTGGAGGGGACGACGACGGTGACGGGAGCGAGCGGGTCCCCGCCCTTGGTCTCCACGAGCTGGCACCGCAGGAGGTCGACGGCCGGGCGGCCGTATCCCGTGGTCCGCACCTCGAAGCCCGCCATACCGGAACGTTATGGATCTGCTGTGACGCGTGCGCCGGCCGCGCTCAGCTCCAGGTGATCCACTTCTCCTGGGCCCGCTCCATGTGGGGCGGGTCCCACTTCGGCGCCGGCAGGCCCATGGCGGCGGCCGCCTCGGGAGGAGGCGCGCCGGGCGGGCGGGGGCTCGGGCCACGGATGAGCCGGCCCGACCGGTCGGTGAAGCGCAGCCCGTCCGCGGTGGTGGGGTCGCCCTCGATGCCGAGCTTGCCGGCGTGGTGGAGGCGGTGGTGGGCCGGGCACAGGCAGCACAGGTTGGCCGGGACCGTGGCCCCGCCGTCCTCGTGGTGCACGAGGTGGTGGACGTGCACCCGGCGCCGGCGCCCGCACCCCGGCACGCGGCAGCCGCCATCGCGCTGCTCGATCAACGCCCGCAGGCGGTCGTCGACGGTGCGCTGGCGGGCGAAGACGTGCATCGGCGTGCCCTTGCGCTCCAGCACCACCCGGCCGGTGGCGTCGCAGGCTAGGTAGTCGCGCAGCGACGCCGGCAGCAGGGGTCCCAGCTGGAGGCGGGTCCGCTCGGGGGCGTCGACATCGACGTGGAAGATCACCTGGAACCGGTCGGCGGGCAGGCGCCCCGTCCCCTCGATGTTGGACAGCGCCGCCTCGGCCATGTGCAGCAGGGCGTCGGCCCAGCCCGCGAGCGGCGTCGTCGGGTGCTCCTCGCTGCCGGAGCGGCGGGCCTCGTCGAACAGCACGGCCTGCGACGCCTCAAGCGCCTTCTGCACCAGGGCCCCCTCGTCGGGCGGCAGCAGGATGCGGGCCCACCAGCGGCCGTCCTCCAGGTTGCCGAACGACACGTCTCGCCGGCCGGGCGTGTCGCCGCCCACCGAGTCCGCCTCGCCCTCCTCCCCCGCCAGCGGTTCGCTGTCGGGAACGGGGTCGGGCGCCGGCGCCGGCGGCACGACGGAGGGGAGGATGCGGCGCAGCTGTCCCACGGTGGCGTGGCGGGCCACCTCGAGCACCTCGGCCTCGTGGGCGGCGTCGACATGGCGGCAGAGGAGGCCGGCCTGATCCTCGCTGAGCGAGCCGGCCCGGAACACCTCGGCCGTCGCCGGCAGGCCGGCCAGGGCCTCGGCCATGGTGACGAACCTCCGGGCCCGGGACGGCCCCACCCCGCAGCGCAGCGCCACCCACTGCTCGGGCGTGACCACGCCCTCGCCCTTCCAGGACTCGTCGGCCAACGCCTCGGACACGGCCGACACCACCTCGGCGGTGGCGGCGTTGAGCAGGCCCATCGCCGCCGAGAGGCGGGCGTCGACACCGGAGCACACGACCCGGGTGCCCTCGCCCGGCCTTTCCACCAGCGCCAACCCCATGCGCCCATTGTAGCGAACACATGTTCGCCCCGCAAGGGGGCGCGCCGGACCTCAGGGCCGGGCGGGCCACAACCGTTGGAGGGCGGTGACGAAGGCCGGGTTGGGCCGGGCCGACGGCAGTGCCTTCCGCACCCGCTCGAGGGCCTCGGCGCCCGGGAGCCCGAGGCGCACGGCCAGGTAGGCGGCGGCGACCGTCGGTGTGCGGCTCTCGCCGGCCACGCAATGGAGGAACACCGTCTGGCCGGCTTCCCGCCACCCGGCGATGGCGCGAGCCGTGTCGGACAGCACGAAGTCGAGGTTCGGGTTGGCTCCCTCCGCCGCGCTGTCCACGAGGAACAGCTCGTGGCCGGCGCATCCCGGCGGCAGGTCAGCGGGCCCGACGCGGCACAGGGAGATGGCGACATCGGGCGCTCCGCCCGTCCCGGCCCGGCCGAGCCCGGCCATGTTGCCGATCCGCACCCCGGGGTCGTCGGGGAGCGCGACGTCGATCGGCTCTCCCGGAAATGCCTCCCGGTAGTAGGTCCCGAGGCGATCGGCCGCGGGCCAGCCGGCCGAGTCGGCCTGCCCCCGCAGGGCGGTGAGCACGGCCAGGCGCCGCAGCTCACCGGCGCCGTGGCCGGGCCAGCCGTGGAGCTGCCGGCGCCAGTCGAGGGGGACGGCCGACGCTCCCCAGCGGGCCCCGAGGAGCGATCCGGCGATGGCGGCGACCGTGTCGGTGTCGTGGCCGATGTGCACCGCCGCCCTGAGCGCGCCGGCGAGGTGGGCACAGGGCTGGGACGCCGGGACGGGGGTCTGGCGCACGGCGGCGTAGGCGCCCTGGAGGGCGGGAACGACGAACCCGTTGGGCCGGAAGGCCCTGGGCGCCTGCCGCTCGGCGTCGTCGAGATGGGCGGTCCAACGGTCGCGAGCCGCCCTCGGAAGAAGCTCGAGGCCGTCCCGGATGCCGTCGAGGCGCGCCTCGCGAACGGCCCGGTCGACGGCGATGCACCACAGCACGCAGGCGTCGCCTGCCAGCGGGTCGGCGTGGGTGAGCCCGGAGATCGTCCGGGCCGCCTCGGCGATGGCGGCGTCGTCGCCCAGGTGGGCGAGGGCCACCGGCGCCGTGCGCATCAGGCTGCCGTTGCCGGCGGCGCCGTGCGGATTGCGCGCGAGGTAGGCGGCGGCGACACCCGCCAGCGCGGCGCCGTCCCCGGCATGCCCCAGCACGGCCCGGGTCTGGTTCCCGACATCGCGTGGCCCCTCCCGGAACCAGGCGAGGAAGCGCTCGCCGACGGCCACCGGGTCGAGACGGCCCGTGGCCGCCACCTCGGCGATGCAGATCGCCAACTGCGTGTCGTCGGTCCACTCGCCCGGGGCGAAGCCGAACGGGCCGCCGCCGATCATCTCCGGGTCGGGCGGCGGGTCCGGTTCGAACTCGTAGCCGGCGCCGAGCGCGTCACCGGCGGCCAGCCCGAGGAGGGCGCCGGCGGCCCGGT
>JBQTJJ010000024.1:0-6417 GCA_052387235.1 Actinomycetota bacterium
CGGACCGGGCGTCCTACCGCAGCAGGTGCTTGGCGATGACCACCCGCTGGATCTGGTTGGTGCCCTCGTAGATCTGGGTGATCTTGGCGTCCCGCATCATGCGCTCGACCGGGAAGTCCCTGGTGTAGCCGTAGCCGCCGAGGAGCTGGACGGCGTCGGTGGTGACGGCCATGGCCGTGTCCGAGGCGAAGCACTTGGCCATGGCGCCGGCCGAGCTGAGGCTGCCGGCGCCGGCCGCCGCCCCCTCGTCGATCAGGGCGCAGGCCCGGTACACCAGGCCGCGCGCCGCCTCGGTGCGCATGGCCATGTCGGCCAGCATGAACTGCAGGCCCTGGAAGTCGGCCAGGGGCCTGCCGAACTGGCGCCGCTGCTTGAGGTAGCCGGCGGCGTAGTCGACGGCGCCCTGGGCGATGCCGACGGCCTGGGCGCCGATGGAGGGGCGGCTGCGGTCGAGGGTGCCCATGGCGATGTAGAAGCCCTGGCCCTCCTCCCCCACCAGGTTGGCGGCCGGCACCCGCACGTCCTCCAGGATCACCTCGCCGGTGGGGCTGCCCCGCACGCCCATCTTCTTCTCCAGCTTCCCGATGCGCAGGCCCCAGTCCCGCTCCACCACGAAGCAGGAGATGCCGCGGTGGCCGGCGGCGGGGTCGGTCTTGGCGAAGACGGTGTAGAGGTCGGAGATGCCGGCGTTGGTGGACCAGTACTTCACCCCGTTGAGGACGTAGGTGTCGCCGTCCCGGACGGCCCGGGCCGACATGCCGGCCACGTCGGAGCCGGCGTCGGGCTCGGACAGGCAGTACGACGCCTGCGACTCCCCCGAGGCGACGCGGGGCAGGTAGCGCCGCTGCAGCTCGTCCGAGCCCCAGTTGACGACGGGGATCATGCCGAGCTTGGAGATCAGCAGCATGAGGCTGGAGGAGGCGCACACCCGGGCCACCTCCTCGATCATCACGGCCTGGGTGACGGCGTCGGCGCCGTCGCCGCCGTGCTCGGCCGGGAGCTGCAGGGCGGGCAGGCCCATGGCCACGCAGTCGTGGAAGTTGTCCCACGGGAACTCGCCCCGCTCGTCGACCTCGGCGGCCCGCGGTGCCAGCTTGTCCTCGCAGAACCGGCGGACGACGGAGCGGAACTCCTGCTGCTCCTCGGTGAGCAGGATCGGCTGCATCGGACCAGTGTCGCACCGGCGCCGGCCGCCGGCGGGCACCGGCTCAGGCGTGGGCGGCCAGGTGCTCCAGCAGCAGGGCGTTCAGCCGGTCGGGGACCTCCTCGGGGATCCAGTGGCCCACGCCGGCCAGCGCCTCGAAGCGGTACGGGCCCGACACGTGGGCCGCGCTGGCCTCGGCCGCGGTGCGCCCCAGGGCCACGTCGCCGTCGCCCCAGACGTAGAGGGTCGGCACCGTGACGCCCCCGCCGGCGCCGGCCTCCGCCGCCCGCGCCAGGGCCTCCTCGATCGACACGGCCCGGTACCAGTCGAGGGCGGCGGTGAGGGCCCCCGGCGCCTGGAGGGGGCGGACGTACTCGCCCGTCGCTTGCGGATCGGGGTGGCCGCTGGCGGCGAACAGGGCCCGCAGGCCGGCGGCGTCGTCGGCCAGCAGGGCCTGCTCGGGCGTCTCCTCCTGGCGCAGCGCCTCGATGTAGGACGACCGCCGCAGCTGGTCGGCGTCGCCCCCCGCGATGGCGGCGGCGAAGGCGGCCGGGTGCGGCGTGGACACGGCCGTGAGCGTCCGCAGCCGCTGGGGGAACGCTCCGGCCACCAGCCATGCCACCGCCGCGCCCCAGTCGTGGCCGACCAGGTCGAGCCGGTGGCCGCCCAGCTCGTCGGCCACCGCCAGCACGTCCGAGACCAGGTGGTGCATCCGGTAGTGCTCGGCCCCTGCGGGGCGGGCCCCGGGCGAGTACCCCCGCTGGTCGAAGGCCACGGCCCGGTGGCCGGCGGCGGCCAGCGCCGCCATCTGGTGGCGCCACATGAACGAGCTCTGGGGGAAGCCGTGCAGGAGGAGCACGAGGCGCCCGTCGGGCGGGCCGGCGGCGTGGGCGGTGAAGGTGAGGGGGCCCGCCGCCACCTCGAACACGTCCACGCTCACGCCGTCACACGAACAGGCTGCGCCAGTCGGTCAGGGATGCCCGCACCTTGTCGGGCGTGGAGCGCAGCGCGGACTCGGCCACCCGGTCCACGGCGTCGCGCTGGCGCCAGTAGTCGTGGCCGGCGCCCTGGATGAGCGGGGTGCGGAACTCGACCAGGTCGGCCGGGGCGTCGCCCAGGTAGCCGTAGACGGTGTACGCCAGCTCCATGTCGTAGATCACCGGGGCCCGGCCGAACAGCGACGCCCGCTTCAGGCCCACGCCCAGGCACGCCGTGACGACGTCGTGGTGGTGCTCCCCCGGCGCCAGGTGCAGCCGGTCGTGGAAGCGGTCGGCCAGGGCGAGCCCGTAGCCCTGGTCCGGTCCCGGCGACCCGAGGTGGAAGCCCTTCGGCACGTTCGGGCTCTTCAGCTCGGCGGCCCGGGTCTGGCGCCAGCCGGCGTGGGCGGGGAGGCGCTCGGCCGGCCGCACCCGGTCGCCGGCCTGGAGGGGGACGTACTCGGGTTGGGCCACTTCTCGCGCTCAGCCTCCCTGGTCGCTGCTGTGGAGCAGACCGTAGACGACGCTGTCGAACAGGGCCTGCCACGACGCCTCGATGATGTTCTCCGACACGCCGATGGTGGACCAGTCCCGCTCGCCGTCGGTGGAGTCGATCAGCACCCTGGTGACGGCCCCGGTGCCCTTCGACGTGTCCAGCACCCGCACCTTGTAGTCGGTGAGGTGCATCGACGCCAGAGCCGGGAAGCGGGGCCCGATGGCCAGGCGGAGGGCGGCGTCGAGGGCGTTGACCGGGCCGTTGCCCTCGCCCGTGGCCACCACCCGCTCGTCGCCCACGAACACCTTGATGGTGGCCTCGGTGTCGAAGTGGTGGTCCTCGCGCTGCTCGGTGATGACCCGGAAGGACTCGAGCCGGAAGTAGTCCTGCTCCCAGCCCGCGGCCCGGCGCATGAGCAGCTCGAGGGAGCCGTCGGCCACCTCGAAGTGGTAGCCCCGGTGCTCGAGCTCCTTGAGCTGCTCGAGCACGCCGGCCAGCGCGTCGCCGCCGATCTCGAGGCCAAGCTGCTCGGCCTTGAGGGCGAGCGTGGACCGCCCCGCCATCTCGCTCACCACGAAGCGGGTGCCGTTGCCCACCGAGTCGGGCGGGACGTGCTCGTAGAGGTCGCGGCCCCGGGCGATGGCCGAGGTGTGGAGGCCGGCCTTGTGGGCGAAGGCCGACTGGCCCACGAACGGCTGCTGCGGGTTGGGGGCGATGTTCACCAGCTCGGCGATGTGGTGGGCCACCGGGCGCAGCCGCTCCAGGCGCTCCGGCTCGATGGTGCGCACGCCCATCTTGATGCTGAGGTCGGGGATGGCGGCGCACAGGTCGGCGTTGCCGGTGCGCTCGCCGTAGCCGTTGATGCAGCCCTGCACGTGGGTGGCTCCCAGGCGCACGCCGGTGAGGGTGTTGGCCACGCCGCAGCCGCCGTCGTTGTGGAAGTGGAGGCCGATCTGGGCCGAGACCTCGGCCCGCACCTCGCTCACGATCTGCTCCACCTCGTGGGGCAGGGTGCCGCCGTTGGTGTCGCACAGCACGAGCGTCTCGGCGCCGGCCTCCTCGGCCGCCCGGAGCACCCGGAGCGAGAACTCGCGGTCGGACTTGTACCCGTCGAAGAAGTGCTCCGCGTCGAAGAAGACCCGCAGGCCGGCGCTGCGCAGGAACGCCACCGACTCCCGGGCCATGGCCACGCCCTCGTCCAGGTCGGCCCGAAGTGCCTCGGTGACGTGGCGGGCCGCGGCCTTGCCCACGATGCACACGGCCGAGGTGTTGGCCTTCACCAGGTGGAGCAGGGTGTCGTCGGTGTCGGCCCGGGCCCGGGGCCGGCGGGTGGAGCCGAACGCCACCAGGGTGGCGGTGTGCAGCTGCAGCTCGTCGGGCGCCCGCTGGAAGAACTCCTCGTCCTTGGGGTTGGCCCCGGGCCAGCCGCCCTCGATGTAGGCCACGCCCAGGTGGTCCAGCTGGCGGGCCACCCGGAGCTTGTCGTCGACGGTGAGGGACAGGCCCTCCTGCTGGCTGCCGTCGCGCAGGGTGGTGTCGTAGATGTCGACCGCCTCCGGCAGCGCCGGCAGCGGGGCGTGCTCGCCCTTGTGCGGATCAGGCATCGACGTGTTCCAACCAGTCCTTGTAGCGGTCCACCTCGCCCTTGATGGCGGCGAAGAAGACGTCCTGGATCTTGCGCGTGATGGGCCCGGGGTCGCCGATCACGCGGTCGTCCACCGAGCGGATGGGCACGACCTCGGCCGCCGTGCCGGACAGGAAGGCCTCGTCGGCGGTGTAGAGGTCGCTGCGCAGGATGTGGCCGACCTCGCACTCGAAGCCGAGGTCGCGCGCGATGGTCATGACCGACGACTGGGTGATGCCCTCGAGGGCGCCGGCGCTGGTGGGCGGCGTGATGATGCGGCCCCGCTTCACCACGAAGATGTTCTCGCCCGTGCACTCGCTCACGTAGCCCTGGGGCGACAGGAGGATGGCCTCGTCGTAGCCCGCCTTCAGGGCCTCCACCTTGGCCATGGACGAGTTGAGGTACATGCCCGTGCCCTTGGCCGCCGGCGGCATGGCGTTGGGGTCGTGGCGCTGCCACGACGAGATCTTCATGCGCACGCCCTGCTTGATGCCCTCGTCGCCGAGGTAGGTGCCCCACGGCCACACCGCGATGGAGACGTTGACCGGGCACGGCAGCGGGTTGAGGCCCATCTCGCCGTAGCCCAGGTAGACCAGGGGCCGGATGTAGCACGACTCCACGCCGTTGACCCGCACCGTCTCCTTGGTGGCCTCGATGAGCTGGCTCACGGTGTAGGGGATGTCGAGGAGGAAGATCTTGGCGCTGGAGAAGAGGCGCTCGATGTGGTCGGTGAGGCGGAACACGGCCGGCCCGGTGGCGGTGGCGTAGGCGCGGATGCCCTCGAACACGCCGCAGCCGTAGTGGAGCGAATGGGTGAGGATGTGGATCTTGGCGTCGTCCCAGTCCACCAGCTCGCCGTCCATCCAGATCTTCTCGACCTTCTGCAGGGGCATGTTCCCTAGACCCTTTCTGCGACGGCGTCGCCCAGCTCTGACGTGGTGCCCGACAGCGACATGGCCGCCGACACCGCCTTGGTGATGCGGGCGGCGGCATCCGCCTCGCCCAGGAACTCCAGCATCATGGCCGCCGAACGGATGGCGGCGAGGGGGTTCGCCGTGCCGGTGCCGGCGATGTCGGGGGCCGAGCCGTGCACCGGCTCGAACAGCGACGGGCCGGTGCCGGCCGGGTTGAGGTTGGCCGACGCAGCCAGGCCGATCCCGCCGGCGACGGCGCCGCCCAGGTCGGTGAGGATGTCGCCGAACAGGTTGTCGGTGACGATCACGTCGTAGCGCTCGGGCCGCTCCACCAGGTGGATGCACGCCGCGTCGACGTGGTCGTAGGCGGTGGTGACGTCGGGGTACTCCACCGCCACCTCGTCGCAGGCCCGCTGCCACAGGTCGCCGGCGAAGGTGAGCACGTTGGTCTTGTGCACCAGCGTGAGGTGGCGCCGGGGCCGGGCCTGGGCCAGCTCGAACCCGAAGCGCAGGCAGCGCTCCACGCCGTGGCGGGTGTTCACCGAGCCCTGGGTGGCGACCTCGTGGGGCGTCCCCTTGCGCAGGAAGCCGCCCTCGCCGGCGTAGCTGCCCTCGGTGTTCTCCCGGATGACGGCGGCGTCGATGCGGGCGCCCTCCATGGGCCGCAGGTTGATGTAGAGGTCGAGCTCGAAGCGCAGCCGCAGCAGCAGCCCCCGCTCGATCACGCCCGGCGGGACGTCGGGCGTGCCCACGGCCCCGAGCAGGATGGCGTCGAGGCCCCGCAGCTCGTCCAGCACCGCGTCGGGCAGCACCTCGCCCGTGCGCAGGTAGCGCGCGCCGCCGAGGTCGTAGTCGACCGTGTCCAGCGCCACGCCGGTGGCGCGCACGACCTTCAGCGCCTCGGCGACGACCTCGGGCCCGATGCCGTCACCGGCGAGGACCCCGACCCTGTGGGCCAACGTGTGCTCCTTGGGAAAGAAAAAACCGCCCACTCGGGTGGACGGTCGACAGCGCACACCGGGTACCGGTGTGCGCTACGGAATGACGGCTACGAGTGTGGTGGGCACGGCAGGCCCACTGTACCGGTTGCCGCCCTCAGGGCGCTAGCCGCCCGCGACCGGGCGGGTAGCCTCGTGGCCATGAGCGAGACCCACCTGTCGCAGGAGGCTCACGACCGGCTCCGGGAGGAGCTGGAGGACCTCACCACCCGGGGCCGGGTCGAGATCGCCCGTGCCATCGAGGCGGCCAGGATGCTCGGCGAC
>JBQTJJ010000025.1:0-1793 GCA_052387235.1 Actinomycetota bacterium
CGGGTGGCCGTGCTCATCCCCACCTACAACGAGCCGGTCGAGGTCCTGCTCCCCGCCATCGCCGCAGCCGTGGCCCTGCGGCCGGCCCACGAGACCTGGGTGCTGGACGACGGCGACCGGCCCGCCATCCGGGAGCTGGCCGAGCGCCTCGGGGCCCGGTACCGGGCCCGCACCGACCGGGCCCATGCCAAGGCCGGGAACCTGAACTCGGCCCTCCAGGTGATCGACGCCGACCTGGTGGCCGTGCTCGACGCCGACCACGTGGCCGCCCCCGGCTTCCTCACCAACACCCTCGCCTACTTCGACGACCCCCGCGTGGCGGTGGTGCAGACGCCCCAGGACTTCTACAACCTTGACTCGTTCGAGCACGAGGCCCGGCGCCGGCGCGGGGCGGAGGACCGCTTCAACGAGCAGGCCCTCTTCTACCGGGTGCTGCAGGCCGGGAAGAACCGCTGGGGCGCCGCCTTCTGGTGCGGCACCGGCGCCGTGGTGCGCGTCGCCGCCCTGCGGGAGGTGGGCGGCGTGGCCACCGAGACCATCACCGAGGACATCCACACCACCATCCGCTTTCACCGCCGGGGCTGGCGCAGCGTGTACCACAACGAGGTCCTGGCCCGGGGACTGGCCGCCAGCGACGCCCAGCAGTACCAGGCCCAGCGCCTGCGCTGGGGCACGGGCGCCATGCAGGTCCTGCGCGTCGAGAACCCGCTGTGGTGCCGCGGGCTCCGCCTCCCCCAGCGCATCGCCTACGCCGCCACCCTGCTCGGGTGGTTCGACGCCTGGCGCTCGCTCGGCTATCTGCTCGTGCCCGTGGTGGTGCTCGCCACCGGCGCCGTGCCCATCCGCACCGACCCGAGGGTCTTCGTGATGGCCTTCGGCGTCAGCTTCGTCCTCCAGCGCCTCGCCATCATGGCCCTGGCCCGGGGCCGGGCGCCCCAGATCCTCACCTCGGTGTTCGAGCTGGTCCGGATGGTGCCCAACCTGCGGGCCACCCTCAGCCTGCTCGGCCCCCGGGCCGCCCGCTTCGAGGTCTCCCGCAAGGGCCGGGTGGGCGACGACCGCCACCGCCGGCCGGCGCCCGTCCTCCTGCTCGGCCTGCTCGGCGCGTCCGCGGCGGCGGCGGCCTGGTTCGCCCTCACCCTGGCCGGGCTCACACCCCTGACCTACGAGGAGCCGTGGGCCGCCTACGGCGCAGCCGGCTGGCTGGCCGCCAACGCCGCCCTCATGGTCCTGGCCGTGCGCCGCATCCGGGCCGAGCGCTTCAGCGGCGAGCGGCGCGCCAGCGTCCGCTTCGACGTCGACCTCGACGGCACGCTCGCCGGCCGCCCGTGCCGGGTGCGCGACCTCTCGCTCACCGGCGCCCGCATCGTGATCGACCGGGCCGGCCGGGGGGACATCTACGACGGCGAGCTGGTCGTCGACGGGATCCCGGCCCACCTCCGGGCCTCGGCCCGCTCCGGCCGCACCCTGGCGGACGGCACCTTGCTGGTGGGCCTGCAGTTCCAGCCCGGGCAGGACGAGGAGCAGGCCCGACTGGCCCTGGCCCTGTTCAACGCCCAGCGCGTGCCCGAGCTGGTGCCCGCGCCGGAGGATGAGGTCGCTCCCGCCCCGCCGCACACGCCCCGCATCGGAGTGGCGTGATGACGCCCCCGGCTGCTCCTAGTCCCGCACCTGCTGGGCCAGGTAGAAGGGCTCGCCCATCTGGGCGATGAGGTCGAGCTGGGCCTCCAGCCAGTCGGCGTGCTCCTCCTCGCCGGACAGGATCTTCTCCAGCAGCTGCCGGCTGCCGTGGT
>JBQTJJ010000026.1:0-8326 GCA_052387235.1 Actinomycetota bacterium
GGTGAGTGACGGGGCGACGCCGGTCTGCTTGTCGAGCCGGGCGGAACCCTAACCGCACAAGTGAAATTCCCGCACACCCGGGCAGACCGGCGTCGCCCCTTCCGAGCAGGTAGTTGACCCGCAGGCCCTTTACGGACTGCCGGTTCGGCCGGAGCGGCCCGTGCTACTTGAGGACCTCTTCTCCACGGCAGAGGCGGAACTGGTCGTCACCGAAGAGGAAGCGCCCGCAGCGCTCGCCGGCGTCGAGGGACACCACCCGGAAGTTGGTGGCGAAGGTGTCGCCCGCACCGACCTTCGAGACGGTGTCGTTCACCCGCACGTTGGCGAGGGTGCGGTCACCCTCGCTGAACACGTCCAGGAGCGCCACCCGCATGGTGGTGCGGACCGGCTCGGTGGCCTGGCCGCCGGTAACGGTGGTGGCCACGGCCGGGGCCGGGGCCGGGGCCGGGGTGGTGACCGAGACGGGCGTGGCCGTGACTGCTCCGGTGGCGGCGGCGACGGGCCGGACCGGTGCCACCGCCGCCGGGGCGACAGCCGTGCGCAGCGGCACGAACGGGTTCTTGGTGGTGAAGACCTCGAACGTCTCGACAGGAGCCTCCGCCGGGGCCTCCGGGGTGGCCGGCGCGGCCGCGACGGTGGTCCGGGTGGTGGAGGGCCGCGTGACCGAGGCCTCCGTACCGGCACCGTCCCCCCCGCCCCCGGCCAGCATCTTGCTGCCGAGCAGGACGGCGAGCACCAGGCCCGCTCCGACCGCCGCCATGATCGTCACTCGGCGGCGGGAGTCGGTGGCAACTGCGGCAGGGGCGGTCATGACCGTGCTCCAGTGGTGGTCGAGGCGGCGCCGGCCGGGGCGGCCGTCGCCGTTGGCGGGGTGGTGGTCGCGGCGGGGGCCGGCCCGCCGGCGGGGGCGGTCGCCGCGGGGGCGGTCGCCGCCGGGGCGGCAGGCGCCGGGGTGACGAGGGCGGGCACGTCGCCGAAGCCGGCGGGCACCGCACGGACGAACATCCGGGCCGTGACGCCGACGGTGAGCTTGGCCTCGTTGTCGCTGTTGATGGTGAGGCCGTCGGTCACCACCAGGCGGGACATCTCGTTGACCCTGTTCAGGAAGTCGAGCACCTGGAAGTACCCGCCCTTGATCTGGAGCTGCAGCTTGATCTCGGCCGGGAGGGGGCTGGCGGCCGTGCGGGGCCTCGCGGCCGTCGGCCGGGTCGAGGCCACGCTGGCACTCGGGGCGGCGACCGCGCCGGCAGCTGCGACGGCCGGAGCCGGCTCGGACGGCGCGACGCTGATGAAGTCGATGCCCGACTTGGCGGCGGCGTCGTTGGTGTCGAGGATGAAGGCGGCCAGGTTCGGCTCGTCGGGGATGGTGGTGCGCAGCGCCTCCACCTGGGCCCGCTTGATGGGCTCGTCCTTCTGGGCCGCCCGCAGCCGGCCGACCCTGGTGGCCAGCTCGTCCCGCTTGGACTCGGCCGTCTCCCGGCGCTCCTTCGCCTCGGCCAGGTCGGCCTTGTGGGGGCCCCAGAGCAGGAGGTACCAGAGCACGAGGACGGCACCGGCCACGGCGCCGGCGATCAGCATGGTTCGCCGGGTCACGGCTTCTCCTCCAGGAAGCGCTGCACTCGGTCAGAGTTGGCAGCGGGGGTCAGGTTGGCGTCGGACGTGAAGGTGACGGTGGACGCGCTGCCCTCGCCGTCCTTCGTCGAGCTGGGGACCCAGACGCCCGAGAACGAGTTGACCTCGGCCATCCGGAGCAGCCAGCGGGCCGTCGAGGTCTGGTCGAAGCCCTTGGCCGAGAAGTTCACGCCGCCGCCGCTCTTGCCCGTGAACGAGGTCAGCCAGACGTCGTTGGGGAGCTGGGTGGCGACGTCGTTGAAGAGACGGGTCCAGGCCACGTCGGTGGCGAGGACGGTGCGCACCTGCTCCTTGCGCTGGGTGAGCTCCTGGTCGAGGGAGATGGTGTCGCCGAGGGTGGCGACCTCCCGCTCGAGGGCCGTGGACTGGCGCTCGGCGTCGTCGGCACTGGCGTTCTCGCTGGCGACCTTGCTGCCACTCGCGGCCCATGCGCCCACGAGCAGGGCGGCCATGGCGGCCACTCCGGCGCCGGCGAGCACCGACTGCCGGCGCTGCTCGCGGCCCACGGTCACCTCCCGGGGCAGCAGCGTGATGCGGCGGGCGCCCTTGTGGACCTCGCCGGCGAGGGCGAGACCCACCGGCACGGCCAGCAGGGGCTCCACGGCGTAGAGCTGCTCCTGGGAGAGCCCGACGCCCCGGCTCACCTTCAGGCCGGTCAGCGGGCGGGCCGGCTCCACGGTGGCGCCGAGCTGGGCCTGCAGCCGCTCCATCAGGCCGGCCATGCGGCTCCCGCCGCCGGTGACCAGGACCCGGTCGATCGCCGACGACTGCGACTGGGCCGTGTAGTAGTCGAGCGAGCCCCGGATCTCCTCGACCAGCGGGGCCAGGCGGTCCCGCACGACCTGGCCGGCCCGGGCCACGGCCGGGTCGGGCGAGGAGATGTCGGCCTGGCGCTTGAGGCCCTCGGCCTCGTCGATCTGCACGCCCATGTCCCGCACGATGGCGTCGGTGACGTCGTCCCCACCGACGAGGAGCACCCGGACGAAGCGCGGCACGCCCTGCTCGTGGACGACGACGTTGGTGACGCCGCCACCGATGCACACGATGGCCTCGGCGCGGGTCTCGAAGTCGAACGGGTTGACGGTGGTGCCGAGGGCCCGGACCAGGGCGAAGGGCACCAGGTCCACCACGCCGGTCTGCAGGCCGGCTCCCTCCACCGCGGCCAGGTGGCTGCGCACCATGTCCCGCTGCGCCGCGGCCAGGAGGATCCGCATGCGGCTCTCGCCCTCGCTGTCGACCACGTCGTCGAGGATCTGGAAGTCGAGGACGGCGTCGTCGACCGGGATCGGGATGAGCTCCTGGGCTTCGTACCGGAGAGCCGACTGCAGGTCGGACTCGCTCATCGACGGCATCTCCGCGAGGCGGACGATCACCCGCTGGTTGGCCACGCCGATGACCACCCGCTTGCCCTTGAAGCCACCCTCGCTCCAGAGCCGCTTGATGCTGGCGGACACGGCGGCGGGATCCGCCACCTCGCCGTCGCGGATGGCGCCGGGGGGCAGGGTCACCTGGGCGAACCGCTCGAGGGTGGGTTGTCCCCCACCCACGCTGAGCTCGACCGCCCGGACGCCGTAGCTGCCGAGGTCGAGGCCGACGACGCGGGTAGCCATCAGTCTTCCCCTCGTGTCCTGCAGTGCCTCACGTGAAGCCTCCTGGATACCGGCGCGGGATGCGCCGTGGTGATCAACGAAGGAAGCATCGGCATCCGGAGACGGCGCACTGAGCGGGAATTCGGCGGGAACCCGCAGGTGACAGCCGATTCCGGGCCAGGCGTACGCGCGAGGAGGGGGGCCGGCGTGGCCGGCCCCCCTCACGGTCCCGATCTGTGCGCTAGCAGTCGGTGGTGGTGCCCGGCGGGCACTCCCGCCAGTTGCGCACGACGTACTTGCCGTCGTCCAGGGAGGTCCGGGTGTCGAGGTCCCAGTGGAAGTCGAAGTGGTTGCCGCCGGCGTCGTGCATGTTGGCGATCACCGCACCGAAGATCCGGGGCTGGTGGGAGCCGTTGCACTTGACCTGGAGGCCGGGCGTGTCGAGCATCCCCCACACCTCGGCGTTGCAGATCGAGCTGTTCGCCGAGCCGGGGGCGTCCTCGGGGTAGAAGAGCTGGAACCGCTGCGGCCGCTGGCCCCGGTTGATCACCCCACGGTCGGCGGGGGAGGTGCCGGCGCCGAGCGTCAGGTCGTCGGTCACCCAGATCCGCACGTTCCCCGTGCCCGAGACGTTCACCGTCCCGCGGACGTGCAGCCTGGTGCACGAGTAGTCCCCCGGGGCGATGGTCGTCGTCGCGCCGTTGGCGCCGATCGTCCCACCGGGCCACGGGCAGCCGCCGGCGACGGCACTGGCCGGGGCGGGCTGGATGGTGGTGTCGTAGCGCTCGGTGATGGCCTGCACCTTGGGGGCGGTGCCGCAGCGGCCCTCGTAACAGGCCAGGTCGGCCTCGGCCTGGCTGGCCCGGCCGTACATGTTGAAGCCCTCCCACCGGTTCACGAACTCCGTGATGGTCGCGTTGGACATGAGGAAGTCGGCGTTGGTGCCCAGGCGGCCCGGTACGGGGAACGAGACGTTGCAGCCGGGCGCGGACAGGTTGACGGTGGGGTCGGGGCACTGCGACGAGTAGTAGGCCACGGGGCTCAGCTGGGTGCCCCTCAGGTCGAAGCGCTGGGTGGTGAAGAACCCGTTCTGGAACACGGGGGTGGCGGCGACGGTGGCGATGGCCAACCGCTGCTTGCCCGACGGGTCGGTGCCCAGCGACTTGACGGTCCAGTAGGTGTCCTGGCCGGGCGGGTCCTGGACGGCCGTGACGTCGAAGCGCGACCCCGGGAGGCACGAGTCGGCGCCGGCCGGGCACTCGACCGACTCGCTGAAGCCGATGAGGCCGGCTGCCGTCACGGTGGGCAGGTACGACGATGAGGGCGACATGTCGCGCTGGTCGATCCGGAAGGTGGCCTGGTCGACGCCGGCGTTGGCGAACTGGAAGGCGTTGGTGCGGTCCTGGTCGGTGCGGGCCGTGGTGAGGCCGTTGTCGACCACCGACAGGGTGGCGGTCATGGCCATGGTGACGATGAGGATCACGGTGATGGCGATGATGACGCTCCCGCCCTCGTCCCTCCGCATCCGTCGCCTCAGTCGCAGCAATGTCAGCATCCGGTCACCTCGTTCCAGTTCCTCAGGTCCACCTGTGTGAGCAGCGTCGTGTTGGTCTCGCCCGTCCTGGCCGAGCGCACCAGCAGGTCGATCTCCACCGACTTGGCGCAGTCCCGGAACTGCACCGACGACGGTGGCGCCGATGCCCCGCTGGTGGCCAGGTTCTCGCCGTCCTGATTGAAGAAGCGGAACACGGCGCCCGGGTTGACGACGGCCCCGAACTGCTCGGCCGCCGGGCGGCCGGTCGGGCCCGACGGGCCCAGGATCACCAGGGGGGCTCCCCCGTTCACGATGCGCTGTAGCTGGTAGCCGACCCGCCGGTACTCGACCTGGCGGAGCTTCGACGCCGAGCAGCCGTTCACGCCCGGTGTGGAGCAGAACACCGAGAAGCGGACCCGGTTGTCGTAGTCCGTCATCGGGTCCAGGGCGTCGATGGGGTTGGCCGCCCGGAGGTCGCGGGCGATGGTCTCCACCGCCCGGCGGGTGTCGGCCAGCACCTGGGCCTTCTTCTCGGTCTGGGTGGTGTGGCGCAGGAACGAGTCCAGCGACGGGAAGAGGGCTGCCAGCACCACGGCGAGGATGAGGACGGTGACGGCCAGCTCCAGGAGGGTGAAGCCGTCCTGGCTCCCCTCGGCCCGGGACCGCAGCCCACGGCGCAGTACCGTCATCCGATCGTCACCGTGAAGGCCGGGGAGGAGGCGATGGCGCCGGTGGTGGCGGGCGACCACACGTCCCAGGTGCGCTTGGCCCCGTTCCCGAGGTCGAAGCCCTCGTTGCTGGCGATGGTGGCCGACCCGGTCCAGTCCTGGTAGCCGGAGGTAGCGCCGGCGACCGGGGCGAGGGTCACGCCCGTCGCGCCGCCCACCAGCCCGCCGCCGGCCAGGGGCAGCCGGCCGGCGACGCTGGTGCAGCCGGCACTGGTGCGGACGGAGAAGGTGAACGAGCGCTCACCGTTGCGCGGCTTCCCGTTGGACTGCACCTTCACGTTGTTCGGCGTGGCGTTGAGCTGCTGGTCGAAGCGAGCCGAGCTGACGGCGCACGCGCCGGGGAGCACGGTCACGTCCTGGGGCGCGGCGGTGGTGGCGCCGCCGCCGGGGTCGGTGACGGTGAGGTTGATCGTGTAGAAGATGGCGTTGCTCACCGCCGGGTAGGTGTGGGGCACGGCGTCGGAGGTGGTGGTGACCACGGTGCCGTCGCCGAAGTCCCAGGTGTAGCTGAGCTCGCTCTGGGCGTTGTCGTCGTCCGACGCAACCGCGTCGACGTCCACCGTGAGGGGGCCCTGGCCGCTGGTGGGCGACACGGTGAACGATGCGCCGTAGGGGGGCAGGTTGGGTACGGCGTCGACGGTGACGGGCTTGGTGACGACGTGGGAGCCGCCCTGGCCGTCGGAGCCCACCAGGACGACGCTCCAGGTGCCGGGGGCCGTGAAGACATGGGTGGCGCTGGCGCCGGCGGTGGTGGTGCCGTCGCCGAAGTTCCAGAGGTAGGAGAAGGTGGCTCCGGCGTCGGGGTCGGTCGCCGTGGCCGCGAACGAGACCGCGGTCGAGCCCGCCACGATGCCCGCCCCCGGCGTGTAGGTGAAGTCCGCCACCGGGTCGGTGTTGGCGGCGTCGGTGCCGAGGTTGCCCGGGAAGAGCACCGAGGCCAGGTCGACCCTGCGGGTCGAGCGCCCGTTCTCCGACCATTCGAGCTGCACCTGGAGACGCTTGAACTTGTGGCTGGTGCCGGCGTCCGGGTCGGTCCAGGTCACCCATCGGCGCACGGTGTACGGGAGGGTGATGCCCTTGAGCGGGCTGGTCGTCACCGTGGAGACGGCGGGGAGGGCCACCGTGGCCGGGTTGGCGACCACGTCGATCACCACCGCGTCCCGTCCCTCGTGCTGGGGCGGCGCGGTGGCGGTGTAGGTGGACAGGTCGTCGCTGCGGACGCCGACCTCGGCGTACGGCAGGGCCCGCAGGACCTCCATCTCCTTGTTGGCCACGTCGGTGAAGATGGACCGCTGGCGGGCTGCTCCCAGGGCGCTGAGGCTGCCGAACATGACGAAGCTCAGCGACAGGAACACCCCCCCGATGATCGAGATGGTGACCACCATCTCGATGAGGGTGAAACCCCGTTCCTCCGTCGCGGCGGACCGGGAGAGGCGGCGCGGAAGAGGCATCGCAGATGTATCGGCCCCGGCGGGCCGAAGGTTGAGGCCCCCAGGGGGCTGACCGGGGGCGTCAGCCCACGCCGTAGAGGCGCAGCAGCGGGTCGCCGAAGAGCACCGCGATCACGGCCCCGAGGGCCATGAAGGGACCGAAGGGGATGTGGTCCTTCCGGGACCGGAGCTTGACCGCGATCAGGCCCACGCCGAGCACCGAGGCCAGCAGGAAGGCGAGGAACAGCCCCAGGAGGGCGTGGGGGACGCTGAGCCACCCCAGGAACATCCCGATCACCCCCGACAGGCGCACGTCGCCGAAGCCCATCCCCCGCGGGCTGATGAGGTGGATCAGCAGGAAGAGCCCGAAGGACAGCGCGCCGCCGACGGCCGCCTCCCGGGCCGACTTCCAGTCCCCGTCCACCGCCGCGGCCACGAGCAGCAGCGGGATGGAGACCGACAGCGTCGGGTAGATGATGCGGTTGGGGACGATGTACAGCTCGAGGTCGATGGCGCTGATGGCGATCAGGGCCGCCACGAACACGAGGAACGCGGGGAGGGCGGCGTGGGCGCCGATGGCAACGGCGGTGGCGGCGAACAGGGCCGCCGTGCCCACCTCCACCAGCGGGTAGCGGCCGGAGATGGGCGCACCGCAGGCCCGGCACCGGCCCCGCAGCAGGAGCCACGACAGCACCGGCACGTTGTCGCGGGGGGAGATGGGCGTGCCGCACCCGGGGCAGCGGGAGCGGGGGGAGACGACGGACTCCTTCTTGGGGACCCGGGCGATCACCACGTTGAGGAAGGAGCCCACGACCAGTCCGAGGACGGCGCAGGTGACGGCGAGGAAGGCGGTCATGATCGGGCGAGCGTAGAACGCGAAAGCGGGGCCCCGGAGGGCCCCGCTCTCGTCACCCTCTAGGGGCGAGTGGCTACCACTCGGCGTCAGCCGCAAGGAGGGCGGTGTTGCCGTCGCAGGCCGTGGCCGGCTCCTGCTTGGCGTAGGTGGTCCCGCCACCGGCGCCGGAGGCGTCGTTGATCAGGAAGCAGTCGCCGCTCTTGGACAGGACGGCGGCGCCGAACTCCGTGCCCCGGGCATCCGAGGCCACCGACACCATCTTGAAGTCGGTGGAGGCGGTGGCGCCGTCCACGTGGTCCAGGCTTGGCTCCTCGACGTCCAGGTTGCCCGGAGTGGCGGTCAGGTAGTCCTGGTCGTCGGTGAAGAGCACCTTCGCCGCGGTCAGGGAGTTGCGAGCGGACGACTGGGCCGCCCTGTTGTTGGCCCGGTCACGGGCGCCGAGGAAGGTGGGGATGGCGATGGCGAGCAGGATGGCGATGATCAGCACCACCACCATGAGCTCGATGAGGGTGAAGCCCTCCTCGTCGTCCCGACGCTTCTGGAGCATGTCGAGCATT
>JBQTJJ010000027.1:0-3376 GCA_052387235.1 Actinomycetota bacterium
CGCACCCGCTGCAGCAGGTACAGGGCCTCCGACTGCCGGGCGATGCGGATGGGGTCCGACTGGCCCGGGACGAACACCTCCTCGAACTGCTTGGCCAGGGCCGCCACCGGGATCTCGTTCTCCAGGCCCAGCTCCTCCACCACCCGCAGGGCGACGGCCAGCTGGCCCTTTCCCCCGTCCACCAGCAGCAGCTGGGGCGGGTAGGAGAAGCGGCGGTGGCGGTCGTCCATGGGGCGGTCCCGCTCGGCCAGCAGGGCCGTCAACCGGCGGGTGAGCACCTCCTCCATGGCGGCGTAGTCGTCGTTGCCCTCCACGGTGCGGACCTTGAACCGGCGGTACTCGGCCTTGCGGGGCAGCGCGTCCTCCAGCACCACCATCGACCCCACGTAGTCGGTGCCCTGGATGTGGCTCATGTCGAAGCACTCGATGCGCAGCGGCGCCTCGGGCAGGTCCAGTGCCTCCTGCAGGGCGTTGAGGGCCCGTGCCCGGCTGTTGTGGTCGGCCGAGCGCTTGAGCCGGTGGCGGGTGAACTCCTCGCCGGCGTTGCGGGTGACGGTCTCGGCCAGGGCCCGCTTGTCGCCCCGCTGAGGCACCCGGATGCGCACGGCCGAGCGCCGCATGCCCCCGAGCCACTCCTCCAGCACGGCCGTGTCCTCGGGCATGTCCGGGACCAGCACCTCCCTGGGCACGCCGAGGGGCGGCTCCTCGGCGTAGAGCTGCTGGACGATCGACGCCACCAGCTGGGGCCGGGTGACGTCCTCCACCTTGTCGATCACGAACCCCTTGCGGCCCACCACCCGGCCCCGACGGACGTAGAAGACCTGGACGGCCGCCTCCAGCTCGTCCTCCACCAGGCCCATCACGTCGAGGTCCTCGGCCCGGTCGGCCACCATCTGCTGGCGCTCGATGGCCTTGCGCACCGACACCAGCCGGTCCCGCAGCCGGGCCGCCCGCTCGAAGTCCAGCTCGGCGGCGGCGGCCCGCATGTCGGCCTCCAGGCGGCGCACGATGGGGGCGGTGTCGCCGTCGAGGAAGCGGAGCAGCTCGTCCACCAGGCCGTCGTAGTCCTCCCGGGCCACCTCCTTCACGCACGGCCCGCTGCACTTCTCGATGTGGAACAGCAGGCAGGGCCGGCCCAGGCGCTCGTGGTTGGCGAACTTGTTGTCCGAGCAGGTGCGGATGGGAAAGGTCCGCAGCAGCAGGTCCAGGGTCTCCCGGATGGCGTAGGCGTGGCCGAAGGGCCCGAAGTAGCGCACGCCCTTGCGGCGCTGGCCCCGCATCACCATGGCCCGGGGCCACTCGTCGTCGAGGGTGACGGCCAGGAACGGGTAGCTCTTGTCGTCCCGGAGGCGGATGTTGAACCGGGGCCGGTGCTGCTTGATCAGGCTGTACTCGAGCATCAGGGCGTCCACGTCGTTGTTGACCTGGATCCACTCCACGCTCTCGGCCGTGGCCACCATCTGGGCCGTGCGCGGGGGCAGCGACAGCGGGTTCACGAAGTAGTTGGACAGGCGCTGGCGCAGCGAGTGGGCCTTGCCCACGTAGATGACGCGCCCGTCCCCGTCCCGGAACTGGTAGGAGCCGGGGGCGTCGGGGATCGAGCCGGCGGGCGGGCGCTGCACCACCCCTCCACTCTGCCTCGCTCCGGAGCCGTCCTCGTGCCGGCATGGCCGTGTGAAGCGCCGGCGTTCGTCAGGCTTGCTGCGGCTTCAGTCTCCGGTACCGAGCTCGACGGGCGGCACCACGCCGGCGTCGGTGCGGGCGAAGTCGTCGCCGACGCACAGCACCGGGTGCCCGCCGGCCACGGCCAGCCCGTAGGCGAAGCAGTCCCCGAGGTTGAGGCCGGCCGGGTGGCGGCCCTTGCCGAAGCGGCGCCAACCCTCGAGGGCCCGGTCGGCGTGTGTGCGGTCGAAGTCGACCACTTCGATGCCACCGTCACGCACGAAGCGATCGACGATCCCGCTTCCCGCCGGGCCCAGCCGAGCCTCCAGGACGATCCCCAGCTCCACCAGCGTGGCGGCCGACACCAGGCGGGGTTCGCCGCCGGCGAGGGCGGCGAGCAGATCCTCCGCAGCCGGCTCGCCGAGCAGGATGGCCACGGCAGCCGAGGTGTCGACGACCACGCCGGTCATCGGGCCAGGCCGTGCTCGTCGTAGCCGACGATCGCGTCGGCGGGCCGGGGGTCCAGCACGGGCAGGCCGGCGACCTCGGCAGCCAAGCGGCGGAGCCGGTCGGCGGTTCCCACGCGGCGCCGGGCCCGCTCGCGCTCCAGGCGCTCTCGAAGGGCGACCACGACGGCGTCCGTCAAGGTCTCGCCCGTGGTTGCGGCCAGCTGCCGCGCCAGCCGGTCCGCGTCGGCGTGTTTGATGCTCAGGGCCATAGGCAGAAGTATAGACAGCGCGGTGCCTTTCTTCCTAACACCCCCCTGGCGTTCGCCGGGCGCCTACACTGGGACCACGCCGGCCTGGTCTCCGGCGACATATCCAAGCTCCGAGGCCGACAACCCCGCGGATGGGCGACCAGGCTGTCCCCGCCGGCCGTGTTCGGAGCTCCTCCACAGAGGGGGGTTTGCCAACATGCTGCGGCTCCAGGCTCCGCTACCCGACCGCTACACCACCGCGTCCCCTGAGCAGCTAGCGGGGTGGATCGGCGCGGCCAAGGCCGCCCTCGGCCCCCGCCTGCTCATCCTCGGGCACCACTACCAGCGCGACGAGGTGATGAGCTGGGCCGACGCCAGGGGCGACTCGTTCGGCCTCTCCCGCCTGGCCGCCGCCAACAGCACGGCCGAGTACGTGGTGTTCTGCGGCGTGCACTTCATGGCCGAGTCGGCCGACATCCTCACCGGCGACCACCAGCAGGTGGTCCTTCCCGACCTCAACGCCGGCTGCTCCATGGCCGACATGGCCGACGTCGACTCGGTGGAGGAGGCCTGGGAGGCGCTGGCCGAGGTGATCGACGTGAGCCGACTGGTCCCCATCACCTACATGAACAGCTCGGCCGCCCTGAAGGCCTTCGTGGGCGACCACGGCGGGGCCGTGTGCACCTCGTCCAACGCCCGGGCCGTGCTCACCTGGGCCCTGGAGCGGGGCGACAAGGTGCTCTTCTTCCCCGACCAGCACCTGGGCCGCAACACCGGCCACCAGCTCGGCTTCGACGAGTCGGACATGGCGGTCTGGGACCCCCGCAGGGACCTGGGCGGGCTGGAGGAGCGCCAGGTCAAGGAGGCCGCCTTCCTGCTCTGGAAGGGGCACTGCTCGGTCCACCAGCGCTTCAAGCCCGAGCACGTGGCCGCCTTCCGCCAGACCTACCCGGGCGGCATCGTGGTGGCCCACCCCGAGTGCGCCCGGGAGACGGTGGCCCTGGCCGACAAGGTGGG
>JBQTJJ010000028.1:0-3893 GCA_052387235.1 Actinomycetota bacterium
CCCTCGGCGCCTCGGCCCTGGTGCTGGCCGGCCGCCGCGACAGCAAGGCTCCGGCCTCGGCCCGTCGGTAGTACCCGCAGCAACCTGGTGGTCGAAGGGGCAGCCTCCGGGCTGCCCCTTCGTCACGCCAGGGGACGCCCGAAGGCCGGCCGGTCCCGGCGAACACCGGGCAAAGGTGCAAGGATCCTGTTTCGAAGCAGGAACGAAGTGAACGACTGGGGAAACAGCGGGCCCGTCCCAAGGTATGGACGGGTCGTCCGAGGTGCGTTGCTGGGGGCAACCGAGCGGTGTTGGCGGTCCCGAGCACGCGTCCGGTCCCCTGCGGTCGATCCGAAGGAGCCCGACGAGGAGTGAAGACCGGATACCCGTCCCGCCCACGCGGACACCGGCTGCCTGGATCCCCCTGCGATCCGGCAGCGGCACCCTCCTCGGCCGCCGGCACGAACAGCGTCGCCACAGCCCCATGAACCGCATCACCGACACCCCGAGACATCAAGGAGACCCTCCCCTCATGCAACCCACCAGCACGCGACGGCGGATCGCTGCACTGGCCGTGGCTGCCGCCACGACACTGACCGTTCTCACCTCCTCGCCTGCGGCCAGGGCACAGACGGTGGGCCAGCTCCGGGTCTCGGAGAACTATCGCCTCGGCGACCCGCCCGCCGGCCGGGTGCGGGACACCCCCGGGCTGGCGGTCAACCCGGCCAACAACCGGCACCTGGTCCACGTCCAGAAGGACACGCTGGCCCAGGACTGCAACGCCTTCGTCAGCACCGACGGCGGGGTCAAGTGGACGGGCGGGGCGCTCACGCCGCCGGCCGGCTTCCCGCCCCCCGCCAGCCCCGTCACCCTCCCGTCGTGCCCCTCATTCGAGGGCAGCGTGGAATGGGGCACCGGGAACACCGTCTACACCGTCGTCTCGGTGGCCGAGGCGATCGGCGGCCCCAACCGCATCCTCCTGTACCGCTCCGTGAACGGCGGGACGAGCTGGACCCCCATCGTCGCCTACAACGGCCCCAGCGCCGGTGCCCCCAAGGTGGGCGTGCACCGCGGAGCGGGGGCGGCCGGGGCTGACCGGTTGTACATCGTGTTCACCTCCAGCACCGGCACCCCGGCATCCAGCCGGGTACGGGTCATCGGGTCCAACGACGGGGGCGACACCTGGTCGGCCACGCCCGTGGACATCACCGGGCTGCCCGCCAACACGGCCACCGTCACCCAGAACCCGGGCGAGTTCACCGAGCCGATCATCATGCCGAACGGCCGGGTGGCCATCGGCTACCGGGTGCCCGACCCCACCGTCTCGGGCCAGCCCACCCCGGTGGAGAGCACCCTCGTGGTCGCCACCGCTGCCTCCGCCGTCCCGGTCCCGGCCACCGGCTCGTGGACCAAGGTCAACGTGACCCGCCTCTACGGCTACATCGACCAGTCCGGGGCCCGGTTCAACGGCTCCAACTTCCCCGAGATGGACACCAGTCCCGCCAGCCCGATCCTGTACGTGACCTACATGGAGGGGCCGCGACCCGGTGGTCGCCAGGACCACTTCATCAACCCCGACGTCGACACCATGCTCGTCCGCTCCACCGATGGCGGTGCCACCTGGTCGGCACCGCTGCGGCTCAACGACGACCCGCCCGGCTCGGGTGCGCCCGCCACCGGACCGGCCCAGCGCCACCCCATGGTGAAGGTCGCTCCCAACGGCCGGGTGGACGTGGTGTGGCAGGACCGCCGGCACGGGTACCGCTCGCCGACCCACTCCCACCTCGGCAACGGCGAGGCCCGGATGGGCGACACCTACTACACCTTCTCCAGCGACAACGGCGCCACCTTCGCCCCCAACCGGCGGATCAGCGACAAGTCCCAGAACCTCGACGTGGGCTACGACCACTACGGCCAGATCTACTGGAGCTGGGGCCCCACCCTGGCCCACATCGGCAACGACGAGGTCCTCTTCGCCTGGCAGGACTCACGTGAGGGCAACTTCGACGTCGAGAACGGCGACATCTACCTCGGCCGCATGAGCACCAAGGCGTCCGACGAGATCGCCGTGCAGCGCCTGCCCCAGGTCAGCCCCTCGAGCCTGTCGGTGCACCTGTCCCGCTACGCCTACCAGGGCGGCGCCCAGGCCGTGCTCAACGTCGGCTTCTCCAACCGTGCCATCACGCGGCCCGTCATCGTGAACGAGGGTGATGCGGCCGGGGCGCTGGCGGGGTCGGTGCTCTCCCGTGCCCACCTGGCGCCGCTGCTGCTGTCGAACGCCAGCGGGCTGAACGCCGAGCTCAGGGCCGAGGTCCAGCGCATGTCGCCCATCGGCGCCTTCCTCGTCGGCGGCGAGGGGGCACTGGCCCCGAAGGTGTCCTCCGACCTGGTGGCCGCCGGCGTCCCCGAGGACGAGATCGTCCGGTTCTCGGGCTCGGCGGCCGAGCAGGCCAAGGCCATCGCCGTGAGCCTCGACCGGCGCTCGTCGGCACAGAAGACGGCCAAGGTGCCGGCCTTCGACGCGGCCGTCGTCGTCAATCCGGCCGGGGCCGGCGAGGGGGCCGCCGCCGCCGCCATGGCCGCGTCCCTCCGCCTGCCCGTCCTGTTCACCGAGCGCGACGCCGTCCCCACCGCCACCACCGAGGCCCTGGCCGCGCTGCACATCACCACCACGCTGGTGATCGGCGGCAGCGGCCTCGTCTCCGACGGCGTGGCCGCCTCGCTGCCCGGCGCCAAGCGCCTCGGCGGCGCCGACGGCCTCGCCGTGTCCAAGGCGATCGTCGCCGAGTCCGTCGCCCGGCGCATGCCCACGAACATGGTGTACCTGGCCCCGTCGGAGCAGCCGGTCGTCGGCGGTGCACTGGGAGCAGCCGTGGCCCGCGTCAACGGCCTGCTGCTGACCACGCCCGGCGCCGACGTGACCCAGGCCAACGCGGCGCTGGCCGACCTCGGCCTCAGGTCCAAGGTCGACCGGATCGTGGTGGCCCAGGCCCTGCCCAGCCTGAGCGGCCCCGGCTACCGGCTGGTGGCCAGCGACGGCGGCATCTTCGCCTTCGGCGGCGCCGGCTTCTTCGGCTCCACCGGCGCCACCCGACTGGCCCAGCCCGTGGTCGGCATGGCCAACACCCCGTCCAACGTGGGCTACTGGCTGGTCGCCGGCGACGGCGGCATCTTCTCCTTCGGTGACGCCGGCTTCCACGGCTCCACCGGCGCCATCAGGCTGGCCCAGCCGGTGGTGGGCATGGCGCCCACGCCGTCGGGCAGGGGCTACTGGCTGGTGGCGAAGGACGGCGGCGTCTTCGCCTTCGGCGACGCCAGGTTCTTCGGCTCCACGGGCGGGACCCGCCTGGCCCAGCCCGTGGTCGGCATGGCCGCCACCCCGTCGGGCAACGGGTACTGGATGGTGGCGTCCGACGGCGGCATCTTCGCCTTCGGCGACGCCGCCTTCCGGGGCTCCACCGGTGGCACCCGCCTGGCCCGGCCGGTGGTGGGGATGGACGCCACGGCGTCCGGCAGGGGCTACTTCCTCACCGCCTCCGACGGGGGCATCTTCGCCTTCGGCGACGCCGTCTTCGCCGGCTCCACGGGTGCCACCCCGCTGGCCCAGCCGGTGGTGGGCATGTCGGCCGGGTAGCGGACCCGCCGGCTCCGGCCGGCACGAGTGCAGCAGCGGAAGGGGCCCTCCGGGGCCCCTTCCGCTGTTCGGGGCGCGCTCGGGCTCAAGGGCGTGCCGACACAGCACCTGTGGGCGACTTCGAGGCCACTCTGAGCGCCGCCCAGGCCGGAGCGGAGTGGGCCGTGGCCGAGCTGTTCCGGCAGCTCCAGCCCTCCCTGCTGCGCTACCTCCGGGTGCGGGCCGGCGGCGAGGCCGAGGACGTGGCGGCCCAGACCTGGCTCGAAGCGGCCCGGTCCCT
>JBQTJJ010000029.1:0-44679 GCA_052387235.1 Actinomycetota bacterium
CCCGACCGCCCCCGGGCCCGGCACCGTCCTGGCCGTCCCGGTGCTCGCCGGGCCCTCGGTCCCCGAGGGGTCGGCTCCCTGGCCCGCCCCCCTGGACGCAGCCGACCTGGACGGCCTGGGCTTCGAGGGCAAGGCGGGGCAGGCCCAGGCCATGTTGGCCGGCGCCGGCACCGTGGTGGTGGCGGTGGGCCTGGGCGAGCCGGCCGGGCTGACGGTGGAGTCGTTCCGGCGGGCCGGCGCCTGCGTGGTGCGGTCGGCCTGGAAGGCCGCCGACGTGGCCACCACCCTGCTCGACGCCGTGCCCGCCGGCATGGACCGCGCCGCCGCCGCCCAGGCCCTGGCCGAGGGCGCCGGCATGGCCGCCTACCGCTTCACCGCCTACCTCCGCCAGCCCGATCCGTGCCGCATCGAGCGCTTCCGCGTGGTGGCGCCGGACGCCGCCGACCTGGCCCCGGCCGTGGCCCGGGGCGCCCGGGTGGCCCGGGCCGTGTGGCTGGCGCGCGACCTGGTGAACGAGCCGGCCGGCGCCCTCACGCCCACCCGCCTGGCCGAGCGGGCCCGGGCCGTGGCCGCCGGCGCCGGCCTGGCCATCGAGGTCCTGGACGAGACCGCCATCGTGGAGCAGCGCCTCGGGGGCCTGGCCGGCGTGGCCCGTGGCTCGGCCGAGCCGCCCCGGCTGGTGGAGCTGACCTACGAGCCGGCCGGCGCCGCCGGCGCCCCCACCGTCGTCCTCGTGGGCAAGGGCATCACCTTCGACTCGGGCGGCCTCTCGCTCAAGACGGCCGACGGGATGATGACCATGAAGACCGACATGTCGGGGGCGGCCGCCGTGCTCGGGGCCATGTCGGCCCTCGCCGACCTCGAGGTCCCGGTCCGGGTGGTGGGCCTGCTGCCCATCACCGAGAACATGCCCGGGGGCAGGGCGGTCAAGCCCGGCGACGTCCTCGAGATCCGCAACGGCACCACCGTCGAGGTGCTCAACACCGACGCCGAGGGCCGCCTGGTGCTGGCCGACGCCCTGTCGCTGGCGGCCGAGCGCCGGCCCGACGCCATCGTCGACCTGGCCACGCTCACCGGCGCCCAGGTGGTGGCCCTGGGCCGGCGGGTGTGCGCCGTGCTCGGGAACTCGGACGACCTCGGCGGGCAGGTCCGGGCCGCGGGGGAGCGGGCCGGGGAGCCGGCCTGGCCGCTGCCGCTGCACGACGACTACCGCTCCCACCTGGAGTCGGACGTGGCCGACCTCAAGAACATCGGCAAGGCGGGCGAGGCCGGCACGATCGTGGCCGGCCTGTTCCTGCGGGAGTTCGTCGACGGGGTGCCGTGGGTACATCTCGACATCGCCGGCCCGGCCCGGTCGGACGCCGACGACGGCTACCTCAGCAAGGGCGGCACGGGCTTCGGGGTCCGGACCCTCCTCGAGCTGCTGCGGGGATTCGGCGTCACGGGCGATTAGATCCCAACAATTGGGTAGGAACGGGCAACGGACTAGGTGGGTCCGCTACCCCCTCGAGGAGGAAGAACATCATGAGCGCACCAATCGTGCGGCGCGCCGCCGCGGCCCTGGTCGTCGGCCTGGTGGGCCTGGCGACCACGGCGGTGCCGGCCGCCGCCGCCCTGACCACCAAGACGGTGGTGGCCGGCGTCCTGACCGTGACCAGCGACGCGGCTGACAGCATCCCCATCACGTGCGTGGGCGGGAACGTGAAGATCGACGGGACCGACCCCACCACCGGGGCGGCCCCCTGCACCTCGATCACCTCGATGGTGATCACCGGTGGGCCGGGCGCCAACACCATCGACCTGAGCGGCGTGGTCACCACCGCCGGCAACTTCACCGCCCTGGCCTCGGTCACGGTCAACGGCGGCGACGGCGCCGACACCATCACCGGCTCGGCCATCGGCGACACGCTGAACGGCCAGGCCGGCGCCGACACCGTGAACGGCGGTCCCGGCAACGACACCATCGCGGGCGGCAACGACGCCGACACGGTGAACGGCGACGCCGGCAACGACACCCTCGTCTGGAACAACGGCGACGGCAGCGACGTGGTGAACGGCGGCGACGGCGCCGACGTGGTCCAGGTCAACGGCGCGGCCGGCGACGAGACCTTCACCATCGCGCCCGGCGTGGCGCCGCGGGTGCTCGTCGCCCGCGCCGCCCCCGGGCCGTTCACTCTCGACGTCGGCACCACCGAGACCCTGGACCTGAACACCCTGGCCGGGAACGACACCGTCACCGCCACCGGGCCCGTGGCCGGGCTCATCGCCCTCGACATCGACGCCGGCGACGGCAACGACACCGTCACCGGGGTCGACGGCCCCGACGTCGTAGCGGGCGGCGCCGGCGACGACACGCTCGTGGGCGGCGCCGGCAACGACGTGCTCCGCGGCGGCGAGGGCAAGGACGGCCTCACCGGCGGCGCCGGCGACGACCAGCTCTTCGGCGAGGCCGGCGACGACGTCACCACCTGGAACAACGGCGACGGCAGCGACCACATCGAGGGCGGCGCCGGCAACGACGCGGCCATCGTCAACGGGTCGGCCGGTGGCGACGAGTTCGCGATCGCCCCCAACGGCCCCCGCGTCTCGTTCCTCCGCTCCAACCTGGGGACGTTCGCCCTCGACATCGGCACGGTGGAGGCCATCGCGGTCGGCACGGGCGACGGTGACGACACCCTGCGGGTGGTGCCCGTCACCGGCGTGACCGTCAACGCCGACGGCGGCGCCCACGCCACCGGCGACACCCTGGTCGTCGACGCCCAGGGCCTGGCCTCCACCTCCACCGCCACCACCATCTCGGTGGCGGGGCGGGGCACGGTGACCCACGTCAACTTCGAGAATGTGAGCCAGGTCAACCAGGGCAAGCGGGGCTACTGGCTGGTGGCCTCGGACGGCGGCATCTTCTCCTTCGGCGGCGCCAGGTTCATGGGCTCCACCGGCGGCATCCGCCTGAACAAGCCCATCGTGGGCATGGCGGCCACGCCCAACGGCGACGGCTACTGGCTGGTGGCCTCCGACGGCGGCATCTTCGCCTTCGGCAACGCCAAGTTCCTGGGCTCCACCGGCGCCCTGAGGCTCAACCAGCCCATCGTCGGGATGGCACCCACGCCCACCGGCAACGGCTACTTCCTGGTGGCCTCCGACGGCGGCATCTTCGCCTTCGGCGACGCCGTGTTCCGCGGCTCCACCGGCGCCCTGGTCCTGAACAAGCCCATCCGGGGCATGGCCATGAGCCCGAGCGGCAACGGCTACTACCTGGTGGCCTCCGACGGCGGCATCTTCGCCTTCGGCGACGCCGTGTTCCGCGGCTCCACCGGCGCCATCACCTTGAACAAGCCCATCGAGGGGATGGACCTCACGCCCACCGGCAACGGCTACTGGCTGGTGGCCTCGGACGGCGGCATCTTCGCCTTCGGCGACGCCGCGTTCCTCGGCTCCACCGGCAACATCACCCTCAACCAGCCGGTGGTGGGCATGGCCAGCAACGGGATCGCCACCGCGTAGGCGGGGCGGAGGCCGTCACCTGACGACGGCGCCGGCGAGCTCGCTCGAGAGCTCGTCGGCGTCGTCGATGGTGGGGGCGATGCAGGTGGCGCCCATCTTCCCGAACCTCGGGATGGCGCCCATGAGGTGGAGGGTGACCCCGGCGCCGGTGGCCGGGTCGTAGGCGAGGCCGGCCCGGTCGACGGCCTCGATCACCTGGGCCGGCGTGCGCCCCACCAGGTGCTCCGACTTGAGGTTGTCGGTGGCCACGTAGCAGGTGGCCCGGCCGTCCACCACCAGCTCGCCGGTGGCGTCGTCGTAGACGGCCCCGGTGACGAGGCGGGTCATCCAGTACGGGTGGGTGGTGCCGCCCATGCGGAGGTTGATCTCGCTCAGGTACAGCTGGAGCCGGGACGGCTCGGGGACGACGAGGAAGTCGATGCCGAACGAGCCGATCACGCCGTCGCCGGCCAGGACCTCGGCCACCGCCAGCGCCGCCGACTGGATCTCGAGCCGGTAGGCGGGATCGGCCGGGAAGCGGCATCCGAGGTAGATGTGGTTGCTGGGCCCGCCGAGGACCTGGTCGTGGGTCGAGATCACCTCGAACGTGCCGCTCGGGGCGATGCGGACCTGGACGCTGGGCGACACGACACCCTCGCCCTGCGCCAGCTCCTCCACGATGCTGCCGCCGGCCTCGATCTTGGCCGCGAAGGACGGCCACGACTCGCCGGCGGCGCAGAAGGTGGTGGCCGACGCCGGCAGCGGCGAGGCCAGCCCGCGCAGGTCGACGATGGCGTTGCCCTGCCCCGAGAACCCGTCGTTGAGCTTGACGACCACCGCCGGCGCGTCGGGCCGGCGGGCCCGCAGGGCGTGGACGGCCGCCTCGACATCGTCGAGGCTGAACAGGTCCTCGCTGCCGTCGAGGACCGGGACGCCGGCCCGCCGGGCCACCTGCCGTGACCCGGACTTGGAGCCGAGCGGCACCAGGTCGGGATGGGGACCGTAGACGGGCAGGCCCAGGACCTCGGTGAGGTCGTGCTCGAAGCGGGTCACGTTGAACGGCAGGAGGTGGGCCTGGTCGGGCGGCCCGGCCAGCTCCCGCACCTGGTCGAGCACGTCCGGGCGGTGCAGGAGCTTCTCGCTCAGCGGCAGCGGCGACGGGTCGTCGAGGGTCAGCAGCACCAGCCGCCGGCGGGCGTCGTCGGGGTCGGGGAGGAAGCGCAGGTAGTAGGCCACGATGGCCTCGTCCACCGGCAGCGAGGTCAGGTACACCATGCGCAGGTCGGGCCGGCGCAGGAGCAGGGTGGTGAACAGCATCCGCTCCTCGTAGAACTGGATGCCGGTGATCTTGCGCAGCTCGGACACGGCGAAGGTGGGCGACGGCAGCACCACCAGGGTGCCGGTGCTGGGGTCGGTGCCGGCCAGCCGGCCCCGCCCCTCCACGAAGGCCCGCTGGCGCGCCTCCCAGGTGGAGGCGCCGGCCGACGGGCCGGCGGGCCTGGTCAGACCTCCACCCCTTTCACGGCGTCGTCGACGGCGGCGAGCACGCCGTCGTCGAGGGTGACACCGGCGGCGGCCGCGTCCTCCGCCACCTGCTCGGGGCGGCTGGCCCCGATGATGGCCGACGACACCTCGGGCCGGCGCAGCACCCACGCCAGCGCCAGCTGGGCGAGGGTGAGGCCGGCCCGGCGGGCCACCGGCTCCAGCCGCTGCACCGCCTCGAGGACGTCGTCCCTCCGGAAGCGCTCCATCCAGTGGCCGACGGTGGGGTGGGCAGCCCGGCTCCCCTGCGGGGGTGCGGCGCCGGGCCGGTACTTGCCGGTGAGGACGCCCTGGCCCAGCGGCGACCACACGATGTTGCCGATGCCCTCCCGCTCGCACACCGGGAACACGCGGTCCTCGGGATCCCGGTGGAGGATGGAGTACTGGGGCTGGCTCGACACGAACCGCTCGGCTCCGGGGACGGCCAGCGACGCCTCGATCTGTCCGGCCGTCCACTCGCTGAAGCCGATGTGGCGGGCCTTGCCCTGGCGCACCAGGTCGCTGAGCGCGCCCATGGTCTCCTCCAGGGGCGTGTCGTGGTCGTAGCGGTGGCACTGGAAGAGGTCGACGTGGTCGGTGCGGAGCCGGCGCAGGGAGGCGTCGCACTGCCTGGCCACCTGGGCCGCCGACAGCCCCCGGTCGGTGTCCGACATGGGGAAGAAGGCCTTGGTGGCCACCACGTACGAGGAGCGGTCGACGCCGGCCAGCGCCTCGCCCAGGAACGACTCGGCCGCGCCCCGGCCGTAGACGTTGGCGGTGTCGAAGAAGTTGATGCCGGCGTCGAGGGCGGCGCGCACGCACGCCCGGGCCCGGACGGTCTCGACCGACGAGCCGAAGGTCAGCCACGACCCGAGGCTCACCTCGGACACGTCCAGGTCACTGCGCCCCAGTCGCCGGTACTTCACACCTGGATGCCTACCAGAACGTGCCGGCGTCCAATGCGGCGCCGGGGGTCACGGGCCGCGGCTCGCGGTCCCCTCAGGCGGCGTCGGGCCCGGACCCGGCCTCGGCCTCGGACTCGGCCGAGATCGTGGCCGCGGCCCGCAGGGCGCGGCGGTGGCGGTCCCACGCCCACGCCGCCGACTCCCGGGCCAGGGCCGGGTGGTAGCGCCAGCGCAGCAGCTGGCGCTCGGCCGCCTCCAGGTCCTCCCCCAGCTCCAGCAGCGACAGGGCCAGCTGGCGGCCCCGCCGGCGCAGTCCCTCGGCCGCCGGCGTGCGCAGGTCGGTCTCCTGCAGGGCCCGGTGCTGGGCCTGCAGCACGGCCGGGAGGCGCTGGACCTGGCGGCGGTTGAGGGGCGGGACCTTCCGGCGCACGGCCAGCCCGGCGTGGCCGTGGGGCTGGGCCAGGTCGAACTGCACCAGCCGGGTGAGGGCCCGCGTGAACGGCGAGTTGCGCCCGCCCCTGTCGCCCAGGCCGAGGCAGCGGGCCGTGTCGGCCAGGGGGAGGTCGAAGCCGGCCGGGCTGGCCTCGAGGCCGGACACCAGGCGCCGGAGCAGCCAGGTGGTGGAGGGGCCCAGGATCCCCAGCCAGTACGTCTCGACGTACTGGGAGCGGGGGTCGTGGCCGAGGGAGTCGATCACGGGGTCGGGCCAGGGCCGGATGGCGAGGACCTGGGCCGGGGGCGGGGCGGGCGCGGGGACGGGGACGGGCGGGGCGGGCATGTGAGCCTCCACGGTGGGCGGGGGCGGCCAGAGGGGGGGAAGGCGTTTCGATGTATTTCATGTCCACCCGCCCACCGGTGTCAAGGCTTTGGTAGCGGAAATCGTCCCCCTGGCGCCGGATTCCGCTACCAGTGCGGGCCGGCGCTCACCAGCGGCCCCGGTGGACCACCTCGGCCAGGGGGCGCCGGCCCCGGGCCGCCGAGGACGAGGGCCGGCCGCCGGGGGCGGGGTGGCCCAGGGCGACGGCGCCGATGGGCCGGTGGTCGCCGGGCACGCCGAGGCCGTCCAGCAGCTCCCGCTCGCCCCGGAAGATCCCGAAGAACAGCGCGCCCAGGCCGGCGTCGACGGCACCGAGGAGGAGCAGCATGGTGGCGAAGGCGCAGTCGACCTGCCAGTAGGGGACGGGCCAGGCCGCCTCCCGGCCCAGGCCGGCGCCGGCCTTGTCGGGCTCGGCGTAGCGGTCGAGGTAGGCCCGCCGCGAGGCGAGGGGGAGCACGAGCACCGGCGCCCGCAGCAGGCCGGGCCACGCGAACCGGGCCCGCTCGGCCGGGGGGAGGGTGTGGCGCCAGAACCGCTCGGTCTGGTCCGGGCCCTCGAGGACGAGGAACGACCAGCCCTGGGCGAAGCCGGCCGACGGGGCGTGGGTGGCCGCCGCCAGCAGGGCGTCCACGACGGCCGGGTCGACCGGGCGGTCCTCGTAGTCGCGCACCATGCGGCGCCGGCGGATGGCCTCGGTGAGCTCCATGCCGGGACGCTACGGCCGCCGGCCCGGCCCGGCTTGGGGAATGTCGACCCAGCCGGTAGGGTTTAGAGGAGGGAACCTCTCTCCCCGGAAGGCTGGTAGGTGTCGTGCCCTCATCCCGCGAGCTCCTCGCCAAGGCCAAGGCCCAGATCAGAGAGATCGACGGCGCCGAGGCCGAGCCGCGCCTCGGGTCCAGCGTGGTGCTGGACGTGCGTGAGCCCGACGAGCACGAGCAGGGCGCCATCCCCGGCGCCGTGCACATCCCCCGTGGCCACCTCGAGGGCCAGGTGGAGGGGAAGCTGCCCGACAAGTCCCGCCCGGTGATCGTGCACTGCGCCAGCGGGTTCCGGTCCGCCTTCGCGGCCAAGACCCTGCAGGACCTGGGCTACACCGACGTGGTGAGCCTGGCCGGGGGGTTCAACCGCTGGAAGGACGAGGGCCGCCCGTGGGGCGAGCCCCGCACCCTCAGCGCCGACCAGCGCAACCGCTACCACCGCCACCTCCTGCTGCCCGAGGTGGGCACCGCCGGCCAGCAGAAGCTGCTCGACTCCAGGGTCCTGCTGCTGGGCGCCGGCGGGCTGGGCTCGCCCGCCGCCCTGTACCTGGCCGCGGCCGGCGTGGGCACGCTCGGCATCGTCGACATGGACGTGGTGGACGCCTCCAACCTCCAGCGCCAGCTGCTCCACAACATGGACCGGGTGGGCGACCGCAAGGTCGACTCGGCCAAGAAGACGCTCACCGCCTTGAACCCCGACGTCGACGTGGCCACCTACGACGTGCGGCTCGGCGCCGACAACGTCCTCGACGTCATCGACGGCTACGACGTGATCGTCGACGGCACCGACAACTTCCCCACCCGGTACCTGGTGAACGACGCCTCCCTGCTCAAGAGGATCCCGGTGGTGCACGGGTCCATCTTCCGCTTCGAGGGCCAGGCCACCGTGTTCGCCCCCTACCAGGGGCCGTGCTACCGCTGCATGATCCCCGAGCCGCCCCCGGCCGAGCTGGCGCCGTCGTGCGCCGAGGCCGGCGTGCTGGGCGTGCTGCCGGGCATCGTGGGCAGCATCCAGGCCATGGAGGCCATCAAGATCCTCCTCGGCCTCGGCGACCCGCTCATCGGGCGCCTGCTGGCCTACGACGCGCTGGAGGAGTCGTTCCGCACCTTCAAGGTGCACCGGGACCCCGAGTGCCCGGCCTGCGGCCCGAACGCGGGGCCGATCGTCATCGCCGAGTACGACGAGTTGTGCATGCCGCACGTCGGCTCGCAACCGGAGGTTGCTCGCCGAGCTTGACGGTGCTGCGGGCGGCCGGCTGGGCCGGCCGCCCTCCGCGCTGACGGCTCGTTGACCGCCAGCCGGGGGGACGCCGCCTTCGGCGGCGGCCGGCGGCCGGCGGTCGTGGCCTCGACGGTGGTGGCTTCCGGCGGGTGGCGGGTGGCGGCCGGCGGTCGTGGCCTCGACGGTGGTGGCTGCTGCTGGGTGGCGGGTGGCGGGTGGTCGGTGGTCGGTGGCGGGTGGTCGGTGGTCGGTGGTCGGTGGTCGGTGGTTCTAGCCTCGGCCTTCGTGGCGAGCGACCCGCAGCGGTACACCGACTCCGGGATCGAGGTCCGCCCGCTCTACACGGCGTCGGACCTCTCCGGGTGGGACCCGGACGTGGCGCTCGGCACTCCCGGGGCGCCGCCGTACACGCGGGGCGTGCACCGCGACATGTACCGGGGGAAGCCCTGGACCATGCGGCAGTACGCCGGGTTCGGGGACGCCGAGGCCACCAACGCCCGGTTCCGGATGCTGCTGGACGCGGGCCAGACCGGGCTGTCGTGCGCGTTCGACCTGCCCACCCAGATGGGCTACGACTCCGACCATCCCCGGGCCGAGGGCGAAGTGGGCCGGGTGGGCGTGGCCATCGACTCCGTCGACGACATGCGCCGGCTGCTGGCCGGCCTGCCCCTCGACCGGGTGGCCACCTCGATGACGATCAACGCCACCGCCGCCATCGTGGTGCTGCTCTACCAGCTGGTGGCCGAGGAGCAGGGGGTGGCGCCGGCCCAGATCCGGGGCACGGTGCAGAACGACATCCTCAAGGAGTACGTGGCCCGGGGCACCTACATCCACCCGCCCCGGGCCTCCATGCGCCTGGTCACCGACCTGTTCGCCTACTGCCGCCGGCACCTGCCGGCGTGGAACACCATCTCGGTGTCCGGCTACCACATCCGCGAGGCCGGCTCCACGGCCGTGCAGGAGCTGGCGTTCACCCTGGCCGACGGCATCGCCTACCTCCAGGCCGCGGTGGACGCCGGCCTGGCCGTCGACGACGTCGCCCCCCGGATGAGCTTCTTCTGGAACGGCCACAGCAACCTGTTCGAGGAGGTGGCCAAGTTCCGGGCCGCCCGCCGCATGTGGTGGCGGATCGTCACCGAGCGCTTCGGCGCCGCCGACGAGCGCTCGGCCCAGTTGCGGTTCCACACCCAGACGGGCGGGTCGACCCTCACCGCCCAGCAGCCCGACACCAACGTGGTGCGGGTGACGATCCAGGCCCTGGCCGCCGTCCTGGGCGGCACCCAGAGCCTGCACACCAACGGCTTCGACGAGGCCTTCGGCCTGCCCACGGTGCGGGCCGCCAAGCTGGCCCTGCGCACCCAGCAGGTCATCGCCCACGAGTCCGGCGTCACCGACACGGTGGACCCGCTGGCCGGGTCGTACTTCGTGGAGGCGCTCACCGACGAGGTGGAGGCGGCGGCGTGGGCCTACCTGGAGCGCATCGACGAGCTGGGCGGGGCCGTCGCCGCCATCGAGGCCGGCTTCCTCCAGGACGAGGTGGACCAGGCCGCCTACGCCGTGGCCAGGGCCGTCGACGCCGGCGACAAGGTGGTGGTGGGCGTCAACCGCTTCGTGGACGACGACGCGGCGCCGGCCGAGCTGCTCCCGTCCGACCCCGACCTCGAGCGGCGCCAGGCCGAGCGGGTGCGCGGGGTCCGGGCCGGCAGGGACGCCGAGGAGGTGCGGGCCGCCCTGGCCGGCGTGGCCACCGCCGCCCGCGGCACGGCCAACCTGCTGGAGCCCATGAAGGAGGCCCTGCGGGCCCGGGCCACCCTCGGCGAGGTCAGCGACGTGCTCCGGGCCGAGCTGGGCACCCACGAGCCCGGCGGCTGACCCCCCCACCCCCCTTTCGAGTAAAGAGCTCGCCATTTTGGCGAGCTATTTACTCGGGAGTGGCCCGGGACGACGACGGGCCGGTCGGGGTTAGCCTCGTTGCATGGCCGTCCGTTTCGTCATCGTCGGCGCCGGCCCGGCCGGCGTGCAGGCCGCCACCCACGCGGCCCGGCTGGGCGCCGACGTCACCGTCGTCGAGAAGGACGTGATGGGCGGCGCCGCCAACCTGTGGGACTGCATCCCGTCCAAGGCCATGATCGCCACCGGCGGCCTGCTGTCGCTGGCCCGCCGCGCCGAGGCCCTCGGGCTGGACCGGATGGACGACGCCGTGGTCGACCTCGAGGTGCTGCGCCGGCGCATCCTCTCCATCTCCGAGCACCTCCGGAACTCGGTGTGCGAGCTGCTGGACAGCCAGGGCGTGCGGGTGCTGCACGGCACGGGCCGGCTGAAGGGCCCGCACGAGGTGGTGGTCGACACGGACTCCGGGGTGGAGGAGCTGGCGGCCGACGCCGTACTGGTCTCCACCGGCAGCCGGCCCCGCGTCCCCGACTGGGCCACGCCCGACGGCGAGCGCCTCCTCACCACCCGGCAGGCCTACCCGCCGCCGGAGCTGCCGTCGCACCTGGTGGTGATCGGCTCGGGCGTCACCGGCGTGGAGTTCGTCCACATGTTCCGGTCCTTCGGCTCCAAGGTCACCCTCATCGTCAGCCGCCAGCAGGTGCTCCCGGGCAAGGACCCGGAGGTGGCGGCCGCCCTGGAGGAGGACTTCATCCGCTCCGGCGTGCGCCTGTACATGGGGGCCAGGGCGGTGGGGGTCGACCGCGAGGGCGACGAGGTGGTGGTGCGCTGCGACGACGGCCGCACGGCCCGGGGCTCGCACGCCCTGCTGGCCATCGGCTCGGTGCCCAACGTCGAGGGCCTGGGCCTGGAGGAGGCAGGGGTGGAGGTCGACGCCGGCGGCTACGTGCCGTGCAACCACCACTGCCAGTCCAACGTCAAGCACATCTACGTGGGCGGCGACCTGTCGGGGAAGCTGCCGCTGGCGTCGGTGGCGTCGACCCAGGGCCGCAAGATCGCCGAGCACGTGATGGGCCTGCACACCCGGGAGCACCGCCACCTCGACTACGACAAGGCGGCCAGCGCCGTGTTCACCGAGCCCGAGATCGCCGACGTGGGCCTGGCCGAGGCCGACGCCTTCGCCATCGGCCGCAAGATCCGGGTGACCAAGGTGCCCTACGCCGCCAACCCCCGGGCGCTTATCGACGGCGACGCCCGGGGCTTCGTGAAGATCGTGTCGGACCCGGCCACCGGGGTGGTGCTGGGCGGGTCCATCGTGGGCCGCAGCGCGGCCGAGCTGATCTCGGTGATCGCGCTGGCCGTCACCGCCCACCTCAAGGTCACCGACATCGTGGAGAGCCTGCTGGTGCACCCGGCCCTGGCCGAGGCCCTCTCCGACGCGGCGGAGTAGGCCCGGGCTACTCGATGACGGCGAGCAGGTCGCCGGCGCCGACGGTGTCGCCGGCCTGGACCCGCACCTCGCGCACCGTGCCCGACCGCTCGGCCGTGATGTTGTTCTCCATCTTCATGGCCTCCAGCACGCAAAGGGCCTGCCCCGCCTCCACCTCGTCGCCCACGGCGACGGCGACGGTGACCACGGTGCCCTGCATGGGGGCGACCACCCTCCCGCTCGACGCCGGCCCGGGTCCGCCCGACGTCCTCGGCCGGGAGCGGGACGCCACCGACGCCACCGCCCGCCCCAGCTTGGAGCCGGGCAGGCCGCCGGAGGCGGGGAGGTCGGGGACCCACAGGCGCACCGAGTAGCGCCGGCCGTCCACCTCCACGTCCACGTCGCGCCGGACGCGGGGCTCGGGGCCGGCGCCGGCCGGGGGCTCGGCCGGGGGAGGGGCGGCCGGCGCCAGGGTGGCGAAGTCGAGCTCGCGCTCGACCCAGCTGGTGTAGTGGGCGCCGGCGACGAAGTCGGGGTGCTCCAGCACCAGCAAGTGGGCCGGGATGGTGGTGGCCACGCCCTCGACGTCGGTCTCCCGCAGGGCCCGCAGCATGCGCCGGCGGGCCGTCTCCCGGTCGGGGCCCCACGTGATCACCTTGGCCAGCAGGCTGTCGTACACGCCGGGGAGGGTGTCGCCCTCCTGGTAGCCGGCGTCCACCCGCACACCGATCCCGGCCGGGGGCCGGAACCGGGTCAAGGTGCCGGGGGTGGGGAGGAAGCGGCCGCCGCCCGGGTCCTCGGCGTTGAGGCGGCACTCGATGGCGTGGCCCCGCGTCACGACACCGTCCTGGTCGAAGGGCAGGGCCTCGCCCGCCGCCACCCGCAGCTGCAGCTCCACCAGGTCGAGGCCGGTCACCGCCTCGGTGACGGGGTGCTCCACCTGGAGGCGGGTGTTCATCTCTAGGAAGAAGCACTCGCCGCCCTGCACGAGGAACTCCACCGTGCCGGCGTTGACGTAGCCGCAGGCCCGGGCCACGTGCAGGGCGGCCGCCCCCATGGCCCGGCGCAGCTCGTCGCCCAGGCCCGGCGCCGGCGTCTCCTCGATCAGCTTCTGGTGCCGGCGCTGGGTGGAGCAGTCCCGCTCGCCCAGCCACACGCCGTTGCCGTGCTCGTCCAGGAGGACCTGCACCTCCACGTGGCGGGGCCGGTCCAGGTAGCGCTCGAGGTAGCACTCGGGCCGGCCGAACCCCGCCTTGGCCTCCCGCTGGGCCGAGGCCAGGGCCCGGGCCGCGTCGGCCGGGCCGGCGACCACCCGCATGCCCCGGCCCCCGCCGCCGAAGGCCGCCTTGATCGCCACCGGCCAGCCGTGCTCGTCGCCGAAAGCCACCACCTGGTCGGCCGACCCCAGCACCTCGGTGGTGCCCGGCACCGCGGCCACGCCGGCGTGGTGGGCGGTGCGGCGGGAGCTGACCTTGTCACCCATCAGCTCCATGGCCTCGGGCGGCGGGCCCACCCACGTGATGCCGGCCGCGGCCACGGCCCGGGCGAAGTCGGGGTTCTCGGAGAAGAACCCGTAGCCGGGGTGGACGGCGTCGGCCCGGCTGCGGCGGGCGGCGTCGAGCACCTTGTCCACGGCCAGGTAACTGTCGGCCGGCGTCTCGCCCCCGAGGGCGTAGGCCTCGTCGGCCAGGCGGACGTGGAGGGCGCCCCGGTCGAGGTCGGAGTACACGGCCACCGTCTCGACGCCGAGCTCGCGGCACGTCCGGATGACCCGGACCGCGATCTCCCCCCTGTTGGCGACGAGGACCTTGGACAGCACGGGGCCTATGGTTAGCGCATCGACTGGGACGTCCGCCGCATCGCGGAGGTCGACTCCACCAACCGGGTGGTGCTCGACCACGCCCGGTCCGGGGGCCGGGAGGGCTTCGTGGCCGTCGCCGGCCACCAGACCGCCGGCCGCGGCCGCCTCGGCCGCCGTTGGGAAGCGGCGCCCGGGACGTCGTTGCTGGTGTCGGTTCTGCTCCGCCCCGCCCTTCCCGCCGGCCGTCGCCACCTGGCGGTGGCGGCGGTGGCCCTGGCCGCCGCCGACGCCTGCGCGTCGGTGGCGGGGGTCCGGCCCGACCTCAAGTGGCCCAACGACCTGGTGGTGGGCGACGCCAAGGTGGCCGGCATCCTGGCCGAGGTCGACGGCGACGCCGTCGTCGTCGGCCTCGGGCTGAACGTGGCGGCCGCCGGCCCGTGGCCGGCCGGCGCCGCCGCCCTCGAGGCCGCCGCCCCGGCCGCCGGCGTCCCGCCCGCCCCCGCCGCCGCCCTCGAGGCCGCTGCCCCGGCCGCCGGCGTCCGCGTCGACCTCGACCTGCTCCTCGCCGCCTTCCTCGACGCGCTGTCCGCCCGCTCGGCCGACTGGGAAGCCGTCGCCTCCGACTACCGCCGGGCCTGCTCCACCCTGGGCCGCCTCATCCGGGTACGGCTCGCCGGTGAGAGCTTCACGGGCACCGCCGTCGACGTCACCGACGAGGGCCACCTCCTCGTCGACGTGGGCGTGTGCCTCCGCACCGTCGCCGCCGGCGACGTCGTCCACGTCCGCCCCTTCCCAACCGCCCCCGCGTGAGCCAGACTGGCCCCCTCCTCCCCCACGACTCGGATTCCGGGAAGCCTCGCGTCCGCATGGCGAACGTCAGCCTTCCCGGAACGCACACGGGAGGGGCACGAGATGGACCGGTTCGTGCAGCTGGCCAGACTGGCCGGCACGCAACACGGACTCGTCGAGCGGGCCGCGGTGCTGGCGGCCGGCGTCACGCCGAGCACGCTGCAGCGCTGGCTGAAGGCGGGGCGGCTGCAGGTGGTGCACCCGGGCGTGTACCGCCTCGCCGGCGCCCCGGTGACGTGGGAGCAGCAGGTCCTGGCGGCGGTGCTGGCGTCGGGAGTGCTGGCGGCGGCGTCGCACCGGTCGGCGGCCCGCCTGTGGGGCCTGCTCGACGGCGACGACGTGGTGGAGGTCAGCGTGCCGCGGCGCCAGGTGCGACACCTGCGCGGCGTGGTGGCGCACCGCTCCCTGGACCTGGCCTCGGCGCCGGCCGTCGCCCGGGCCCGCATCCCGACCACCGACCCGATGCGCACGCTGATCGACCTCGGCGCCGTCGTCGGTGCGGCCCAGGTGGAGCAGGCGTTCAACCGTGCCCTCGAGACGCGCCTCCTCACCGCTGCGGCGGTGCAGCGCCGGCTCGATCTGCTCGGTCGGCGGGGCCGGGTGGGCGCCGGCGTGCTGCGGTCCGTCCTCGACGACCGGGCTCTCGGGGCCGAGCGGTCCGACAGCGAGCTGGAGTGCCGCATGGCAGGCGTGCTGCGGCGCGGGGGCCTCCCACCGGCCGTGTTCCAGTACGAAGTGCGCCGCGACGGCCGCTTCGTCGCCCGCATCGACTTCGCGTACCCGGACCTGCGCCTGGCCATCGAGGTCGACGGCTTCGAGAAGCACTCGACGCCGGCCGCCTTCCAGTCCGACCTCGACCGGCAGAACCGGCTGGTGGAGCTGGGCTGGACGGTGTTGCGGTTCACGTGGAGGGACGTCGTGCGGAGCCCGGCGGCGGTCGCGGGCCGGCTCGAACGGGTCCTGGCCGCCCTCGGCGAGGGCCGGTTTCGATTCCGGGAAGCCTGACTTCCGCATAGCGAACGTCAGGCTTCCCGGAACGCGGTCAGGGGTCGATGTCGCCGGCGACGATGGCGGCGAAGGCGGCGCCGGCGGCCGCCGTGAGGGGCCCGGGGGCGGCGGGGAGGGGGCGGCCGTCGATGGCGTGGATGGCCTGGACCTCCCTCGTGGTGGAGGTGAGGAAGGCCTCCTCGACGTGGGGGAGGGCCTCGAGGGGGACGTCCTCCTCGGCCACGCCGCACGCCTCCACCACCAGGGCCCGGGTGACGCCGGCCAGGCAGCCGGCGCCGAGGGGCGGCGTGACCAGGCGGCCGCCGAGGGCCACCACCACGTTGGTGCCGGTGCCCTCGCAGAGGTTGCCGGCCAGGTTGGCGAAGAGGGCCTCGCCGGCGCCCCGCTCCCGGGCCCAGGCCAGGGCCAGCACGTTCTCGCCGTAGGAGGTGGTCTTGAGGCCGGCGAGGGCGCCCCGCTCGTTGCGGGGCCAGGGGACGACGGCGGCGGCGGTGGTGGCGGGCCACGGCGCCAGCCGCCCCGGTGCGATCACCACGGTGGGGCCGGCGTCGCCCCGGGCCGACCCGAGGGGCCCGGGGCCGCCGGTGAGGGTGATGCGAAGGGCGTCGTCGACCAGGCCGTTGGCCGCCGCCACCTGGTCGAGGGCGGCCCGCAGCACCTCGGCCGCCGGCGCCGCCAGGCCCATGCCGGCGGCCGACGCCGCCAGCCGGGCCAGGTGGCGGCGGACGGCGAAGGGGCGGCCGGCGTAGGTCTTGAGCGTCTCGAACACGCCGTCGCCGACGGTGAGGCCGTGGTCGAGGACCGAGACCCGGGCCTCGGCCTCGTCCACCACGTCACCGTTCAACCACACCTTCACGCCGACACCACCTCCAGCAGCCGCCGGGCCTTCAGCTCGGTCTCGTCCCACTCGCCCTCGGGCGTCGAGTCCCACGTGATCCCGCCGCCGGTGCCGAGGTGGACCTCGCCCGCCTCCAGCCACAACGTGCGGATGGCGACGTTGAGGTCGCCGGCGCCGGCGTCGCCGTCCACCCACCCGACCGCGCCGCAGTACGGGCCGCGGGGGACGGTCTCCAGCTTGGCGATCATGTCGAGGGCGGCCAGCTTGGGCGCGCCGGTCACCGACCCGGGCGGGAAGGTGGCCTCCACCAGCTCGGGCCAGCCCGCGTCCGGGCGCAGGCGCCCCCGCACCGTGGACACCAGGTGGAACAGCCCGGGGTGGGGCTCGACCTCGCACAGGCCGGCCACCTCCACCGACCCGTACTCGCACACCCGGCCCAGGTCGTTGCGCACCAGGTCGACGATCATCACGTTCTCGGCCCGGTCCTTGGCCAGGAAGCCGCCGGCGGTGGCGGCCGTGCCCTTGATGGGCCGGGACTCCACCGCCCGCCCGGACCGGGACAGGAACCGCTCGGGCGACGCCGACGCCACGTGCACGCCGGCGGCCGGGATGCGCACCACGGCCGAGTACGGGGCCGGGTTGCCGGCGGCCAGGGCCGCGCCGAGGGCGGCCACGTCGGCGCCGGCCGGCGCCGGCGCCGACAGCCGGCGGGTGAGGTTCACCTGGTAGACGTCGCCGGCGGCGATGGCGGCCCGGATCCCCGCCACGCCCGCGCAGAACGCGTCCCGGTCGAGGCTCGTCCGCCACGCGCCCCGTGCAGGACCGGACCACGCCGGCCCCGGCCACGGCGTGGCCGGCCGCACGTGCTCGAACCGGGCGCACACGGCCGGCCCCTCGAACGGGATCACGACGGCCCAGAAGCCGGGACCGTCCAGGGCGCCCAGGTCCGAGGTGAGGTCGACCAGGCCGGTGGCGAGGCGGCCGCCGACGACGGCGAGCGGGGGAGCGGGCAAGGACCTCAGCGTACGATCCAGCCTCCAGGAGGCGTCATGGACTTCGAGCTGTCACCCGAGCAGGAGGCCTTCCGGGGCGTGGTGCGCCGGTTCGTGGCGGCCGAGATCGCGCCCCACGCGGAGGCGTGGGACCGCGACCACGTCTTCCCGGTGGACACCGTGCTGGCCATGGGCGACCTCGGCCTGTTCGGCCTGCCCTTCCCGGAGGAGTACGGCGGCTCCGGTGCCGACCTCACCACGCTGTGCGTGGCCATCGAGGAGGTGGCCCGGGCCGACCAGTCGCTGGCCGTCACCCTGGAGGCGGCGGTCGGTCTCGGGGCCAACCCCATCTTCCGCTTCGGCACCGAGGAGCAGCGCCGGCGGTGGCTCCCCGACCTGTGCGCGGGCCGGGCCCTCGGCGCCTTCGGCCTCACCGAGCCGGAAGCCGGCAGCGACGCCGGCGCCACCCGCACCCGGGCCGAGGCCGACGGCGACGAGTGGGTCCTCAGCGGCGAGAAGTGCTTCATCACCAACTCGGGCACCCCCATCACGTCCCACGTGATCGTCACCGCCCGCACCGGGGACGACGAGATCTCCACGATCATCGTGCCGGCCGGCACGCCCGGGATGGAGGTCCTGGCGCCCTACCGGAAGATGGGCTGGCACGCCTCCGACACCCACGGCCTGGTGTTCACCGGCTGCCGGGTCCCGGCCGGCAACCTCCTGGGCCCGCGGGGTCGCGGCATGGCCCAGTTCCTGGCCGTGCTGGACGAGGGACGGGTGGCCCTGGCCGCCCTGGCCCTCGGCGTAGTGGAGGCGTGCCTGGAGCAGAGCACGGCCTACGCCGGCCACCGCCACGCCTTCGGGCGCCCCATCGGCTCCAACCAGGCCATCGCCTTCAAGTGCGCCGACCTGGCCGTGATGGCCGACGCCGCCCGCCTCCTCACCTACCGGGCGGCGTGGCTGCGCGACACGGGCCGGCCATTCGCCAAGGAGGCGGCCATGGCAAAGCTGTACGCCACCGAGGCGGCCGTCACCGCCACCCGGGAGGCCACCCAGGTCTTCGGCGGCTACGGCTTCATGGACGAGACGCCGGTGAGCCGCTACTACCGCGACGCCAAGGTGCTGGAGGTCGGCGAGGGCACGAGCGAGATCCAGCGCCTGGTCATCAGCCGGGCCCTGGGCCTGCCCGTGAGGTAGCCGGCGAGGGGGCCACTGCTAGATTCGGCTCCCGTGGCCAGTGAGCTCGGGGTGCAACGCCCGCGTCGGTGGCCCCGTCGGCTGCTCATCGGCGTGAACGTCTTCGTGGCCCTGTGCCTGGTGGTCACGGGGTCGGTCTACGCCTACCTGCGCTGGCAGTTCGGCAAGGTGGACAAGATCTCCTTCGGCTGCAACGTGCTGCGCAACTGCGGCGACGACGACCCCGGCGAGCCCATGAACGTCCTGCTGGTGGGGTCCGACAGCCGGGCCGAGATCTCGGCCGCGGAGCGCGAGCAGTTCGGCACCCGGACCCAGGTGGGGGGCCAACGCAGCGACACCATCATCGTCCTCCACGTCGACCCGAGGGCGGAGAAGGCGGCGCTGATGTCGATCCCCCGCGACCTCTCGGTCCCCATCTCGGGCAGCTCCACCAGCTCGCCCCGGCGCATCAACACCGCCTTCGAGAAGGGCCCCGAGGTCCTCATCGCCACCCTCCGGGACCAGCTCGGCATCGAGATCGACCACTACGCCCAGGTCGACTTCAACGGCTTCCGCGGCATCGTCAACGCCCTGGGCGGGGTCACGCTGTACTTCCCCTCACCCGTGCGCGACACGGTGTCGGGCCTCAACGTGGCCCAGGCCGGCTGCGTGGAGATGGACGGGGACCACGCGCTGGCCTTCGTGCGCAGCCGCAACTTCCAGTACCAGGACGGCGGGAGGTGGCGGATGGATCCCACCGCCGACCTGGGCCGCATCGAGCGCCAGCAGAGCTTCATCCGCCACGTGATCGGCAAGGCCTCCCAGGTGGGGCGCAACCCGGTGAAGCTCAACTCGATCATCAACAGCGCCGTGCCGAACGTGAAGATCGACAGGGCCTTCTCCACCAAGGACATGCTGCGGCTGGCCAAGCGGTTCAGGTCCCTCGAGCCCGAGGCGGTCGACATGCTGCCGCTGCCCACCGTGTCGGCCCGGGAGGGCGGCGCGGCGGTGCTCAAGCTCAAGCAGCCCGACGCCAAGGAGATGATCGACCGCCTCACCGGCAGGGCACCGCCCGCCGGCCCGGCCGCGGCGCCGCCCAAGGTGGTCCCCGGCACGGTGCGGGTGCGGGTGCTCAACGGCACGGGGGCCGACGGCCAGGCCGGCACCGCGGCGCAGGCCCTGCAGAAGGCCAACTTCGCCATAGCCGCCACCGGCGACGCCGAGAAGTTCTCCAACCCCCAGACGCTGATCCGCTACGGCAGGGGCCAGCTCCCCAAGGCCCAGCTCCTCCAGGCCTACGTGGACGGCCCCACCAGGCTGGTGGAGGACACGGCATTGCGGGGCGGCGACCTGGTCCTCGTCACGGGGTCCGGCTTCAAGGCGATCCGTGACGCGCCCGGGACGGCGCCCACCACCGCGGCGACGACACCCCCCGAGGCCACCACCACGACCACGGCGGCAGCGCCGGCCGAGCCGGCGTGCTGACCGGGGCCTGGGCCGAAGGTTCCTCGTGCGCGGACTGATCCTCTCGGGCGGGGCCGGCACGCGCCTGCGCCCCATCACGTACACGAGCGCCAAGCAGCTGGTGCCGGTGGCCAACAAGCCGATCCTGTTCTACGGGCTGGAGGACATGGCCGAGGCCGGCATCACCGAGGTCGGGATCGTCATCGGCGACACCGGCGAGGAGATCAAGGCGGCGGTGGGCGACGGGTCCCGCTGGGGCCTGGAGGTCACCTACCTGCCCCAGGACGCCCCCCTCGGCCTGGCCCACTGCGTGCTCATCGCCGCCGACTTCCTCGGCGACGAGGACTTCGTGATGTACCTGGGAGACAACCTGCTCCACCAGGGCGTCAAGGAGTTCGTCGACCACTTCGAGGAGGACCGCGGCGACGCCGCGGCCCAGATCCTGCTGTGCAAGGTGCCCGACCCCCAGCGCTTCGGCGTGGCCGAGCTGGGCGCCGGCGGCCAGGTGGTGCGGCTGGTGGAGAAGCCGGCCGACCCGCCCTCCGACCTGGCCCTCGTGGGCATCTACCTGTTCGACCGGCGCATCCACGAGGCGGTGCGCGCCATCGTGCCGTCGCCCCGGGGCGAGCTGGAGATCACCGACGCCATCCAGTGGCTCATCGACCGCGGCCACGAGGTGCGGTCCCAGGTCCTGGACGGCTGGTGGATCGACACCGGCAAGCTCACCCCGCTCCTCGAGGCCAACCGCCTCATCCTCGAGACGCTCGACCGCAGCATCGCCGGCACGGTGGACGCCGACAGCCGCATCGACGGCCGGGTGGTGGTGCAGGCCGGGGCCGAGATCCTCCGCTCCACGGTGCGGGGCCCGGCCATCATCGGCGAGGGCACGCGGATCGTGGACTCCTACATCGGCCCGTTCACGGCCGTGTACCACGACTGCGAGGTGTTCCACTCGGAGGTCGAGCACTCGGTCCTGCTGGAGCACAGCCGCATCGTCGACGCCGGCCGCATCACCGACTCGCTCATAGGGCGGTTCGTGGAGGTCACCCGCAGCAACGAGCGCCCCCGCGCCACCCGCCTCGTGCTGGGCGACCACTCCCTCGTCGACCTGGGCTGAGGCGCAGCGGCTCTCCGGTAGCCTCGCCCCGTGAAACTGCTCGTCACCGGCGGGGCCGGCTTCATCGGCTCCAACTACGTCCGCCACGTGCTGGCCACCACCGAAGACGAGGTCACCGTCCTCGACGCCCTCACCTACGCCGGCAACCTGGAGACGCTGGCCGACGTCGACGCCCACCCCCGGTTCCGCTTCGTGAAGGGCGACGTGTGCGACCGGGACGCGGTGGAGCAGGCCATGGAGGGGTCCGACGCCGTTCTGCACTTCGCGGCAGAGAGCCACGTCGACCGCTCCATCACCAGCCCCGACGAGTTCGTGCACACCAACTGCCAGGGCACCAACGTGGTGTGCGACGTGGCCCGCCGCCTCGAGGTGGGCCGGGTCCTCCACGTCTCCACCGACGAGGTCTACGGCTCGGTGGAGGTCGGCTCCTCCACCGAGGCGGCGCCCCTCGCCCCCCGCTCGCCCTACAGCGCGTCCAAGGCCGGCTCCGACCTGATCGCGCTGTCGTACTTCACGACCTACGGCCTCGACGTGGTCGTCACCCGGTCGTCGAACAACTTCGGGCCGTTCCAGTACCCCGAGAAGGTGATCCCCCTCTTCGTGACCAACCTGCTCGACGGCCTCCCCGTGCCGCTCTACGGCGACGGGCTGAACGTGCGGGACTGGTGCTACGTGGACGACAACGTGGCCGGCATCGACGCCGTGTTCCGCCAGGGCAGGGCGGGCGAGGTCTACAACGTGGCCGGAGGCAACGAGGTGCCCAACCGCACCCTGGTCGACAAGCTGCTGGCCCTCCTGGGCGCCGACGAGTCGATGGTGCAGTACGTCACCGACAGGCTGGGCCACGACCGCCGCTACTCGGTGGACGACACCAAGGCCCGCTCGCTCGGGTGGGAGCCGGCCCGCCGCCTCGACGAGGCGCTGGCCGCCACCGTGGAGTGGTACCGGGCCAACCGGTGGTGGTGGGAGCCGCTCAAGGGCGCAACCCTGTGAGGGTCCTGGTCACGGGCGGTACCGGCCAGCTGGGCACCGAGCTGGCGGGCGCCTTCCCGGGCCACGAGGTGGTGGCGCTGGGGTCCGGCCAGCTCGACGCGGCCGTCCGCGACAGCGTCCTGCAGGCCGTGCTCGCGGCCGAGCCCGACGCCGTGGTGCACGCAGGGGCGTGGACCGACGTCGACGGGTGCGAGCTCGACCCCGACCGGGCCCTGGCCGTGAACGCCCTCGGCACCCGCCACGTGGCCGAGGCGGCCCGGCTGGCCGGCGCCCGGGTCTGCTACATCTCCACCGACTACGTGTTCCCCGGCCACGGCGACCGCCCCTACACGGAGTGGGACGAGACGGGGCCGCTGTCGTGGTACGGCCGGTCCAAGCTCGGGGGGGAGCGGGAGCTGGACCCCGGCTCCACCATCGTGCGCACGTCGTGGGTGTGCGGTCGTCACGGCCGCAACTTCGTCAAGACCATCCTGGGCGCGGCGGCCGGCGCCGGCCCGGAGGGCCTCACCGTCGTCGACGACCAGCACGGCTCGCCGACCTTCGCCGACGACCTGGCCCGCATGGTGGCGGCCCTGGTGGTGGTCCGCCTCCCCGGCACCTTCCACGTCACCAACCAGGGCCGGACCACGTGGTACGGCCTGGCCCGGGAGGCGGTGGCGCTCGCCGGCATCGACCCGGCGACCGTGCATCCCATCCCCACCAGCGCCCTGGACCCGCCCCGCCCCGCCCCCCGCCCGGCCTGGTCGGTGCTCGACAACGCCGCCCTCCGCCTCTCCGGCATCCCGCTCCTGCCCCACTGGCGGGAGTCGCTGGCGCGCCTGGTGCGGAGCCTGCTGGACGACATGACCGCCCCCGCAGGCTCGACGTGAGCCGCATCGCGGTGGTGGGCACCGGCTACGTCGGGCTCACCACGGGCGCCTACCTCGCCCACCTCGGCCACGAGGTGGTCTGCGCCGACGTGGTGCCCGACAAGGTCGAGCGGCTGAAGCGGGGCGAGATCCCGATCTTCGAGACGGGCCTGGAGGAGCTCGTGCGCGAGGGCCTCGACGGGCACCGCCTGTCGTTCGTCCTCGGGGCGGCGCCGGCGGTGGAGGGCGCCGAGTTCGTGTTCCTGTGCGTGCCCACGCCCCAGGGTGAGGACGGCTCGGCCGACATGAGCTACGTGCAGGCCGCGGCCGGCGAGATCGGGCCCCACCTGCGCAGCGAGGCGGTGGTGATCAACAAGTCCACCGTGCCCGTCGGCTCCACCCGTGTGGTGGAGCAGGCACTGGGCCGAGTCGACGTGCACGTGGTCTCCAACCCGGAGTTCCTCCGCGAGGGCTCGGCCGTCCACGACTGCCTCCACCCGGATCGCATCGTCATCGGCAGCGAGGACCACGGCGCCGCCATCCGGGTGGCGTCGCTGTTCGAGCGCCTGGAGGCGCCCCTCATCGTCACCGACCCGGTGTCGGCCGAGGCCATCAAGTACGCGTCCAACGCCTTTCTCGCCACCAAGGTCTCGTTCATCAACGCCGTCGCCAACCTGTGCGAGGCGGTGGGCGCCGACGTGCGCGAGGTGGTGCTGGGCATGGGCTACGACCGCCGCATCGGGTTCGAGTTCCTCAAGCCGGGACCGGGCTGGGGCGGCTCCTGCTTCCCGAAGGACACCAGGGCCCTGATCCGCATCGGCGACGACGCCGGCTACGACTTCAGCCTCCTGCGGGGCGTGCTGGCGGTGAACGAGGAGCAGTACGAGCGGGTGGCGGCCAAGGTGGAGCGCCTGGCCGGCGGTGCCGTCGGCGGGGTCACGGTGGGGGCGTGGGGGCTCACCTTCAAGGCCCGCACCGACGACACCCGCGAGTCGCCGGCGCTGGAGGTCATCAGCCGGCTCCAGGAGCGGGGCGCCACCGTGCGGGCCTACGACCCGGCCGCACCGGCCGGGCTGCCCGGGATCACCCGGGTCGACGACCCCTACGCCGCGTGCGAGGGTGCGGCCGTGCTGGTGGTCCTCACCGAGTGGGACGAGTTCCGCTGGGTCGACCTCGACAAGGTGCGGGCCGTGATGGCGGAGCCCGCCATCGTGGACGCCCGCAACCTCCTCGACCCGGCGGTGGCGCGCCGCAAGGGCTTCACCTACGAGGGGATGGGCCGATGAGGGTCGTCGTGGCCGGCGCGGCCGGGTTCCTGGGGTCCCACCTGTGCGACCGGTTGGTCGAGCGGGGCGACGAGGTGGTGGGCATCGACAACCTCCTCACCGGCCGGCTCGGCAACGTGGCCCACCTGTTCGGCCACGAGCGGTTCACCCTCCAGCGCCACAACGTGAGCGACTTCGTCCACGTCCCGGGCCCGGTGGACGCCATCCTCCACTTCGCCAGCCCGGCCTCCCCGGCCGACTTCGAGCGCATGCCCATCCAGATCCTCAAGGTGGGGAGCCTGGGCACGCTGCACCTCCTCGGCCTGGCCAAGGACAAGGGCGCCCGCTTCTTCCTGGCCTCCACCAGCGAGGTCTACGGCGACCCCGAGGTCCACCCCCAGCCCGAGGACTACTGGGGCCACGTGAACCCCATCGGCCCCCGCGGGGTCTACGACGAGGCCAAGCGCTTCGCCGAGGCGATGACCATGGCGTACAACCGCTTCCACGACGTGGACGTGCGCATCGTCCGCATCTTCAACACCTTCGGACCCCGCATGCGGCCCGACGACGGCCGAGCCGTGTCCAACTTCCTGGTCCAGGCCCTCCAGGGCAAACCCGTCACCGTCTACGGCGACGGCAGCCAGACCCGCAGCTTCTGCTACGTCGACGACGAGGTGCGCGGCTTCCTGGCCCTCCTCGGCGCCGACCACGTGGGCCCCGTGAACATCGGCAACCCCGAGGAGTACACGATCCGCCAGCTGGCCGAGCTGGCGGTGGAGGTCACCGGCTCGGACTCGGAGATCGTCTTCGAGCCGCTGCCCGTCGACGACCCGGCCCGGCGCCGGCCCGACATCACCCTGGCCCGCCGGCTCCTGGGCTGGCAGCCGGAGGTCGACCTGCGCACGGGGCTGGAGCGCACGGCCGACTGGCTCAGGACCGCCCTCGAGCGTGACGGCTGAGCCGGGCGCGCCGGCGTTCCGGCGCCTGTCGGTCCTGGTCCCCGTGTACAACGAGCGGACGACCGTGGGGGAGATCGTGCGCCGCATGCGGCGGGTGGCGCTGCCCGGGGAGCTGGACCTCGAGATCCTGATCGTCGACGACGCGTCCACCGACGGCACCGACAAGGTGCTGGCCGCCATCGAGGACTCCACGGTGCGGGTGGTGCGCCACGACCGGAACCAGGGCAAGACGGCGTGCATCCGCACCGCCCTCGCGCTGGCGCGGGGCGACGTGATCCTGGTCCAGGACGCCGACCTGGAGTACGACCCCGAGGACTGGCCCGCCCTCCTCGCCCCGCTGCTCAAGGGCCGGGCCCGGGTGGTGTACGGGAGCCGGCGCCTGGGCGCCCGGAGCACCACCGGGTACTGGAGCCATCTCGGCAACAAGGTCGTCTCCCTGGCCGCCGACGTCCTCTACAACACCAACCTGTCGGACGTGGAGACCGGCTACAAGGCCTTCGACCGCTCCGTCCTCGACGGCATCACCATCTCGTCGGACCGCTTCGGGTTCGAGCCCGAGGTCACGGCCAAGCTCCTGCGCCGCGGCGTGCGCATCTACGAGGTCCCCATCTCGTTCTCGGGCCGGGAGGCGGGCGAGGGGCGCAAGTACGGCACGGGCGACACGCTGCGGGCCCTCGGGACGCTGGTCCGGTACCGCTTCGGCCGCGACGGTCGGGCATGACCGGCGCCGGCGCCCCGGCCGTGTCGGCGGTGGTGGTCAACTACAACGCCCGGGACCACCTGCTGGCCTGCGTCGCCAGCCTGCGGGCCGAGGGCGTCGACGACGTCGTCGTGGTCGACAACGACTCGGCCGACGGCTCCCGGCGGGCCCTGGAGGCGGCCGATCCGGCGGCGCGGATCGTGGCCACCGGCGCCAACCTGGGGTACGGCTCGGCCGCCAACCGGGGGGCCGCGGTGGCCGCCGGCCGGCGCCTCCTCGTCTGCAACTCCGACGTGGTGCTCGAGCCCGGGGCCGTGAAGTCGCTGGCCGCCGTCCTCGACGCCGAGCCGGGGGTGGGCATCGTGGGCCCCCGCATCGAGAGCACCGACGGCACCCTGTACCCCTCGCCCCGCACCTTCCCCGACCTGGGTGACGCCCTCGGGCACGCCTTCCTGGGCCTGGTGGCGCCCCGGAACCGCTTCACCCGGCGGTACCGGATGCTGGACTGGGACCACGACCGCACCCGGTCGGTGGACTGGGTCTCGGGGTCCTGCTTCCTGGCCGGGCGGGCCACCTGGGACGCCCTCGGCGGCTTCGACGAGGGCTACTTCATGTACGTGGAGGACGTCGACCTGTGCTGGCGGGCCCACCGGGCCGGCTGGGGGGTCGCCTTCGAGCCCGAGGCCCGGGTGGTCCACGTCCAGGGCGTGTCCACCGACCTGGCGCCGTACCGCATGATCGTCGAGCACCACCGCTCCCTGCTCCGCTTCCACCGCCGCAGCAGCACCGGAGTGGCCGCCGCCCTCACGCCGGCGGTGGCCGCCGGGCTGGCGGCCCGGGCCGCCCTGGCCTGCGCCCAGCGATCACTCCGGTCCGTGAAGGGGCAGTAGCTTTCGGTCCCATGGGAAAGGCTTCGAGCAGCAAGAAGGTGGCTCGCGCCGCCAGCACCGGCGGCGGGCGCACGAGTCGCGGCTCGCGGCCGTGGAGCTGGTACATGGCGATGGCCGCGGTCGTGCTGATCGGGAGCGTCATCCTCGTCACCAGCCGCAACGAGCGCCAGGCCGCGTCCAACCCCCTCAAGTCGGAGAAGCCGCGGCCGGCCGACAGGAGCAGGAACTTCGCCGGCGACCACTGGCACGCCGCCTACGGCATCTACATCTGCGACCAGTTCATCCCGAACATCCAGAGCGACAGGGACCCGAGCGGGATCCACACCCACAACGACGGCATCGTGCACATCCACCCGTTCACCCGGGCCGTGTCCGGGCGCAAGGCCACCTTCGGCGTGTTCGCCGAGACCGTGGGCCTGAAGGTGTCCAAGACCAGCATCGAGGCGCCCGGGGGCAAGAAGTACTCGGACGGCGACAAGTGCGGTGAGAAGAAGGGCGAGCTCCAGGTCTGGCTGAACGGCAAGGAGCGTGAGGGCGCCGACCCCCGCAAGATCCGCCTGCGCGACCGCGACCTGGTGGTGCTGGCCTTCGCTCCGTCGGGCGCCGAGTTCCCGCGGGAGCCGCCGTCGAAGAGCGAGCTGGACAACCTGAGCGACGTGGTCGAGAACCCGGCCGCCACCACCACCGTGCCGGGCACGCCGGCCGACGGCACCGCCACCACCGTGCCGGGGGCCGCCACGGACAGCACCGCCCCCGCCACCGACACCACCGCCCCGGCCGCCACCGGCGCCACCGTCCCCACCACCACCACCGCCGCCACGTCGCCGTGAGGGCGGTCGTCCTCGTCGGCGGCGAGGGGACCCGCCTGCGGCCGCTCACCCTCACCACGCCCAAGCAGATGCTGCCCGTGGCCGAGGTGGCCATGATCGAGCGGGTGCTGGCCCACCTCGCCTCCCACGGGGTCGAGTCGGCCACGCTGTCGATGGGCTACCGGCCGGACGCCTTCCTGGCCGCCTTCCCCGAGGACCGCTGCGCCGGCGTGGCCCTCGAGTACGCGGTGGAGCCGGTGGCCCTCGACACGGCCGGCGCCGTGCGGTTCGCGGCCGCGCACGCCGGGGTCGACGGCACCTTCCTGGTGGTGAACGGCGACGTCCTCACCGACATCGACGTCACCGCCCTCGTCGCGTTCCACGGGGCGGCCGGCGGCATGGGGACCATCGCCCTCACGCCCGTGCCGGACCCCTCGTCGTTCGGCGTGGTGCCGGTGGACGGGAGCGGCCGGGTGCAGGCGTTCATCGAGAAGCCGGCGCCGGGCCAGGCGCCCACCAACATGGTCAACGCCGGCTTCTACGTGCTGGAGCCCGAGGTCCTGGACCGGATCGCCGACGACCGTCGCGTCAACATCGAGCGGGAGGTCTTCCCGGCGCTGGTGGCCGAGGGCGCCCTGTTCGCGGCCGGGTCGTCGTCGTACTGGACCGACACCGGCACGCCCGAGCTGTACCTGCGGTCCAACCTCGACCTCCTCGACGGCACGCGGGGCGACGGGCCGCCGGCGCCCGGCGCCCGGCGCTCGCCGGCCGGGGGCTGGGTCGTGGGCGGGCCGGTGCTCGACGTCGAGCCGGGCCCGGGCTCGCTGGTGGGCGACGCCGCCTTCGTCGGGAAAGGCTCCGAGATCGTGCGGTCGCTCGTCGGCGCCGGCTGCCGGGTGGAGGGCGCCAGCGTGGCCGGGTCGCTCCTCCTGCCGGGCGCGGTGGTGCGGCCGGGGGCCACGGTGGCGGACTCCATCCTCGGCCCCGGCTCGGTGGTGGGGGAGGGGGCCGAGGTCACGGGGCTCACGGTGCTGGGCGACAGCGCCAGGGTCCCGCCCGGTGGGCGCGTCGCCGGCGCCCGCGTCGTGGCCGGCGCCTCCGTCGGCCGGTGAGGGCCCTCGTCACGGGCGGGGCCGGGTTCATCGGCTCCACCCTGGTCGACCGCCTCCTGGCCGAGGGTCACGCCGTCGACGCCGTCGACGATCTCTCCGTGGGTGCGCTGGCCAACCTGGCCGACGCCAGGGCCGGCCGCGACCGCTCCCACGAGTTCACCTTCCACCGCCTCGACATCCGCTCGGACCAGCTGCTCGGGCTGGTGGAGCGGCGCCGGCCGGACATCGTGTACCACCTGGCGGCCCAGGCCGACGTGCGGGTGTCGGTGGCCCGGCCCGTGTTCGACGCCGAGGTCAACGTCGTCGGCACCGTCAACGTGCTGGAGGCGGCCCGGCGGGCCGGCGCCCGCAAGGTCGTGTTCGCATCGAGCGGCGGCACCATCTACGGCACCGTCGACCCCGACGACCTGCCGGCGCGGGAGTCGCACCCCCAGCGCCCCGAGTCGCCCTACGGCGTGGCCAAGAAGGCGGCCGGGGACTACCTGGCCGCCTACCGGGAGCTGTACGAGCTGGAGTTCACGGCCCTGGCCCTGGCCAACGTGTACGGGCCCCGACAGGACCCGCACGGCGAGGCCGGGGTGGTGGCCATCTTCGCCGGCAGGCTGCTGGCGGGGGAGCGGTGCACGATCTTCGGCGACGGCGAGCAGACCCGGGACTTCGTGTACGTCGACGACGTGGTGGACGCCTTCGTGCGGGCCGCCGAGCGGGGTGGCGGGCTGCTGGCCAACGTCGGCACCGGCGTGGAGACGTCGGTCAACGACCTGTACGCCACCATCGCCCGCGCCGCCGGCGTGCGGGAGCCGGCCACCTACGCCCCGCCCCGCGTCGGCGAGCTGGCCCGCTCCGCCCTCGACCCGGGCCGGGCCGCCATCCACCTCGGGTGGAAGCCGTGGACGTCGGTGGAGGAGGGCTGCGCCGCCACCCTCGACTGGTTCCGGTCCCGCCCGCCGGCCTGAGCGCTACCGGAACAGGTCCTCGCCGGGGGGGCGCACCACCTCGGCCCGCACCGACGACTCCCGCAGCCAGGCCGGGTCCACGCCCCGCACCACCGCCACCGGGATGCCGGACGACTTGCCCATCACCAGCTCGGCCGCCCCCGCCAGCTGGTCGGCCACGCACACCTCGCTGACCTGGAGGGGCCGGCCCAGGGCGTCGGTGGTGCCCCGCAGGTCCACCACCGCGGCCACGCCGGCCGTGCCGATGGCGACGTCGGTGAGGCCCCGGCGCCAGGGCCGCCCGAAGGTGTCGGACACGATGACGCCCACCCGCACGCCGGCCCGGCCCAGCAGCCCGTCGCGGATGCGCCGGGCCGAGCGGTCCGGGTCCACCGGCAGCAGGGCGGCCATCCCCGCCTCCACGTTCGACAGGTCCACGCCGGCGTTGGCGCACACGAAGCCGTGGGACGTCTCGCTGACCACCAGGTCGCCGCGCCGGCGCAGCACCCGCACGGACTCCCGCTCCACCACGGCCCGGTGGGCGGCCGGCCCGCCGGCCGGGTCCAACGCCACCAGCCGTCCCTCGGACTTGGAGACGACCTTCTGGGTGACGACCACCACGTCGCCGGCCCGGACCACGCCCGCGGCGGCGATGAGGTCGGCCAGCACGTCGCCCGGGCGCACCTCGGGCAGGCCCGTCACCGGGATGACGGCGAGCGCGCCGGCCGCCGGCCCGCTCACGCCCCGAGGACGGCGCGGGCCAGGGCCTCGGCCTCGGCCCGGCCCCGCATGACCGCCGGCGCCACCACGCAGCGGATGCCCTCCGCCTCCACCGCCGGGGCCAGGCCGGCGTCGGCCTCGTCGACCACCAGGCAGGCGGCGAGGGGGGCGTAGAGGCGGGCGACCCCCACCACCGACGCCTCGTGCCCCAGCTCGGTGAGGAGGCGGTCGGCGGGGCCCCGCAGGGCGGCGCCGGCCACGATGGGGCTCACCGCCACCACGTCGTCCCGGCGGGCCCGCACCGCGTCGGCGACGCCGGCCACCGCCAGCACCGGCGCGATCGACACCAGCGGGTTGGAGGGGCAGATCACCACCCGCTCGGCGCCGGCCAGGGCGGCGAGGACGCCGGGGGCGGGCCCGGCCGACCCGATGCCCTGGAAGCGCACCGCCTCCACCGGGACGGCGTGGCGCCGCCCCACGAACCACTCCTGGAACCCGATCTCCTCCGACGTGCCCGGTCCCGGTCCCGCCACCGTGAGCCGCGTCTCCACCCGCTCCTCGGTCATGGGGACCACCGCCACCTCCACCCCCCAGGCCCTGGCGATCTCGGCCGTCACCTCGGTGAGGGTGGCCTGCTCGGCCAGCCGCTGGGTCCGGTACAGGTGGGTGGCCAGGTCGCGGTCGCCCAGGCGGAACCAGGTCTGGCCGGCGTAGCGGTCCAGCGCCTCCATGGCGGCCCAGGTCTCGCCGGCCAGGCCCCAGCCCCGCTCGTCGTCGTTGCCCCCGCCCAGGGTGTAGACGACCGTGTCCAGGTCGGGGCTGACGTGCAGGCCGTGCAGCACCACGTCGTCGGCCGTGTTCACCACCGCCGTGATGGACGCCGGCGCCACCACGCCGGCCAGGCCCCGCAGCATGCGGGCCGCGCCCACCCCGCCGGCCAGGGCCGCCACCGCCGGCCGGGGCCGCGTCACCACCGCCCGGCCCGCCCGCCGCTCGGGTTCCGGGAAGGCTGACGTCCGCCAGGCGGACGTAGGGCTTCCCGGAACGCCGGCCGGCCCTCGACGCGGTGCTCCGGGGCCACGGCCTCACGCTAGCGATCGCAGCCGGCGCCGTAGGCTCCGGCCGGTGAACGCCCTGCGGGTCGCCGTCGACGCCACCCCGCTGCTCGGCCAGCCCACCGGTGTCGGCGCCTTCGTGGCCGGCGCCCTCGGCGCGCTGGCGGCCGATCCCGGGCTCGACCTGTCGGCCTACGCCCTGTCGCTGCGGGGCCGCACCGCCCTCCCGGCCGCCCTGCCCGCGGGGGTGCGGGCCCTGACCCGGCCCATGGCGGCCGGCGCCCTGCTGCGGGCGTGGGCCCGGGCCGACCACCCGCCGGCCGAGTGGTGGACGGGGCCGGTCGACGTCGTCCACGGCACCAACTTCTGCGTCCCGCCGTCGCGGCACGCGCGCCGGATCGTCACCGTCCACGACCTCACGCCGGTGCGCTTCCCGCAGCTGGCCCGGCCCGCCACCCGCCTGTTCCCCGCCCTGGTGCGCCGGGCCCTCGACGGGGGGGCCCACGTGCACACGCCGTCGGCCTTCGTGGCGGCCGAGGTGGTGGAGCTGCTGGGCGCCGACCCGGCCCGCGTCCACCCCGTCCACCACGGCGTGCCGGCGCCGGCGGCCGGCGCCGGCCCGTCCCCCGTGGGCGGCCGCTACGTCCTGGCCCTGGGGACGGTGGAGCCGAGGAAGGACCTGCCCGGCCTGGTGGCCGCCTTCGACGCCGTGGCCGGCGCCGACCCCGGCCTGCGCCTGGTGATCGCCGGGCCCGACGGCTGGGGGGTGGAGGCCCTCGCCGCCGCCGTGGCCCGGGCCGCCCACGCCGACCGGGTGGTGCGGCTGGGCTGGGTCGAGCCGGCGCAGGCCGCGGCCCTGCTGCGGGGGGCGGCCGTGCTGGCCTTCCCGTCGCTGTACGAGGGGTTCGGGCTGCCGCCCCTCGAGGCCATGGCGGCCGGCGTGGCGGTGGTGGCCACCCGGGCCGGGGCCCTGCCCGAGGTGCTGGGCGACGCCGCCTGCCTGGTGCCGGCCGGCGACGCCGACGCCCTGGCCGAGGCACTGGCCCTGGTGCTGGGCGACGCCGAGGTGCGGGCCGGCCTGGTGGCCCGGGGCCGGGAGCACGTCACCCGGTTCTCGTGGCAGGACTGCGCCGCCGGCCTGGCCGGCCTTTACCGCCAGGCCGTGGAGGTGGGCTGAGGGTGCACGTCCTCATGGTGGCCGAGCAGCTGCGCCGGCCCGCGCCCGGCGGCATCGGCACGTACCTGCGGGGGCTGGTGGGCGGCCTGGCCGGCGACCCGGCCGTGTCCCTCGCGGACGGCCGGGCGCCCGGCGGCCCCGACCCGGCCGTGTCCCTGCCGGCCGCGGACGGCCGGGCGCCCGGCGGCCCCGACCCGGCCGTGTCCCTGCCGGCCGGCCGGGCGCCGGGCGGCCCGGGCGACCTGGGCGACCCGGCCGTGTCCCTGCTGGCCGGCCGGGCGCCGGGCGGCCCCGACCCGGTGGCCGCCCTGGGGCTGCCGGTGGTGGCGTCGCCCCTGCCGGGCCGGGCCCTCACCCTGGCGTGGGGCCGGGGCCTGGCCGGGGTGGCCGGGCGCCGGTTCGACGTGGTGCACGCCCCCTCGCTGGCCGCGCCCCCGTCGGCGTCCACGCCGGTCACGGTGGCCGTGCACGACGTGGCCTGGCGCCTCCTGCCCGACGCCTTCCCGGCCCGGGGCCGGCGCTGGCACGACCGGGCCCTGGCCCGGGCCGTGCGCCACGCCGCCGCCATCGTCGTCCCCTCGGAGGAGACGGCCGAGGCGGTGCGGGCCGCCGGCGCCGGCGCCGGCCAGGTCGAGGTCCTCGACCCGATGTACGGCTGCGACCACCTGCCGGCGCCCGACGTGCTCGGTGCGGGCGCTTTCCTCGCCGGCCTGGGCCTGGCCGGGCCCTACCTGCTCAGCGTGGGCACGCTGGAGCCCCGAAAGAACGTGGGCCGGCTGGTGGAGGCGTACCGGCGGGCCCGGGCGTCGCTGCCCGAGCCCTGGCCCCTGGTGCTGGTGGGGCCGGCCGGGTGGGGCGTCGACCCCGAGCCGCTGCGGCAGGTCCCCGGCGTCACGGTGGCGGGCCCGGTGAGCGACGCCGTGCTGTCGGGCCTGTACGCCGGCGCCCGGTGCGTCGCCTACGTGCCGCTGTTCGAGGGGTACGGGCTGCCGGCGGTGGAGGCCATGGCCGCCGGCGTGCCGGTGGTGGCCAGCCCCGTGCCCAGCACGGCCGGCGCCGCCCTCGAGGTCGACCCCCGCGACGTGGACGCCATCGCGGCCGGCCTGGTGACGGCGGCCGGCGACGAGGCCCGGCGGGCCGAGCTGGAGGCGGCCGGGCGGCTGCGGGCCGGCGAGCTGACGTGGAAGGCGGCGGCCGGGCGCCACGTGGAGACGTGGAGGCGGGTGGCGTGAGCGGGGCCGTTCCCGGGTCCGAGCCGGGGTCGCGGGCGCTGCCCGTCGCCCTCGACGTCAGCGCCGTTCCCGCCAACCCGTCGGGCGCCGGCCGCTACACCATCGACCTGGCCGCCGCCCTGTCCCGCCGGGACGACGTGGCCCTCACCTTCGTGGCCCGGTCGGGCGACGGGCCCCGGTGGGAGGCGCTGTCGCCCGGCGCCACCGTGGTGGCCTCGGCGCCGAGGTCCCGGCCCCTGCGCCTGGCGTGGGAGCAGGCCCGCCTGCCCCGCCTGCTGCGGGAGCTGGCGGTCACGGTCCACCACTCGCCCCACTACACGATGCCGGAGTCGGCCACCCTGCCCCGGGTCGTCACCATCCACGACCTGACCTTCTTCGACCATCCCGAGTGGCACGAGCGGGGCAAGGTGGCGCTGTTCAGGCGGGCCATCCGGGTGGCGGCCCGCCACGCCGAGGCCCTGGTGTGCGTGAGCCGGGCCACGGCCGAGCGCCTGGCCGACCTGTGCCCGGCCCACTGCCCGGTCAGCGTCATCCCCCACGGCGTCGACCACGGCCGCTTCCGCGCCACACCCGACCCTGCTGGTCCCGACGACGACGCCGCCCTGGCCGCCCTCGGGGTCCGGAGGCCGTTCGTGGCCTTCGTGGGGACCATCGAGCCCCGCAAGGACGTCGCCACCCTGGTCCGGGCCTTCGACCGCATGGCCCCGGGCCACCCCGAGCTGTCGCTGGTGCTGGCCGGCGTCGAGGGCTGGGGCGGCGGCCCGGTGCGCGAGGCGGTGGCCGCCGCCACCCACCGCTCGCGCATCGTGCGCACGGGGTACGTGCCCGACGACACCGTGCCGGCCCTGCTGCGCCAGGCCGCGGCCGTGGCCTATCCCTCCCTGGAGGAGGGGTTCGGGCTGCCGGCGCTGGAGGCCCTGGCCTGCGGCGCCCCCCTCGTCACCACCACCGGCTCGGCCATGGAGGAGATGGCGGCCGGCGCCGCCATGCTGGTGGGCCCCGGCGACGCCGACGGGCTGGCCGGCGTGCTGGACATGCTGGTCCGGGGCGACGCCGGCCTGGAGGCCCGCCGCCAGCGCGGCTTCGCGGTGGCGGCCCGCCACACGTGGGAGGCCAGCGGCCGGGCCCACGCCGACGTGTACCGGTCGGTGGCCCCGTGACCGGGATGCGGGCGCTGGTGACGGGCGGGTCCGGCTTCGTGGGGCCGTGGCTGCGCGACCACCTGGTGGCCGCCGGCGACGAGGTGGTGGCGGTGGGCGCCGAGGTCGACGTCACCGACGCCGGCGCGGTGGCGGCCGTGATGGACGAGGTCCGGCCCCAGGTCGTCTACCACCTGGCCGGCCTGGCCCACGTGGGCCGGTCGTGGGACGAGCCGGCCGAGTACTTCCGGGTCAACGGGGCCGGGACGCTGCACGTCATGGAGGCGGCCCGGGGGCTGGCGGCGCCGCCCCGGGTGCTGGTGGTCAGCTCGGCCGAGGTGTACGGCGCGGTGCGCCCCTCGCAGCTGCCGGTGGGGGAGGACGAGCCGCTGCGGCCCGTGTCGCCCTACGCCGCCAGCAAGGCGGCGGCCGAGCTGGTGGCCCTGCAGGCCGCGCTGGGCTGGGGCCTGGCCGTGGTCCGGGCCCGGCCGTTCAACCACACCGGCGCCGGCCAGTCCACCACCTTCGCCGTCCCCGCCTTCGCCCGCCGCATCGCCGAGGCCGTGCGTGACGGCACGGGCGTCCTCTCGGTCGGGAACCTGTCGGCCGCCCGCGACCTGCTCGACGTGCGGGACGTGGTGCGGGCCTACCGGCTGCTGGCGCTCGGGGGGACCCCGGGCGAGGTCTACAACGTGTGCTCCGGGCGGGCCGTGGTCATGGAGGACGTGGTGCGCCGCCTGCTCCGCCTGTGCGGTACCGACCTCGACCTGGTGACGAACCCGGACCTGTTCCGCCCGGTGGACGTGCCGGTGCTCGAGGGCGACCCGGCCCGCCTGCGGGCCGCCACCGGCTGGCGTCCCGAGGTGCCCCTCGACACCACCCTCGCCGGCGTGCTGGACGAGGCCTTCACCGCCGCCGGCATCCCCCGCCACATCGTCCCCGCCGACCGGGCCTGAGCTCAGGCGCCGGCGCGGGGAGGCGGGGGGCCCCGGAGGGCGGCGCCGACGACCTCGAGGGCCTCGCGCACGCCGGCCGGGAGGTGCTCGGCCAGGTCGGGCAGCTGGCGGGCCAGCTCGCGACGGGCCACCTGGGCCCGCTGGAAGCCGATGACGCCGAACCCGACGGCGATGTAGGCCGCGTCCCTGAGCGACCGGGGCAGGTCGTCGTGCTCCACCCTCCCAGCATAGGAAGGGGCGGCGCGGGGGCGGGTGCGGGCCCCTTGCCGGGAAACGTCCGGTGCGTAGCCTTTGGGGCCCGGCCGCCGGCGCCGGCCCGCTCCCGCCGGCGCCCGCCCCGGCCTGGAGTCGGGAGCCCTCCCGAGTAGCCTCGGCCCGAGATGGATTCCGAGTTGCAGGCGCCGCCCGTCGTCGCCGTGGTGGTCACCTGCAATCCGGGGCCATGGCTGGAGGATGCGCTCGAGGCCCTGGGCGACCAGGACTACCCGAACCTCTCCGTCCTCGTCATCGACGCCGGCAGCACCGTCGACCCCACCCCCCGGGTGGCCTCCGTCCTCCCCGGCGCCTACGTGCGGTGCCTGCCGGAGAACAACGGCTACGCCGCCGCCACCAACGAGGCCCTGGCCCTGGTGGAGGGGGCGTCGCACTTCCTGCTCTGCCACGACGACGTGGCCCCCGAGCCCGACGCGGTGCGCATCATGGTGGAGGAGGCGTTCCGCTCCAACGCCGGCCTGGTGGCGCCCAAGCTGGTGGCGTGGGACGACCCCCGCCGCCTGCTCCAGGTCGGCATGGGCATCGACAAGAGCGGGGCTCCCCACCCGCTGGTGGACCGGGGCGAGCTGGACCAGGAGCAGCACGACTCGGTGCGGGACGTCTTCGTGGCCCCCGGCGGGTGCACCCTGGCCCGGGCCGACCTGTTCGAGAGCCTGGGCGGCTTCGACCCCGTGATGCACCTCTACGGCGAGGACCTCGACCTGTCCTGGCGGGCCCAGGTCGCGGGGGCCCGGGTGGTGGTGGCGCCGAACGCCCGGGTGCGCCATCTCGAGGCCATGTCGGCCGGCCGCCGGGTCCCGGCCGACGCCTCGTTCCTGGCGCCAGCCGGCGCCTCCGCCACCCCGGACCTCACCGCCCGGGCCCGCGCCTTCCAGCTGCGCCACCGCCTCCGGGCCGTCCTGAAGGGCTACAGCACCTGGCACCTGGTGCGGGTGCTCCCCCAGGTCGCCCTCCTGGCCCTGGCCGAGATCGTGTTCGGCCTCCTGAGCGGGCACACCGCCACCGCCCGCGACACCGCCGCCGCCTGGTCGTGGAACCTGCGCCGGGCCTCGGAGCTGCGGGCCGCCCGCCGCCAGGTGCGCCGGACCCGCCGCATCCCCGACGCCGAGGTCCGCAGGCTCCAGGTCCGGGGCAGCGCCCGCTTCAGCGGGTTCCTGCGGGGCCAGCTGGCCAGCGAGCGCGTGCGCCGGCGCACCCGGGGCGCCCGGGCCCGCCAGCTGGCGGTTGCGGAGGGCGACGAGGCCGACCGGACGATCGTGGTGTCGGTGGCGGTGTGGGCGGGCGTGGCCCTCGTGCTCCTGGTGGGCAGCCGCCACCTGATCACCGGCGGCATCCCCGCCATCCACGAGCTGGCCCCGTTCCCGAGCGCCTGGTCGTTCCTGCGCTCGTTCCTCAGTGGCTGGAACCAGGCCGGGCTCGGGTCCGAGGCCCCGGCTCCCACCGCCTTCGGGCTCCTCGGACTGGCCGGCGTGGCCCTGGGCGGCGCCACGGGGCTCCTGCGCACCATCGTCGTGCTCGGGGCCCTCCCGCTCGGCGCCGTGGGCGCCTACCGCCTGGCCCGGCCCCTGGGATCGCACCGGGCCGGCCTGGCCGCGCTGGTGGTGTACGTCGCCATCCCCGTTCCCTACAACGCCATCTCCCAGGGCAGGCTGGCCGGCATCCTCGCCTACGGCCTGGCGCCGTGGGCCCTGCGGTCGCTCCTCCGGAGCACGGGGCTGGCGCCGTTCGGGGCCGAGGGCGGGGACCGCCCGGCCCGGGCCGCGCTGCTGCCCCTGGGGCTGGTGCTGGCGTTGGCGGCCGCCCTGGCCCCATCCGTCCTGGTGATGCTGGTCCTCATGGGTGTGGGCCTCCTGGCCGGCGCCCTGCTGGTGGGCGGGGCGGGGGCGTCGGCCCGGGCCCTGCTGGTGTCGCTCGGCGCGGCGGCGGTGGCGGCCGTCCTGCTCCTGCCCTGGTCGCTGGACTTCGTGCTGCCCGGGAGCCAGCTGTCGGCCGTGCCCGGGGTGGGGGCGTCGCCGGCCCGTGCCCTCGGCGTGGGCGACCTGCTGCGCTTCCAGACCGGCCGCCTCGGGGGGCCGCCCGTGGGGTGGGTCTTCCTCCTCGCCGCGGCCGTGCCGCTGCTGGTGGGGCGGGGCCCCCGCCTGGCGTGGGCGGCCCGCATGTGGGCTTTGGCCCTCACCTGCTGGGGCGTGGCCTGGGCCGCCGGCCGGGGATGGCTCCAGGTGGGGGCGCCGGCGCCCGAGGTGCTGCTGGCGCCGGCCGCCGCCGCCCTGGCCCTGGCCGCCGCCCTCGCCGTCGTGGCCTCCGAGGTCGACGTCCCCAGCTACCGCTTCGGGTGGCGCCAGCTGGCCCCAAGCGCCACCCTCGCGGTGGCCGTCCTGGGCGCCCTGCCGGTGGCGGGGACGGCCCTGGGCGGGCGGTGGAACCTCCCCCGCCAGGACCTGGCCGGGCTCCTCTCGTGGATGTCCGAGCAGCAGGACAAGGGTGGCTTCCGGGTCCTGTGGCTCGGCGACCCCGACGTGCTGCCGCTCACGGGTTGGCGCCTGGACGAGGGCCTGGCCTACGCCACGTCCCGAAACGGCTCGCCCGACGCCACCGGCCTGTGGCCCGGCGCCAACCCCCGGGACGCCGGCTACCTGGCCGACGCCCTCCAGGTGGCCCGGCGCAGCGGCACCACCGCCCTGGGCCACCTGCTGGCGCCGGCCGCCATCCGCTACGTGGTGGTGCCCTCCTCCTCCGCCCCGTCCAGGGTCAGCGCGCCGCACCGCCCGCCCCCGCCCGACGTCCCCGCCGCCCTCGACGCCCAGATCGACCTGAAGAAGCTGCAGGGTGACGACGCCGTGCTCGTGTACGAGAACGCGGCGTGGGCGCCGGCCCGTGCCGCGCTGGCGGCCGGCGTCGACCTCGACGCCGGCCGGGGCGGCCTGGCCGGCCTCCAGCACGTCGACCTGTCCGGCTCGAAACCGGTGCTGGCCGACCAGGCCGGGCCCACCCGCTTCTCGGGCCCGCTGGCCGAGGGGGACCGGGTGCTGCTGTCGGAGGCGTCGTCGCCCCGGTGGAGGCTGCAGGTCGCAGGGCGCGGAGCCCCCCGCACCGAGGCCTTCGGCTGGGCCAACGCCTTCACCGCGCCGGCGGCCGGCGGCGCCACCCTGCGCTACCGGACCTCGCCCGTCCGCTACGCCATGGTGGCGGCCCAGCTCCTGCTGTGGGCACTGGTGATCCGCGGGCTGGTGGCCGCACGCCGGCGCCGGCGCCGGGAGGCGGCGGCGTGAGCCCGCGCCGCAGCCCGATCCTCGTGGCGGTGGCGGCCGTGCTCTTCGCGGGCGGGGTGGCCGACCGCGCCGCCCGTCCCCGCCAGGCCCTCCCCACCGCCGCCGCCGACCGGGCCGTGATGCCGTCGGCGGCGCCGGCCGGCGCCCTGTCGTCGTCGTGGTACTGCGTCGGGGCCATCGCCCCCGTCGACGGCCCGGCCCAGGGCGTGGTCACCGTGGCCAACCCCACCGGGGAGCCGGCCACCGGCTCGATCCTGGTGGTGCCGGTCACGGGGGAGTCCCGCCGCGTCCCGCTGGCGGTGGCGGCCAGGTCGGTGACGGCGGTCAGCCTGAGCGAGGTGGTGGACTCGGCGCCGTTCGCGGCGGCCCTTGTGAACCTCGACGCCGGCCAGGTGGCGGCCGAGCTGGTGGTGGCCGGCCCCTCGGAGTCGGACGCCACGCCCTGCTCGTCGCGCGCCTCGGACCGGTGGTACTTCGCCGACGGGGTGACGGCCAAGGACGCCAGCCTCAAGCTGTCGCTCTACAACCCCTTCCCCGAGGATGCCATCGTCGACCTTTCGTTCAGCACCGACCAGGGCCGGGCCTCACCGTCGGCCTTCCGGCCCATCGTGGTCCCGGGCCGCACCCTGGTCGTGCGCGACGTCGGCGAGCACGTGCGCCGGCGCAACGCCATCTCGACCTCGGTGGTGGTGCGCACCGGCCGGGTGGTGGCGGCCCAGACCCAGACCCGCACCGTCGCCGGCAAGGCGGGCACGTCGGTGTCCCTCGGCGCCCCCTCGCTCGGGGCGGAGTGGCACTTCCCGAGCGGCCTGCTGGCCGACGGGGTGGACGAGCACTACGCCGTGTTCAACCCGGGCGACGCCGAGGCCACCGTGCTGTTCTCCACCATCCTCGACGAGGGCGTGGCCGAGGACTTCGAGCGCAGCGTCCCGGCCCGCAGCCGGGTCGACGTGGTGCTGAACGAGGAGGTGGGGGTGCCCCGGGGCGTGGGGCACTCGACCACCGTGCGGTCGCTCGACGGGGTGCGGGTGGTGGTGGCGCGGGCCCACGAGTTCGCCCCGCCCTGGCCCGCCACCGGCCGCTCCGACACCCTGGGGTCCCGGCGGGCCGCCACACGGTGGCTCTTCCCCGCCGGCGCCACCAGCGCGACGCTGGACATGTGGCTGCACCTGTCCAACCCGGGGGAGTCGAAGGTGACCTTCTCGGTGGCGGGGCTCATCGAGGGCACGGAGAGGCCCCTCGACGGGCTCCAGGACCTGTCCCTCGCGGCCGGGAAGCGCCAGGCCGTCCGCCTGCGGGACCACGGCGTGCACGAGCCGCTGCCGATGGTGGTCACCGCCTCCGGGCCGCTGGTGGCCGAGCGGGCCCTGTACCAGTCGGCGCCGGCGGCGGTGTGGTCGGCCATGGGCATCCCGCTCCGCTGACGGCGCCGTGGAACGACTGGCGATCGCAGCCGTGCTGGTGGTGGTGGCGGTGGTCGCGTCGCGCCTCCTCCAGCGCCGCCGGCCCGCTCCTCCCACCCAGCCCCGCTGGGAGCCCCCGGCCCAGCTCGACCGGGCCGACTTCGACCACGCCGGCAAGCCGTGGCTGGTGGTCGTGTTCACCTCGGCCACGTGCGAGTCGTGCCGCGACGCCACCGAGAAGGCCAGGGTCCTGGCCAGCCCCGAGGTGGGCTTCCAGGACGTGTCCTGGCAGGACCGCAAGGACATCCACGACCGCTACTCGGTCGAGGTGGTGCCCACCACCGTCATGGCCGACGCCGACGGCGTGGTCCGGGCCTCGTTCGTGGGCTTCGTCACCGCCACCGACCTGTGGGCCGCCCTGGCCGAGGCCCGCTCGCCCGGCGCCAGCCCCGAGCCCGGCCTCGGCCGCGACGCCTGACAGCTCCGTCACCAGGGCTGGGCGGCCATGACCTGCCCGCACGGCCTGGCCCCCGGCTCGTGCGAGATCTGCCGGGTGCTCGGCACCGGCCCGGCCGTCCCCGGCACCGGCCCGGCCGTCCCCGGACCGGCGGGGGTCTCCGCCGGCCGGCTCGGGGTGCGCCTCCCGCGCCTGGGCGGAGGCGGCGCCGGCCTGGTGGCCGCCGGCGTGGCTGTGCTGGTCGCCTTCGTGGTGCTGTCCCAGGTGCTGGCCGCGGCCTGGGCCCTGTTCCGCCTGCTCCAGGTGGTGGCGGTGGCGGCCGTGAGCGGGTGGATCGGCTACCGGGTGGGCGTGGCCGCCGGCCGCCGCCGGCCCTGATCGGGGAGGGCTACCGCTCCCGCTCCAGCACCTGGGTGCTGTCGCGGTCGTCGTCGTCGTCGACCACGCGCCCGCCGCCGGCCCGGCTCCGGGCCGGCGTGGCCTCCGGGCCGGGGCCGGCATCGGGCACCGGGTCGGCGAAGCGGGGGACGGTCTCGCCCTCGGGGTAGGCGTGCACCTCGACGCCGGCCTCCTGGTCGACGAGCCGCTTCACCTCGGCCCCGTCGATGGTCTCGTTCTCCAGCAGGGCCGCGGCCACCGCGTCCAGGCCCTTGCGGTGCCGTGAGAGGAAGGTGGTGGCCCGCTCCTCCTGGCCCCGCAGGATGCGCTCCACCTCCTCGTCGATCACCCGCGACGTCTCGTCGCTGTAGTCGCGCGTGTGCATGAGGTCCTCGCCCAGGAACACCATCCCCTGGGACCCCCACGCCATGGGACCCACCCGGTCGCTCATGCCCCACTCGCGGACCATCTTGCGGGCCAGTTCGGTGTTGCCCACCAGGTCGTTGTTGGCGCCGGTGGAGAGGTCGCCGTACACCAGCATCTCCGCCACCCGGCCGCCCATGCGCACGGCGAGGGTGTCCTCGATGTAGTTGCGGGGGTAGATGTGGCGCTCCTCCATGGGGAGCTGCTGGGTGACGCCGAGGGCCATGCCGGTGGGCAGGATCGTCACCTTGTGCACCGGGTCGGCGTGGTCGAGCACGTAGGCCAGCACGGCGTGGCCGCCCTCGTGGTAGGCGACGCGCTCCTTCTCCTCGTCGGAGAGGGCCAGCGACTCGCGGCGCTGGCCCATGATCACGCGGTCGCGGGCGGCCTCGAAGTCCTCCATGTGCACGGCGTCGGCATCGCGGCGCACGGCGTGCAGGGCGGCCTCGTTGACCAGGTTGGCCAGGTCGGCGCCGCTCATGCCCGGGGTGCCGCGGGCCACCACGCTCAGGTCGACGTCGGCGGCGATGCGCTTGTCCTTGCAGTGGACCCGCAGGATGGGCAGGCGCTCCTCCAGGTCGGGGAGGGGCACCACGATCTGGCGGTCGAAGCGGCCCGGCCGGAGCAGGGCGGGGTCGAGGATGTCGGGGCGATTGGTGGCCGCCATCATCACGATGCCCTCGGTGGTCTCGAAGCCGTCCATCTCCGAGAGCATCTGGTTGAGGGTCTGCTCCCGCTCGTCGTGGCCGCCGCCCAGGCCGGCGCCCCGCTTGCGTCCGATCGAGTCGACCTCGTCCACGAAGATGATGGCCGGCGCCTGCTTGCGGGCCGTCTGGAACAGGTCCCGCACCCGCGACGCACCGACACCGACGAACATCTCCATGAAGTCCGACCCGGTGACGGACAGGAAGGGCACCCCGGCCTCGCCGGCCACGGCCCGGGCCAGCAGCGTCTTGCCGGTGCCGGGCGGGCCCACCAGCAGCACGCCCTTGGGGATGCGGGCGCCGATCTCCTTGAAGCGCTCCTTGGACTTCAGGAAGTCGACGACCTCGCGGATCTCCTGCTTGACGCCCTCGTAGCCGGCCACGTCGGCGAACGTGGTCTTGGGCCGTTCGGTCGTGTACACCTTCGCCTTCGACCGGCCGATCGACATGATCCCCGACATCTGGCCCTGGGCCCGGCGGTTCATCCAGACGAAGAAGCCGATCAGCAGCGCCACCGGCAGCAGCAGGGGCAGCAGCGACGTGAAGAAGTTGGGCTGGGAGTTGTCGAAGTTGAGCTTCGGCACCTTGCCCCGCAGGGTGGCGGCGTCGGCGTCGGGGAGGGGACGCGGGCCGTCCACGGTGAAGCGGGTGCCGTCGGTGAGCTCGCCCGTGACGCGGCCGGTGTCGTTGTTGACGGCGGCTTCGCCCACCTTGCCCTCGTCCACCTTGCGCAGCAGCTCGCCGTAGCTCATCTCGGTGCGGGACGGGCTGCCCAGCAGGGGAGGCAGGACGAGCACGGCCACCACCAGGGCGAACAGGGCGATCATCGCCCACCGGAACGTGGGCTCCTGGCTGGGCCCGCCCGGCGCGAGCGGGCGGTCGGGTCGACCTGGGCGGAGGTCCCCGGGTTGGCGGCTCATGACGACAATGCTAGGCGCCGGCCGGGCCTACACCGGGGCACGCAGGCACGGCGGGCATCCCCCGCCGGCCGGCCGGCGTTCGCTACCTTCGTCCCCATGGACATCCGCCACTGCGCCCGGCCGGGGTGCCCGGCGCCGGCGACGGCCACCATGACCTACCACTACGCCAGCCGGACGGTGTGGCTCGACAGCCCGGGCGAGGAGCCCGACGCCACCGCGGCGTGGGGCCTGTGCGCCACCCACTCCGATGCCCTCAAGGTGCCGGTGGGATGGGCCTGCGACGACCGCCGCACGCCCATCATCCCGATCCGCCCATCCATCGCCTCCTGAGCGAGGCCGGCGCGGCGGGCCGCGGCGGCCGGGTGCCGGCGGGCCCGTAGGCTGGCGGCCGTGCTCCCTCCTCCGAGCGCCGCCGGAGCGGTCGCGGTGACCGGCCCGGGAGGCCGCGCCGCCCAGCGTGCACCGGCGCGCCCACCGGCGGGGATGGCCCGCCGGTGACCGACCAGCCGGTGGTGGGCCGGCCGCCGTCGGCGCCGGACCCGGCCACCGGCCCGCCGCCCCGCTGGGGCCTGGGCGACGCCGCCGTGGGCTTCGGCGTGGCCTTCTTCCTGTCGCTGCTCTTCGGCAGCGTCTACGTCACCGTCACCGGCCAGGACGAGGTGACCCTCGGCCTCACCCTGGTGAGCCTGGTGGGCCAGTGGACCGGCCTGGCCGGGGCCGTGCTGGTGACGTCCCGCTGGAAGGGCACGGGGGACCTCCGGGCCGACTTCGGGTTCGTCGTCGAGGGCC
>JBQTJJ010000030.1:0-10299 GCA_052387235.1 Actinomycetota bacterium
GGTCGGCGACTTCTTCGACCGGTACCTCGACGACGACGGGCGGGTCGTGCGCCGCGACCAGGGTGGCGACACGGTGAGCGAGGGCCAGGCCTACGGCATGCTGCTGGCCGTCGCCGCCGGCGACAGGGAGCGGTTCGAGCGCATCTGGTCGTGGACCGGTGCGCACCTCCTGCGACCGGACGGCCTGCTGTCGTGGCACTGGAGCGGCGGGCGGGTGGTCGACGCGAGCCCGGCGTCCGATGCCGACGTCGACGCGGCGCGCGCCCTCGTCCTCGCCGGGAGCCGCTTCGGTGCGCCGGACCTGACCGCCGCTGGTGCCCGGCTGGCCGCGGCCGTGCTGGAGCACGAGACCCTCCGGGCGGGGGACCACCTGGTGCTGGTGGCCGGGCCCTGGGCCGTGGAGCGGCGCATCGCCAACCCCAGCTACTTCGCCCCGTGCGCCTTCGCCGACCTCCTGGAGGCCACCGGGGACGGCCGCTGGGCCGAGCTCCGCGACAGCTCCTACCGCCTGGTGGAAGGCCTTCTCGGCGGCGGGCGCCTCCCGTCCGACTGGGCCAGCGTCGGCGAGGACGGCGCGCTCCGGCCCATCGGCCCGCCGGACGCCCCGGACCAGCCGCCGCGCTACGGCCTCGATGCGGTCCGCCTGCCCTTCCGGCTGTCCGAGCCGTGCGGGGGCGCCGGGGCGGGGCTGGCGGCCAGGATGTGGGCGCACCTCGACCGGTCCGACGGCAGGGGTGGCGCCATCGCCTACGACCTCGGCGGCCGGCGGATGGACGGCGCCGAGCACCCGGCCGCCCTGGTGGGAGCGGCGGCGGCGGCCCGCGCCGCCGGCGACGAGGAGGCGTCGGACTCGCTGATCGAGCGGGCCGCCCAGCTCGACGGCCGGCACCCGACCTACTACGGGGGCGCCTGGCTGGCCCTCGGCACGGCCCGCCGGGCCCGAGAGGGGACGTGACGGTGCCGGCGCTGCAGCTGCGCCCGCGGTGCGAATGGGCCGTTTGACCCTTCTGCTCGGGCCCCGCCCCTGTCACATTCCCCCCGCCCGGCGATACCAGGCGCGGGCGGTCGGGGGGCCGGGATGGCGGGGGATCGGGCCGGGAGCGGTCGGCGGGGCGGAGAACTTCTGCCGGCGTTCAAGGGGGCGACGGGGCGTACCGATGTATCCGGTATGCGCCCGTTCGTGTTCCTTCGTCGCGCCGCCTGGGCCTCCGTGGCCGGCGTGGTCATCGCCGCCGCGTCGCTCACCACCAGCGCGTCGCCGGCCGCCGCCGACACCGCCGTCGAGGCCGAATCGATGAGCCTGCCGGCCGGCGCCGGTGCCGCCTACGAGGATGCAGCCGCCTCCGGCGGCCGCGGCCTTCTGCTGTGGTCCAACGGCACCGCCGGCGCCGACATCACGACCGGAGCCATCACGCGGCTGACGGTACGGGCCAGTGGCGACGCCTGTTCCGGGGCGCCGTCCATCTCGGTCCACGTCGGGGCCAGCCTGATCCTGTCGGCCCAGGTGCGCTCCTCGACGTGGAAGGACTACACGGCGTCGGTCTCCGTGCCTGCGGGGACGCATCGCCTGGCCGTCACCTACGCCAACGACCACCGGACCGCCAAGTGCGACCGCAACCTCCGCCTCGACCGTGTGGTGGTGGCGGCGGGCCCGGTCGCCACGACCACCACGACGACGGCCCCGACCACGACGACGACCACGACCACGACGACGGCCGCCCCGCCCCCGAGCTCGGGCGCGGCGCTGCCCGGCGCCTCGTTGTACGTCGACCCGTACTCCAACGCGGCCAAGGAGGCGGCGAAGCTGCGGACGTCGGACCCGGCGCGTGCCGCGCTGTTCGACAAGATCGCGGGCCAGTCCCAGGCCGACTGGGTGGGCGACTGGATCACCACCGCCACGCTGGCGTCCTACGTGGACGGGCGCGTGACGACGATCGCGGCGGCCGGCGCCGTGCCCGTCCTCGTGACCTACGCCATCCCCGTGCGGGACTGCGGGTCCTACTCCGCGGGCGGGATCGGCACGCCGGACGGCTACCGGGCCTGGATCCGGGAGCTGGCCAAGGGGATCGCCGGCCGCCCGGCCGCGGTCGTGGTGGAGCCCGACGCCCTGGCCGCAATGACATGCCTGACCGCCGAGCAGCAGCAGACCAGGCTGGCGCTCCTGGCCGACGCGGTGACGACGCTCACCGCCGCCGGCGCCAGCGTGTACCTCGACGCCGGCCACTCGGCCTGGGTGCCCGCCGACACGATGGCCGGCCGGCTCCAGGCCGCCGGCGTGGCCGGCGCCCGGGGCTTCTCGCTCAACGTGTCGAACTTCATGCGAACGGCGGGCGAGATCACCTACGCCCAGGCCCTGTCCCAGAGGCTGGGCGGGAAGGCGTTCGTGATCGACACCAGCCGCAATGGCCTCGGCCCCTACAGCGGAGCGGAGGGCTGGTGCAACCCGCCCGACCGGGCGCTCGGCGAGCGCCCCACCACGTCGACCGGCGTCGCCGGCCTCGACGCCCTGCTGTGGGTGAAGCGCCCCGGCGAGTCCGACGGCACCTGCAGGGGCGGCCCGCCGGCCGGGACCTGGTGGCCCGACTACGCCGCCGGATTGGCCCAGCGCGCCTCCTGGTGACGGGCGGCCCCGCTCGGTGCCGCCTCGGCCGGGGCGTCGGGCAGGAGGGCCGGGCGGACGCCGGCCCCCAGCACGCAGAGGTGGAGCGCGGCGAACGCCACGTTGTTGAGCATGGAGGGCGACGTCTCCCGGGCCAGGCCCCAGACGGCGGCCACGGCCAGGACGGCCATGGCCACCAGCGCCGGCATCACCGGGCGTAGCTGCACGCCCTGCGCGCCGCCCTTCGGGGTCACCACGAAGCGCCCGCGCCGGCGCAGGAGGCTGCGCACCGAGGCCCGCACGTGGATGTGGAACGACGCGAACCCGAGGGAGAACGCCGAGAACGTGTAGGCGCCGGCCCCCGCCACCGCCACCGAGAGCAGGGCCACGCCGAAGTACGGGGCGAAGTGGAAGAGGAACTGGTCGGCCGACGTCCGGGCCAGGGGCTGGGCGCCGGTGAAGATGCGGACGACGGGCAGGGCCATGTAGACGAGCGACGTCCAGCCCGACAGGAAGTACGACGCCGACAGCAGGTACTGCGCCTTGACGCGCCACGGCAGCGCCGACCGGAGCACCCTCGGCGCGGCCGACAGGCAGCCGCGGGCCCAGCGGTCCTGCTGCGTCGCGTAGGAGGCCATGTCCTCGGGGCCGAGGCCGCGGGCCAGGACCTTCGGCACGTAGACGCTGCGCCAGCCCGCCTCGTGCAGCCCGACCGAGAGCTCGAAGTCCTCGGTGAGCGAGCCCTCGGGGAACCCTCCCACCTCGTCGAGGGCGGACCGCCGGAACACCACGTTGGTGCCGCAGCAGAACATGGCGCCGAGGGCGTCCTTCCCCCGGGCGATGACGCCGAAGAACAGGGCCTGCTGGGCCCATGCCGCGGCCGCGACGCCGCCGGCGCCGGCCGCGTTGGCGTAGTACTGCGGCGTCTGCACCAGAGCCACGCGAGAGTCGGCGAAGTGGCCGAGCGTTTCGGCCAGCAGTGCGGAGTCGGGCACGTGGTCGCAGTCGAGGACCACCACGAACGGCGCCGAGGTGCGGGCCAGGGCGGCGTTGAGGTTCCCCGCCTTCGCCCCCTCGGAGCCCTCACGCCGGTGGTAGTGGGCGCCGTGACGGGAGGCCATCTCGCGCAGCTCGCTGCGGCCCTTGTCGTCCAGGAGCGCCACTCGCAGGCGGGCCCCCGCCATGCGGGTGGCCGCGGCCACGGTGGGCTCGACCACGTCGAGGCCCTCGTCGTACACGGGGATCAGCACGTCGACCGCCACCTCGCCGGGCGGGGCCGGAGGGGCCCGGCGCCGGCCCCGGTCGTGCCAGGCCGTCCACCAGAACCCCAGCGCCTGCACCAGGTTGAAGCCCTCGGCCACCACGAGGACGGCGTACAGCGCCGGGTTCCCGATGCGCTCGGGGCGGAGCAGCCAGCCCAGGTACACCACTGCCAGCGGGATGGCGACCAACGCCATGAGCCGGGCCCTGGTGTGGCCCCGTGCCGGCGCCGAGGGATCCCACGACCCGGGCGAGAGGCGGGGGTCGCTACTCACCGCAGCTCCCAGACCCGGACGTTGGCCCGGTCGAACTGGCGCACGACGCGGCGGTCGCGCTGGAGGACGGCCAGCTCCTGGCGCACCCGCGCCGTCGTCGCCGCCTGGTTGGCGGTGCGCAGCGTCGCCATCACGAACACGGCCCGGCCCTCCGGCGGCTCGGCCTCGGTGAGCGGCTCGGCCCGGAGCTGGCCGGAGTAGTACTCGATCACGGGCGCGAGGAACGACGGCGCGTAGAGCAGGGTGTCGCCGGCGCCGGCGCGGCGGTTCACCTCGGACAGCGCCCCCCGGAAGTCGTAGGTGCGGGGGTTGGCGCCGTTGAGCTGCTGGTCCACCAGGCCCAACGCCAGCAGCGAGACCACGGACGCGGTGACCACCGGCAGGGCCCACCGCCGGCGCGACACCACGGTGAGGAGCCGGGCCAGGAGCAGCACGAGGAACGGTGCCGTGGCCGCGAAGTAGCGCAGCTCGAACAGGTCCGGCTTCGACCGGGCCGCGACGTAGAGGAGCGCGGGAGGCAGGGCGGCGGCCGCCATCACCACGGACGTGGCCGTGCTGCGACGCCGGCCCAGGGCCACGAGGGCGAGCAGCATGCCCAGGGGCCACAGGGCCACGATCTGGGCCATGGTCCGGTCGGCATGGAAGCCGGCCATGGCCCACACCCCGTTGGCCAGCACGGTGTAGAGCGAGACCCCGTCGGTGGCGGACGTGGCGGCCGCTCCTGCGTTCGACGGGGACAGCCCGACGCGCCGGTCTGCATACCCGGCCAGCTGGTCGCTCAGGAACGGCACGAGTGGGGCGACGGCGACGGCGACGGCGACGGCGGTCCCAGCCCACCCCGCGGCCAGGCGCCGGGCCCGCGCGCCCGCTCCCCGCCGGTGGGCGGCGATCACGCTGGCGGCGAAGGCGGCCTGCTGGACGGCGACCAGGAGGACGCTGAAGTAGTGGGTCCACAGCAGGGCCGCGCTGGCCGCGGCGTAGATTCCCCAGTAGGCGAGGCGGCCGCGCCGCACGGCCTGGACCTGGGCCCAAAGGGCCACCACGCCCAGCAGCATGAACAGCGAGTACATGCGGGCCTCTTGCGAGTACCAGACCAGCAGCGGGGACACGACGCCGAGGGCGGCAGCCACCACGCCGGTGCGGCGGTCGTAGAGCGCCCGCCCGGCTGCGTACAGGGCGGGCACCACGGCGACGCCGAGCAGCATCGAGGGCAGCCGGACCGCGAGCTCGGAGGTGCCCGCGCCCCGGACGACCAGCCACAGGATGACCGAGTGGAGCGGGGGGTGGACGTCGTCGGTGCGGAGCTGGTGGAGCATGCCCGGGAACGACCGGGTGGCGAGGTCGACGCTGATGGCCTCGTCGGCCCAGAGGCCCCGGTCGACCGCGAGCCGCAGCACCAGGGCGGCCAGGCACAGTCCGGCGACGACGAGTGCATCGGGACGGCGCAGCCAGGCGAGATGGTGGGGCCGGACCACCGCCAGCGCCACCGCCAGGAGGATGGTGGCCACGAGGGTGGCGTTGGCCGCGCCCGCCGCGCCGTCGGCCACCACGACGAGGGCGGCCTGCACCGAGGCTGCGGCCCCCACCAGCCCGACGGCCAGCGCCGGCCGTCCCCCGGTGCAGCGCTGGGCCACGAGCACCCGGGCCAGACCGAGGGCGGCCATGGCCAGGACGTAGCGGGGAGCCAGATCGGCCACGGGGGCGTAGCGGTCCCCGAACACGGCCGCGAAGAGGCCGGCCGGGGCCACAGCGGCGAGGAGCGCGGCACCGCCCCCGAGCACGGCCGTGGCCACAACGGCGGCCCGTACCGCGCCGGGCTCGCCCCGCCTGGCCCGGGGCAGCAGCACCAGGGGCACGGTGGCGGTGGCGAAGGCGGCCAGGCCGCCGAGCGTGGACAGCACGGCGAAGCGCGCCGCCTCGCCGGCGGGCATGAGCCGGTTGACCAGGACCAGGTCCAGGTTCTGGACGAGCGCCAGCAGCACGAAGGCGGCGGCCGCGGCGCGGGCGTAGCGGGGGTCGTCGGTGGGCCCGACCGGACCCGACTTCGCCGGCGCCGGCCGCCGGACCAGCACGAGCGCCGCCACCCACCCACCGGCCACGACGCCGGCCGCGCCCCCCGCTGCTCCGGCCGCCCACACCAGCGGCAGGCCGACGGCGACCCGGAGCGCCGGCTCGGCCAGCAGGCTCGTCGCCACCCCCCGGACGTCGCCGGCGGCATAGCGCCGGCCCCGCTCGCCGGCCAGCCTGGGCGCGACCAGCGCGGCCAGCCCGAGCAGCAGCACCGCGACGCGGCTGACGCCGAGCAGGCGGCTGGCCGGGCCGGCGCACACAGCCAGGCCCACGGCTGCGGTGAGGCCCAGCCGGCGCTCCACCGCGACCTGGCTCCGCCCCGGCGCCACCGCGCCGGCGGCCGACAGGGCCACGGCCGGGAGGTGCACGCCCAGGTAGAGGGCGAGGAAGGTCGCCAGCTGGGCGAAGCCGGCCGGGTCCAGCAACCGTGCCGCCAGCGCGGCGAACACCAGGTTGCCGGCGCCCGAGGCCAGCTGGCCGGCGGCGGCGGCGGCCTGCTCGCCCAGGAGCCGCGGGCCCGGCCGCGGCCGGCCCGGGTCAACGGGGCCGGCGCCGGGCTCGATGCCGGCGGCGGTCCCGGGCGCCTCGAGGGTGGCGGTCACGGACGCCACGCCTCGGGGACCAGGGGCAGCCCGGTCATGGTGTCGAGGTCGTCGCCCTGTCCGCCGCTCAGGACGAGCCGCAGCAGGCGGAACCCCTCCTCGGCCGCCGCCGCCTCACCGTGGGCCACGGCCGCGCTCGGCGGCGGCCCGGCCACGGCGTCGGCCACGGCGGCGGGAAGCCCAGCCAAGCCGGCGCCGTCCTGCACTGCCGGCTGGCCGAACCGGCGGGCCGCCGCCTCCAGCTTGGGCTCATGGGCCACCGCCACGAAGGGGGTGCCGGATGAGGCGGCGGCCACGAGGGAGTGGAAGCGCAGGCCCACCACGACCTTGGCCCGGGCGAACGTCTCGCACGCCTCGCCCACCGAGGCCGGCGGGTCGATGACGCGCACCGTCCCGCCGAGACGGCAGGCCAGGTCGCGCGCCAGGTCCCCGTCATGATCGGAGCGGCCGCCCTGCCAGGGCTGGAGGTGGACCTCCAGGCCGGCCTCCGCCAGCGGCGCCAGGCCGTCGGCCAGCGCCGCGCCGGCGCCGGCGGCCAGGTGGCTGAGCGCCACCACCACGACCTCGTCGCGCCGGCGCCGGGCCGTGTCGCCCACCACGGTCCACACCGGGTCGGCGCCCACGCGGAACGGGGGCGCCACCCCGGCGCCCGCCAGCACCGCGGCGGACTCGGCGTCGCGCAGGACGACCAGTTGGGACAGGCCGACGAGCCGCCGGGCCAGCGAGCGGGCCGGCCTCCCCCGCAGGTCCCCGGCGCCGACGCCGAGGAGCGCCACCGGCTTGCGCGCGCCGCGGGCCGCCACCGCGAGGGCGACGGCGTTGGCCAGCAGCGCCAGCGGGGTCCGGCCCGTGCTCGGGTGGAGGCGCTTGAAGATCGTGCCGCCGGCGAAGACGAGCCCGTCGCTGGAGCGGACGGCGCCGGCGACGGCCCTCCGGTCGCCCACCGCCACCGCGTCGCAGCCGTGGCGGGCGCGGGTGTCCTGCGGATCGGCGCTGGTGGCCACCGCCCGCCAGTCGGGGAGGGCGGCGAGGAAGGACTCGAGAATGGCCTCGTCACCCGGGTTGGACTGTCCGAAGGCGCCGGCGAGGAGCGCGGTGGGCATCGGTCTTCACCTCCTCGTACAGGTCGACGTGGCGGGCCGCCACCTCGGGCCAGGACCGGCCGGCCGCCAGCGCGGACACGGCATGGCCGAGGCGCTGGCGCTGCTCCGGGCGGCGGGCCACGTCGCACAGCTGGGCCGCCAGCGCCCGGGGGTCGTCGGAGGCGGCGAGGGCGGCCGGCGCCTCCATGGTGTCGGCGAGCAGTGGCGAGAGCAGGGCCGGCGTCCCGTGGGCCAGGGCGAGGGCCACCGCCCCGCTCGAGGAGAAGGGCTGGGCGTAGGGATAGAGCGCGACGTCGGCGGCCGTGAACCACGTCGTGACCTCGTGGTCGGGCACGTAGCCCGTGAACCGGGCCGTGTCGCCCCAGCGGCTCCGGACCCGGTCGGCGTACGGGTCGCTCCCGCAGAGGCGGGGGTGGTCACCGCCGGCCACCACCAGCTCGACCCGGTCGTCCACCAGGGACACGGCCTCGCAGGCGGTCTCGAGCCCCTTGTAGGGGGCGACGAAGCCGAAGCAGAGCGCGGTCAGCCGGTCGTCGTCGAGATCGAGGCGGCGGCGGGCGGCGGCCCGATCGCCGGCCGCCCGCTCCTCCACCCCGTGGGGGATGACGACGGCCCCGGGGACGACCCCGGCGAAGCTCGGCTCGTGCACCACCACACGGTCCGACAGGCGCCGCACCGTTCCCTGGAGCGCGCGCAGGCCGGTACGGGCGACGGGCGCGGGCACGCGGACGCGGTGCAGCCGGGTGAAGCTGCTGGTCACCCCGCCCGGGTCCACCACCTGGTGGAGCGTGGTGACGAGCCCGGCCCGGCGGCGCAGGCGTCCGAGGGCCGGGACCAGGCCGGCGACAGTGGCGGCCCCGCCGAACAGGAACACCTCGTGCTGCAGGTGGTTGACGGGGGCGCCGAGGTCCGCGGCTGCTGCTGCCGCCGCCGTGAGGGCGGCGGGGCCCCGCCGGAACCGGCGCTCGACGCGGACGGCCCCGTCGTGGGACCGGTCGGGCTCCCCCGCCTCCTGGGGTGCGACCACGGCGACCCGGGCCCCGTGCGACGTGAGCGCGTGGGCCAGGTTGGCCGTGTAGCTGGCCACCCCGCTGGCGCCGCCGTGGCGGGTGCCCCGGGGCGGGTAGGTGGAGACGAGGGTGACGTCATACCCGCTCACGCGCCGCCTCCTCTCCGCTGCCGTCGAGGCCGGCGCGACGACCGGCCCTCGGCGTCGAGGCCGGGCGCGGGCCGCGGCCGGCCTTGGCCGTCACCGGGTGGGCACGGTGCTGCAGCCACAGCACGAGGGACCCGGCGGCCATGCGAACAGCGTCGCCCACGGCGCGGACCTTGGAGCCCTCCTGGTCGATCCAGATCGAAGGCACCTCGGCGATCCGGTAGCCGAGCCGCCGCGCCGTCACCAGGAGGTCCACGTCGAACAGGAAGTCCCGGGCGGTCAGGAGCGGGAGGACGTCACGCATGACTTCGGCGCGCAGCACCTTGGCCCCGCACTGCGTGTCGGCGTACGGGAGCCGGAACAGCCGGCGGGCCACCGTGGCGAAGCCGGCGCTCCACGCCTGGCGCACCACCGAGCGAGGGGCGGGTGTGATCGAGGCGGAATGGCGGCGGCAGGCGATGGCGCCGTCGAAGCGCAGGGCCACGTCGGCCAGGCGGAACAGCTCGTGCGGGGGCGTGGCGCCGTCGGCGTCCACGAATCCGACGAGACCCCCCTCGCAGTGCCGCAGCGCCTCGCGTGTCACCCCCCCCTTGCCCAACTTGGGGAACTCGATGTAGCGCACCCTGGGATCGACGTCGGCGTGCGCGGCCACGACCTCGGCCGTGGCGTCACTGCACGAGTCGAGCGCCACCAGGAACGAGAGCTCGAGCGACGAGGCGGCCGAGCGGTAGCAGCGCAGCGTCCGGTCGATCCGGGACTGCTCGTTGTGCGCGGGAATGACGATGTCGAGGCGCAGGGTTCCTCCTTGGAATGCGGCGCAGGCTGTGGCTGGAGGACGGGAAGGTCCGGGAGGTGTCGGTCAGCTGCGGGTTCCTGGCCCGGCCCGCGCCAGGTTCGACCAGAGGTTGCGTGCCGCCGGTTGGTCAGAGTGCGGGTTCGCCGCAGGCCAAGTGGCCCTCGCCGCCGTGACGAGGGGACGTGTCGGATGCAGGACGGTTCGATCACCCTACCCACGCACCGCCGGTCGTAACAAGGACTTCGGCACCAGGTGGCGCACGCGGCAACGGCGGTTGCGACCGCGGCGCGAGACTCTTCGCCATGGCCGACATGCGCCGGACGGTCGTGTTCCGCTGGCTCGCCGCCGGTGACGCCGGCGACCTCGAGGCCTTCGACGAGCTGCTCCACCCCGACGCCGCCGTCCATGCACCGCTCGGTCTCTCCACGGCGAGCGCGG
>JBQTJJ010000031.1:0-1997 GCA_052387235.1 Actinomycetota bacterium
ACTTCGAGGCCGCCTACGAACGGGTCGACGTGCTGCTGTCGCCCACCACCCCGTCCACGGCGTTCGCCTTCGGCGCCAAGGCCGACCCGCTGGCCATGTACCTGTCCGACGTGTGCACCATCCCCTCCAACCTGGCCGGTCACCCGGCCGTGAGCGTGCCCTACGGCACCGGCGCCGACGGCCTGCCCGTGGGCGTGCAGGTCATGGCGCCCGCGCTCGAGGAGGCCCGCATGTTCGCCGTGGCCGCCGCCCTGGAAGCGTCTGCGCCATGACGCTGCCCGCGACCTGGGAGATGGTCATCGGGCTGGAGGTGCACTGCGAGCTGCGCACCGCCACCAAGCTGTTCTGCGGCTGCCGCAACGCGTTCGGATCCGAGCCCAACACCAACGTGTGCCCGGTGTGCCTGGGCCTCCCCGGCTCGCTGCCGGTGCTCAACCGCCGGGCGGTGGAGCTGGCCATGCGGGTGGGCCACGCCCTGTCGTGTGAGGTGCGGCCGAGCATCTTCCACCGCAAGAACTACTTCTATCCGGACATGCCGAAGGACTACCAGGTCAGCCAGTACGACGAGCCCATCAACGTGGACGGCCACCTGGAGCTGCCGGACGGGTCGGTGGTGGGCATCGAGCGGGCCCACATGGAGGAGGACACGGGCAAGAACACCCACGTGGGCGGCAGCGGGCGCATCCACGGCGCCGACTACTCGCTCATCGACTACAACCGGGCCGGCGTCCCCCTGGTGGAGATCGTGAGCAGGCCCGACGTGCGCTCGGCGGCCCAGGCCCAGGACTACGTGCGGGAGCTGCGGGCCATCCTGGTCACGGCCGGGGCCTCCGACGGCAAGATGGAGGAGGGGTCGCTGCGCGTCGACGCCAACGTCTCGGTGCGCCGGCGCGGGTCGGACCAGCTCGGCACCCGCTGCGAGATCAAGAACCTCAACTCCCTGCGGTCGCTCGGCCGCGCCATCGAGTACGAGGCGGCCCGCCAGTGGGAACTGCTCCAGGCGGGCCAGCGGGTGGTGCAGGAGACCCGCCACTGGAACGAGGACATCGGCCGCACCACGTCGGGGCGCTCCAAGGAGGAGGCCTACGACTACCGGTACTTCCCCGAGCCCGACCTGGTGCCGCTGGACCCCGAGCCGGACTGGCAGGAGCGGGTGCGGGCGTCGCTGCCCATGCTCCCCGCCGCCCGGAGGAAGCGCATCACCGAGGCGGCCGGCGTGGAGGCGTCGCTGGCCGCCACCGTGGTGGAGCTCGACCTGGACACCCTGGTGCTGGCGGCGGTGTCGGCCAAGGCCGACGGGCGCCGGGCCGTGAACCGGGCCGTCAACGAGGTGGCCGCCGACCTCGACGCGGCCCGCCGCCTCGACCCGGCCGCCTTCACCAAGCTGCTGCTGCTGGAGGGCGAGGGCCGCCTCACCGCCACCCAGGCCAAGCAGGTGCTGGCCGAGCTGCTGGCCGACGGCGGCGACCCCGAGGCCATCGCCGCCGCCCGCGGCTTCGAGGCCCTGGGCGGCGGGGTGCTGGACGCCGCCGTCGACGACGCCATCGCCGCCCACCCGGCGGAGTGGGAGCGCTTCAGGGCGGGGGACCAGAAGGTCACCGGCTTCTTCGTGGGCCAGGTCATGCGGGCCACCGCCGGAAAGGCCGACGGCAAGGCGGTCACCGCCGCCCTCCGGTCCCGTGCGGGGCGGCCGGCATCGTGAGACGGCGGCGGTCCCGGGCGCTGGCGGCGCTGGCCTGCCTCGTGCTGGCCGGCGCGTGCCGCAGCGACTCGGCCCTCACCGAGAGCTCGTCGGGCCGGGCCGCGGGGATCACCACCACCACCAGCACGCAGCTCACCGGGTCGGCCTCGACCACCCCGGCGCCGGCGCCGGCCGGCGCCCCCCCCACCCCCCCCCCCCCCGGCACCACGGCGGCGGGCACCCCCACCCCGGCCCGCGCCCGCGGCACCACCCCCCGCCCCCCCCGCCCCACCGCGAGGCGCCCCCTCGCCCCCCC
>JBQTJJ010000032.1:0-3879 GCA_052387235.1 Actinomycetota bacterium
ACCTGGGCCGCATCGGCCCGGGCCGGGCCCAGTACACCCACCTGCTCGACGACGACGCCTCGGTGCTCGACGACATCATCGTGTGGTGGCGCGGGGACGGCGTGTTCGACGTCATGCCCAACGCCTCCAACACGGCGCGCGTCGTTGAGGCGCTGGGCGGCGACGACGTCACGGGGGAGCGGGCGGTGATCGCGGTGCAGGGCCCGTCCGCCCGCCGGCGGTTGACGGTCGTGTCGCCCGAGGCGGCGGCGGTGCCGCGCTTCGCGGTGACCGCCTTCGAGTGGCAGGGCGCGGCGTGCGTGGCCGCCGGCACCGGCTACACCGGCGAGGACGGCGTGGAGTGCGCCGTCCCGGCCGGCGCCGCCCCCGCCTTCTGGGCCGCGGTCCTGGGCGCCGGCGTCGCGCCCGCCGGCCTCGGAGCCCGCGACACGCTGCGGCTGGAGGCCGGCCTCCCGCTCCACGGCCACGAGCTGGGTCCCGGCATCACGCCGCTGCAGGCCGGGCTGGGCTGGGTGGTGGCGTGGGACAAACCCTCCTTCCGCGGCCGCGCCGCCCTCGAGTCCGAGCGGGAGCGGGGCCCGGCCCGGCGCCTGCGGGGCCTGGTGGTCGAGGGGCGCCAGCCGCCCCGGGCCGGCTACGCCGTGCTGGTGGACGGCAAGCCCGAGGGCACCGTGACCAGCGGAAACTTCTCGCCCGTGCTGGGCCAGGGCATCGCCCTGGCCTTCGTGCCGCCGGAGGTCGAGGTGGGCGACGAGGTCGGTGTCGAGCTGCGCAGCCGCACCGCCCCGGCCCGGGTCGTGAAGCCCCCCTTCGTGGGCCGGAGGACGGGCTGAGAGTGGGCCACTTCGTCCCCCACACCGACGCCGAGGTGGAGGCCATGCTCGCCTTCCTCGGCCTGGCCTCGCCCGACGAGCTGTTCTCGGCCGTGCCCGCCGCCCTCCGCCTGGCCGGCGGGCTCGACCTGCCCGACGGCCTGTCCGAGCCCGACGTGGCCGTCGAGATGGCCAGGCTGGCCGCCGCCAACCGGGTGGGGTCCGAGCTGGTGTGCTTCGCCGGCGGCGGCGTCTACGACCACGAGGTGCCTGCCACGGTGCGCCACCTGGCGTCGCGCTCGGAGTTCGTGACGGCGTACACGCCGTACCAGCCCGAGGTCTCCCAGGGCGTGCTCCAGGCCCTGTTCGAGTACCAGACCATGGTGAGCCGCCTGGCCGGGCTCGCGGTGGCCAACGCGTCCCTCTACGACGGCGCCAGCGCGCTGGTGGAGGCCGTGAACCTGGCGGTGGCCGCCACCGGCCGCTCCGGCGTGGTGGTGAGCACCGGCGTCCACCCCACGTGGCGCGGCGTCCTGGGCACCTTCGCGGCCGGCACCGGCCATCGCCTGGAGGACGCCCCGCTCGAGTCCGGTGTCACGGCCTGGCCCGCCGCGTCCGGGCCCGAGCCTCCCGGGGCGGTGGTGGTCCAGCAGCCCAACCACCTGGGCTGCCTGGAGGACCTGGCCGCGGCCCGGCGGGCGGCCGACGAGGCCGGCGCGTTCCTGGTGGTGGCCTTCGACCCGGTGGCGGCCGGGCTGGTGCGCTCGCCCGGCGCCTGCGGGGCCGACGTGGCGGTGGGGGAGGGCCAGCCCTTCGGCACGCCCCTGTCGTTCGGCGGGCCCCTCCTCGGCCTCTTCGCCTGCCGCCTCGACCACGTCCGGCGCCTGCCCGGGCGGCTGGTGGGGGAGACGGTCGACGGCGCCGGCCGGCGGGCCTACGTCACCACCCTCCGGGCCCGGGAGCAGGACATCCGCCGGGAGAAGGCGTCGTCGAACGTGTGCACCAACCAGACGCTGATCGCGGTGGCCTGCGCCATCCAGCTCTCGTGGCTGGGCACGGGGGGCCTGCGGGAGCTGGCCCTGCGCTGCGCCCGGGGCACCCGCTACCTGCGCGAGGCGCTGCTGGCCATCGACGGCGTGGAGCCGCTGGCGCCGGCGCCGGTGCTGCGGGAGTTCGCGGTGCGCGCACCGGTGGCGCCCGGCACCATCGTGGAGCGCATGGCCGAAGAGGGTTTCCTGGCCGGCCTGCCGCTGGCCCCCGAGTACGGCGAGGGCCTGCTGGTCGCCGTCACCGAGCGCCGCACCCGCGACGAGATCGACCGCTACGCGGCGGCGTTCGAGAAGGTGGTCCGATGACGCGGCCGCCCGCCGCCGGCGGGAGGGCCTCCAGCGCGCCCCTGATGGACCGGGCCGAGGAGCCCACCGTCTTCGAGCTCTCCTCACCCGGGCGGAGGGCCTGGTCGTTCCGCACCACGGGCGTCCCGGAGTGGGCGGCCGAGGAGCTGGTGGCGGCCGAGCACCTGCGGAACGCGCCACTGCCGCTGGCCGAGGTCTCGGAGCGGGACCTGGTGGCCCACGTGACCCGCCTGAGCGCCCGCCAGTACTCCGTCGACCTGGGGGCCTACCCGCTGGGCTCGTGCACCATGAAGTACAACCCGAAGCTCTGCGACGACGCCGCCGCCCTGCCCGGGCTGGCCGGCGTCCATCCCGCCGCCCCGGCCGCCCTGTGCCAGGGTTGGCTCGAGCTGCTGGGCGACCTGGCCGCCAGGCTCTGCGCCATCACCGGCATGCACGCCGCCACCCTCCAACCGCCGGCCGGCGCCGCCGGCGAGCTCACCGGCCTGCTGCTCATGCGGGCCTGGCACCGCGACCAGGGCCGGCCCCGCACCAAGGTGATCATCCCGGACTCGGCCCACGGCACCAACCCGGCCTCGGTCACCCTGGGCGGCTACCAGACGGTGACCGTGCCCTCCGACGCCAGGGGCTGCGTCGACGTGGCCGCGCTGCGGGCCCGCCTCGACGAGGACGTGGCCGGCATCATGCTGACCAACCCCAACACCCTCGGCCTGTTCGAGGAGGACATCGCCGAGATGGCCGCCGCCGTCCACGACGTGGGCGGCCTCCTCTACTACGACGGCGCCAACCTCAACGCCATCCTCGGGGTCACCCGCCCCGGCGACATGGGCTTCGACATCGTCCACATGAACCTGCACAAGACCTTCGCCGTCCCCCACGGCGGCGGCGGCCCCGGCGCCGGCCCGGTGGCCGTCTCCGAGCGCCTGGCGCCCTACCTGCCCGGCCCCCTGCCCCGGCTCGGCGCCGGCGCCGGCGGGGATGGGGACCCCGCCCGGCGAGGAGGCCGGGGTTGGGGCCCCGGCCGGGAAGACGGCCTCCAGTGGGAGTGGGCGATGCCGGCGAAGTCCATCGGGCGGGTCCACTCCTGGCACGGCAACGCCCTGGCCCTGGCCCGGGCCTACTCGTACATCCTGGCCAACGGCGGCGACGGCCTGCGCAAGGTGGCCGAGACCGCGGTGCTCAACGCCAACTGGCTGCGGGTGCGGCTGCGGGACACCTACGACATCCCCTACGACCGCACCAACATGCACGAGTTCGTGGCCTCGGCCGCCTCCCTCAAGAAGGCGTCGGGGCTGCGGGCCCTCGACGTGGCCAAGCGCCTCCTGGAGGAGGGCTTCCACGCCCCCACCGTCTACTTCCCGCTCATCGTGGAGGAGGCCCTCATGATCGAGCCCACGGAGACCGAGAGCCCCCAGACCCTCGAAGCCCTGGCCGCCGCCCTCGAGCGCATCGCCGCCGACCCCGCCGGCGCCGCCGACGCCCCCCGCACCACGCCGGTCGGCCGGGTCGACGAGGCCCGGGCCGCCCGCCACCTCATCCCCACCTGGGACGCCCGCCCGTCGTCTGAGCTCAGTCCCGAGTAAATAGGGCTCTCCTAACCCATCCGTGGGTGCCTGAGTAGACCATCCGCGGCTGCACCCCGCTTCCTTCCTACGTTTCCGGGCTTCTTGACGGCTTCGGAACGCAGGGAGGAGAACGGGGTGCTGGGTGTC
>JBQTJJ010000033.1:0-68196 GCA_052387235.1 Actinomycetota bacterium
CCGTCGCCCACGGTCCCGGGCGGGGCGGGGATCCTGCCCGAGGGATCGCCCACCACCGTGGCCGAGGCCCTGGCCACGGCCGAGCCCGCCATCCGCAACCCGGCGACGCCGGCCCCCGAGCTCGAGCGCCACGGCCGGGCCCAGCAGGTGGCGTACCGCCAGCTCGCCATCCATCCCGAGTGGCTGCCCCAGGTGCTGACCCGGCTTCCCGACGACATGCGGGGCGTGGTGGAGGCCAACACCAGCGCCGGCATCGAGCTGCGGGCCCTCACCAAGCCCCAGGCCTCGCTGCCGCCGTGGCGCATCGTGGAGCCGGCGCCGGCCGACGAGCTCCTCGGCTACTACAAGGCGGCCGAGGCCGGCGTGGGCGCGCCGTGGCGTTACCTGGCCGCCATCCACCTGGTGGAGACCCGCATGGGCCGCATCCGGGGTGACAGCACGGCCGGCGCCCAGGGCCCCATGCAGTTCCTCCCGTCCACCTGGCAGCAGTACGGCGGCGGCGGCGACATCAACTCCAACCGGGACGCCATCCTGGCCGCGGCCCGCCTCCTGGTACGCAACGGCGCACCGGGCGACATGGCCAACGCCCTGTTCAACTACAACCGCAGCCAGCGCTACGTGAGGGCGGTCACCGCCTACGCCGAGCAGATGGGCGCCGACGAGCGGGCCTACTTCGGCTACTACCACTGGCAGGTGTACTACCGCATGGCCGACGGCGACCGGCTGCTCCCGGTGGGGTACGGGACCTGACCCTGTGTTCCCCAGCCTCGGGACGAGGTTGGGAGTTGTGGCCGGGCGTTCACGGCCCGTTCAGGGGTCCGCCGGGCCCGGGTCGAACAGCTCGCCGCTCGACACGAAGCTGGTGCGGCGGGCGATCTCCACCGCGTGGTCGCCCAGCCGCTCGTAGAAGCGGCCGAGGAGGGCGAGGTCGATGGCGGGCACCGTGTCCACCCGGACCGCCAGCAGGGTGGCCACCAGCTCGTTGCGGAGCAGGTCGAGCTCGAGGTCGGCCTGCTCGATGCGATGGCCGGCCTCGGGGTCCTCGGCCTCGAAGGCGGCGAGGGCGTCGCGGAACAGGGCGGCCGCCACGGTGGCCATCTCCACCACCAGGGTGCGAAGGGCCGGGCTGAAGGCGCCGGCGTCGCGCTCGAAGCACGCCGAGCGGGCGACGTGGGCCACCAGGTCGCCCGAGCGGGCCACCGCCTCGGTGAGGCGGACCAGGGCGGTGAGCTGGCGCAGGTCGAGGGCCACGGGCTGCTGGGTGGCGATCAGCTCGTACGCCGCCAGCTCGGCATCCCGGGCGCGGGCGGACCATCCGGCCGTCCGGGCGTCCACGCGCCGGGCCGAGTCGGCGTCCCGGCGCAGCCACGCCTCGGTCGCCTCCGCGATCGAGCGCTGCACCTCGTCGCCCATGGCGAGCACCGCCCGCTGGAGGGAGGCGATGCGGTCGTGGAAGTGCTGGCGACCGGGGCCGGCGTCGTCCTCCGGCACCCCGTCGGCCCCGGGCTGGCTCACAGCTCACCACGGACGAGGTAGCGGACGCGATCTCCGATCAGCACGGCGTGGTCGGCGATGCGCTCGAGGTAGCGGCCCACCAGCACCAGGTCGAGGGTGGTGGCCAGCTCGGGGGGCTCGGTGAACACCTCCGAGAGGAGCCGGCGGTGGAGCTCGTCCATGCGGTCGTCCCAGACGTCGAGGGCCTCGGCCCGCTCGACGTCGCGGTCGCCGTAGGCGTCCATCGCCCCCTGGAGGAGCCGGCCGGCCTCCTCCGCCATGCGGGCCACGAGGCCGGAGAGGCGGGGCGAGAGGGGGTCGTGGGGCCGCGCCGCGAAGGCGGCGACGTGCCTGACCAGCTTGGCCGACCGCTCCAGCTCGTGGGAGAGCCGGATCACCGTCAGGACCCGGCGCATGTCCCCCGCCGCCGGCTGCTGGCGGGCCAGCAGCTCGTACGCCCGCGCCTCGCAGTCCCGGGCCGCCCGGTCGATCCCGGGGTGGGCCTTCAGCACCGTGAAGGCCAGTTCCTTCTCGCCGGAGCCCAGTGCCTCCGCCGCGGTGGCGACGGACTCCACGACCATGGCCGCCGTGCAGAGGATCTCGGTCTCGAGCTCGACCAGTTCCCGCTCGAACGACTTCCTCGTGGTCTCCGCCATGACGGTGCGTCCCACCCTAGAGGCCGGCCCGGCAACCGGGCCCTCCACCCCGGCCAACCAGGGGTGAACGAGGGGTGAACTCTTCCCTGGGGCTGCCCCGGAGGCCGCGGGAGCGCTCCGGGCCTGGCCTAGTCTCGGCGGTGTGGAGCTGCTGCTCGCCGGCGTCGCCCTCCTCGGCTGTGGCACCGCGGCCTGGGCCCTGGCCCAGCGGTCGAACACCGAGAAGCGCCTGCGGCGCGAGCTGGCGGCGCTGACCCGGGTGACGCGAGCGGGGGCGGAGCGGGCCGACGAAGCGGAGCGCCTGGCCGGCGCCCTCGCGGGCGTGCTGGGAGAGATCCCGCTCGGGGTGGTGGTCAGCACTCCCGACGGCGACGTGCTGTTCCGCAACGCCGCCGCCGACCGGCTGCTCGGGACCCGGGCGGCCGACGCCCTGGCTCTGCGGGCCGTCTCCGAGCTGCTGGCGGAGGCGGCGGCGGGCCGGGCCGCCTCCCGGCCCCTGGACCTCTACGGCCCTCCCCGCCGGACCCTGGCCCTCTCCGCCATCCCGGTGGAGGGCGCGGCAGCGGTGGTGGTCGTCGACGTGTCGGACCGTCGCCGGCTCGAGGCGGTCCGCAAGGACTTCGTGGCCAACGTGAGCCACGAGCTCAAGACGCCGGTGGCGGCGCTGGGGCTACTGGCCGAGACGCTCACGGCCGAGGACGACCCCCACGTGGTGCAACGGCTGGCGGGGCGGATGCAGGATGAGGCCTTCCGGGTGGCGCGCATCATCGAGGACCTCCTGGACCTCAGCCGCCTCGAGGCGGAGGACGCCGACCGGCACGAGCCGGTGCGGGTGCACGCCGCCGTGCGCGACGCGGTGGAGCACGTCCTCCCCGCGGCCTCGCTGCGCCCCGTCACGGTGCGGGTGGCCGACGTGCCGAAGTCGTGGACGGTGCTGGGCGAGCACCGCCAGCTCGTCTCGGCTCTCACCAACCTCCTCGAGAACGCGGTGAAGTACTCCGAGCCCGGCTCCGAGGTCGAGGTGGGCGCCTCCACCGACGGTCGGGTCTTCGAGCTCGCCGTCCGCGACCACGGCATCGGCATCCCGTCCCGTGACCTCGACCGGATCTTCGAGCGCTTCTACAGGGTCGACCGGGGGCGCGGCCGCGACACCGGCGGCACCGGGCTCGGCCTGTCCATCGTGCGCCACATCGCCTCCAACCACGGGGGCGAGGTCCTGGTCGAGTCCGTGGAGGGCGAGGGCTCCTGCTTCACCCTCCGCCTTCCGGCCCAGGCCGGTCCCGTGGGCGTCGTGGCCGACGCCAGTTGACGGCGCCGATGGCCGACGGCCAGCCCACCGTGCTCATCGTCGAGGACGAGGACTCGTTCGTGGACGCCCTGGTGGTGGGGCTGAAGCGCGAGGGCTTCCTCGTGCACGTGGCACGCGACGGCATCTCGGCGCTCGGGCTCTTCGACGCCGTTCGCCCCGACCTCGTGCTGCTGGACGTGATGCTCCCGAGCCTGTCCGGCGTCGACGTCTGCCGGGAGATCCGGAGCCGGTCCCGAACGCCGATCATCATGGTGACGGCGAAGGCCTCGGAGATCGACACCGTGGTGGGACTGGAGGTGGGGGCCGACGACTACGTCACCAAGCCCTACCGCCTGCGGGAGCTGGTGGCCCGCATGAGGGCCGTGCTGCGGAGGGCCCCCCGGCGCGACGACGACGTCAGCGGCGCCGTCCTCGAGGTGGGCGACGTGCGCCTGGACCCCGAGCGCCACGAGGTCACCGTGCGGGGCGAGGAGGTCGCCCTCCCGCTCAAGGAGTTCGACCTGCTCGAGATCCTGCTCGACAACGCAGGCCGGGTCCTCACCCGGGACACGCTGATCGACCGGGTCTGGGGCTCCAACTACGTGGGCGACACCAAGACCCTCGACGTCCACGTCAAGCGGCTCCGGGCCAAGCTGGAGCTCGACCCTTCCCAGCCCCGGCGCATCGTCACCATCCGCGGGCTGGGCTACCGCTACGAGCGGCCCGGCCCGTGAGGGACGCCCACGGGGTCCTCCAACCGTCTGCGACACTTGACGACGTGGTCGAGACCCGGAAGCGCTACCACGAGCAGCTGGCCCGGATGAAGTCCGACACCGTGCGCCTGGCGGCCATGGCCACCGAGCAGATCGCGGCCGGCACCAGGGCCCTGCTCGACGGGGAGCTGTCGGCGGCGGAGCGTGTCGTGGCCGCCGACCGCGACATGGACGACCTCACCCACGAGATCGAGGCCAGCGCCCATCTGGTGCTGGCCCGCCAGAGCCCCCTGGCCAGCGAGCTGCGGGCCGTCATCACCATCCTGCGGGTGATCCACGAGGTGGAGCGCTGCGGCGACCTGATGGTGAACGTGGCCAAGGCCACCCGGCGCCTGTACCCCCGCGGCCTCGATCCCAGGATCCGCGGCCTCATCGACCGCATGGGGACCCAGGCGGTGGACCAGCTGCGCCTCGCCATCACCGCCTTCGAGGCCGAGGACGTGGAGCAGGCCGCCGCCCTGGTCGACATGGACGACGTGATGGACGACCTGCAGAAGACGTTGTTCCGGGCCATCTTCAGCGCCGGCGCCGCCGACGAGGAGTCGGTGCAGCGGGCGGTGCAGGTGGCCCTGGTGGGGCGGTACTACGAGCGGATCGCCGATCACGCCGTCAACGTGAGCGAGCGGGTCCGCTTCATGGTCACCGGGGCGTGGCCCGGGGACCATGACGAGCCGGAGGAACCGGTGGCGCCGGATCGGTGAGCCGGCGGCGCGCCCTACCCGAACCGCCCGGTGATGTAGTCCTCGGTGCGGCGGTCGGCCGGCGCCGTGAAGATCCGCTCGGTGCGGTCGAACTCCACCAGCACACCGGTTCGCTCGGCCCCGTCGGCGCTGACCTCGGCCGTGAAGAAGGCGGTGCGGTCCGAGACGCGGGCCGCCTGCTGCATGTTGTGGGTGACGATCACGATGGTGTAGTCCCGCTTCAGCTCGATCATGAGCTCCTCGATCCGGTTGGTGGCGAGGGGGTCGAGGGCGGAGCACGGCTCGTCCATGAGGATGACGTCGGGGCGCACCGCGATGCACCGGGCGATGCAGAGGCGCTGCTGCTGGCCTCCCGACAGCGAGAACGCGCTCTTGCGGAGCTTGTCCTTGACCTCGTCCCAGAGGGCCGCCTTGCGGAGCGACTCCTCCACCAGGTCGTCCATGCTCGGCGGCTTGTGGTTGTTGACCTTCGGTCCGAAGGCGACGTTGTCGTAGATCGACTTCGGGAACGGGTTCGGCTTCTGGAACACCATGCCGATGCGGCGGCGGACCTCGATGGGGTCGACGTCGTCGCCGTACAGATCCTGCCCGTGGTAGCGGATGCGGCCCTCCACCCTGGTGCCGGGGATCAGCTCGTTCATGCGGTTCAGGCAGCGGATGAAGGTGCTCTTGCCGCAACCCGACGGCCCGATGATGGCGGTGATCCGGTTCCCCGCGATGTCCATCCTGATGTCGCGGATGGCCAGGAACGGCCCGTAGAAGAACCGGAGGTCCTCGACCGTGAAGACCGGGTCGCCGGTGTGCTCCGGCGTGCCGGGCTCGGCTGCCGGGACCTCGGGCCGGCGGGTGGGGCCGGGCGGGTCCGCCTGGTCACTCAGCGGCTGGTTCAACGTTGCGGGTGTGTCGGGCACAGGGTCACCACCGGGTCGTGAATCGGTTCCTGAGGAAGATGGCGACGGCGTTCATCGCCAGCAGCATGGCCAGCAGGACGATGCCGGCGGCGGCCGCCGCCTCGGCGAAGGCGGCCTGGGGCCGGCCGGTCCAGTTGAAGATCAGGATGGGCAGCGCCGAGAAGGGGTCCCGGACGTCGTCGGGCGTGTTGAAGATGGCCACCGCCGCCCCGATCACCAGGAGCGGTGCCGTCTCCCCGATGGCCCGTGACAACGACAGGATCACCCCGGTCATGGTGCCGGGCATGGCGGCCGGGAGCACGTGGTGGCGCACTGCCTGCCACCTTGTCGCGCCCAGGGCGTAGGCCGCCAGCCGGATGGACTCGGGGACGGCACGCAGCGACTCCCGGGCCGCGATGATGATGAGGGGAAGGCTCATGACCGCAAGGGTGAGCCCCCCGGCCAGCAGGCTCGGGCCCATCTCGAAGAAGCGCACGAACACGCCGAGCCCGAGGATGCCGTAGACCACCGACGGTACGCCGGCCAGGTTGGCGATGTTGGCCTCGATCAGGTTGGTGAGGCGGTTGCGCGGCGCGAACTCCTCCAGGTACACCGCGGCGCCGACGCCGACGGGGAAGCTGAAGGCGGCGGTGAGGCCCATCAGCCAGAGCGTGCCGTGGATGGCGGCCTTGATGCCGGCCCGGGCCGGGAACCGGGAGACGAAGTTCCCGAGGAACGCTCCGGGATCGGCGATGAGCCGGTCCCATCCCCGGTCGTAGAGGTTGAACAGGAGCAGGCCCAGGGCGACGACGCCGAGGAAGGTGCCCAGGAAGAGGGCCGAGGCGAACGCGCCGTCGAGGGCCAGCGCCATGGTCCGGCGGCTGGTGCCGCGGCCCAGGCGGGGGACGGGACGAGGGACGGCTGTCGTGGTCACTGGTAGGTCTGGCGGAAGCGGCGGACGAGGCGGATGCTCAGCAGGTTCATGGCCAGGGTGATGACGAACAGTGTCGCCCCCACCGCGAACAGCGACTGGTAGCGGGTGGTCCCGGACGCCGCCTCGCCGCTGACGGTCTGGGCGATGAAGGCGGTGAGCGTCTGGATCGACTCGAAGAAGCTGGTCGTGATCCGGGGGGTGTTGCCGGCCGCGATGGTGACGGCCATCGTCTCGCCCACTGCCCGCGAGACGCCGAGGATGACCGAGGCCGCGATGCCGGACAGGGCGGCGGGCACCACCACCCGGAGGGCCACGACCCGCTTGGTGGCCCCCATGCCGAAGGCGGCCTCCCGGAGCGAGTTCGGGACGGCGCGCATGGCGTCCTCGCTGATCGAGGCGATGACCGGGAGGATCATGAGGCCGACGGCGACGGCCCCGGCGGCGGCGTTGAAGATGAACACCCGGTCCTCGCCGAACACCGGACGCAGCAGGGTGGGCGTGACGAAGTTCAGGGCGAAGAACCCGACCACCACCGTCGGTATCCCGGCCAGCACCTCGAGCACGGGCTTCACCACCGCCCGTACCCGGGGGTGGGCGTACTCCGACAGGTAGATCGCGGTGGCCAGGCCCAGCGGCAGCCCCACCACCAGCGACCCCAACGCGATCATGAGCGACCCGTTGAGCAGCGGGAGGACGCCGTACTCGCCCCCGTCGGCGCCGCCCGTGGGCGCCCAACGGGTTCCAGTGAGGAAGTCGACGATGGACTCCTTGGCGAAGAACCGCAGGGCCTCCTCCGCCAGCACGGCCACGATGCCCACCGTGACCAGGACCGACAGGGCGGCGCACACGAACAGGAGGCCGACGACGATGCGCTCCCCGGGACGGGAACGTCGGCGCTCGATGCCGAGCTCGGGGGATGGGGCGGAGATCGCCATGAGCGGGACCAGCCGATGCTAGCTACTGGGCCGGTCCGTGCGCCGGTGCCGGCCGGCTCAGGCGCCGGCCTCCAGCTTGGCCAGACCCTCCTCGTAGTCCTCGGAGGGCGCCGGCGTGTAGCCGACGTCCTTGATGATGTCGGGGGTCGTCTCGAGGTAGAACTTCACGAACTCCTTCACCTCGGGCCGCTCCAGGGACGAGTTCTTGACGTAGATGAACAGCGGCCGGCTGAGCGGGTAGTCGCCGGACTCCACCGTCTCGTCGCTCGGTGCCACGCAGGTGCCGTCCTCGCCCGACACCTTGATGTCCTTCAGGACGTCCTCGTTCTCGGTGAAGTAGGCGAAACCGAAGTAGCCCCAGGAGTTCTTCTCGCCCTTGATCCCCTGCACGAGGGTGTTGTCGTCTTCGGAGGCGGTGTAGTCGGTCCGCGGCTTGAGGCTCTCGGGCTTCTTCGGATCGCCCAGGACCTCCTCCACGAAGAAGTCGTACGTGCCCGAGTCGGTGCCGGGGGCGAAGATGGCGATCTTCTCCGCCGGGAACTTGGGGTCGACCTGGTTCCACGTCGTGGCGCCGCCCTCTTTGAAGATGGAGCCCATCTGCTCCACGCTCAGGCACTCGAGGAAGGTGTTCTCGGCCGAGGTCACCACGGCCAGGCCGTCGAGGCCGACGCGAAGCTCCGAGAACTCGATCCCCTTGGCCGCGCAGGCCTGGGCCTCCTCGTCCTTGATGGGCCGGGAGGCGTTGGAGATGTCGGTCTCGCCGGCGCAGAACTTCTGGAACCCGCCTCCGGTGCCGGACGTGCCCACCGGGACCTGCACGCCTGCCTGCACCAGTTGGAACTCCTCGGCGATGGCCTCGGTGATGGGGGCCACGGTCGACGACCCGTCGATCACCACCGATCCCGAGAGGCTGCCCCCTCCCCCCCCGGTCCCGGCCGTGCCGGCGTCGTCGTCGCCGCCGCAGGCGCCGAACACCAGCGCCAGCGCCAGCGACGCCCCCGCCAGGCGCGCCCGCCGTCCACCGAATCCCGTCATCCGGACCTCCCCCTGTCTCCGACCGCACCCGGCCGGTGGCCTTTCTGGACGCACCCTGCGCCCCCGCCTACCCGGCGACCACGCTACGAGGGGCTCCTGGCGGCGAGGCCACCGGGAGATGGACGGCAGGTGAACGAGGCCAGAACATCCGGCGTCGCCCCTTCCGAGCAGGTAGTTGACTCGCAGGCCCTAGCGTGCCGCTGTGCGGATTGCCGCCCTTGACCTCGGCAGCAACTCGTTCCACCTCCTCGTGGCCGACACCAAGCCGGACGGCACGTTCACGCCGGTGCTGCGGGAGAAGGAGATGCTGCGCCTCGGCGACGTGGTGGCCCGCACCGGCCGGCTCACCGACGAGGCGTGCGAGCGGGCGCTGGAGTCGGTGGGCCGGTTCCGGGCCCTGGCCGAGGCGGCCGGCGTCGACCAGATGGTCGCCTGCGCCACGGCCGCCATCCGGGAGGCCGAGAACGGGGCCGAGCTGGTGTCCCGCTTCTTCACCGAGGCGGGCGTGGCCGTCCGGGTCATCAGCGGGCGGGAGGAGGCGGCCCTCATCTTCCGGGCCGTGCAGGCCAGCGTCCTCATCGACCCGGGGCCGGCGCTGTGCCTCGACCTCGGCGGCGGCAGCCTCGAGATCGTGGTGGGCGACGCCCGGGCCCAGGCCTGGGCCACCAGCGTCAAGCTGGGCGTGGGACGCCTGACGGCCGAGCTGGTGCAGAACGACCCCCCGAAGCAGGGCGACCTGCGCCGGCTCCGGGACCGCATCGTGCCCGTGCTGGGCCAGGTGGCGGTGGAGGTGGCCCCGTTCAGGCCCCGGCTGCTGGTGGGGACCAGTGGCACCTTCTGCGACCTGGCCCGGATGGCGGCGGTGCAGGAGACGGGCACCGTCCCCATCTCCGTCAACCAGCTCCACGTGGCCGCCGCGGCCCTGGCGGCGGTCCACGAGAAGCTCGTCTCGATGACCGCGTCGCAACGCCGGAAGCTGCAGGGCCTCGATGCCCGCCGGGCCGAGCTGGCGCCGGCCGGGTCGCTGCTGGCCCTCGTGGCCCTCGAGCTGTTCGGGTTCGAGGAGCTGGTGGTGGGCGACTGGGCCCTCCGGGAGGGCATGGTGCTCGATGCCATCGGGCACCAGGAGCCGGACCAGGGCGACCCCCGGGTCATCCGGACGGCGTCGGTGCTCGACCTGTGCGCGCGCTGCGGCTGGCAGGAGGAGCACTCCCGCCAGGTCGCCCGCCTGGCCACGAGGTTGTTCGATCTCACGGCCGGCCTGCACGAGCTGACCGACAGGCACCGGGAGCTGCTGGAGCACGCCGCCCTGCTGCACGACATCGGCGAGCACGTGTCCAGCGAGGGCCACGACAAGCACACCGCCTATCTCATCCGGCACGGCCGGCTGCGGGGCTTCTCCCCCCAGGAGGTCCACGTCCTGGCCACGCTGGGCCGCTACCACCGCCAGGGCGAGCCCAAGGCCTCGTTCGAGTCCTTCGCCGCCGTGGACGAGGACGAGCGCCCGGCCGTCCGGACCCTCACCGCCCTCCTGCAGGTGGCCGACGGGCTCGACCGGGCCCACGCCGGCGCGGTGGAGGACCTCGACGTCGAGATCGACGACGAGCGGGTGGGGATCCTGGTCCGGGCGTCCACCGACGCCGACCTCGAGCTGTGGGGCGCCCGCCGCAAGCGGGCCCTGTTCGAGCAGGTCACCGGGCGCCGGCTGGACCTGGCGGCGACCCAGCCCGCCGGCGACGCCGAACGCCCGCGCAAAGCCTGACCGCCCGCCCGGCGCCGGCACCGCGGGGCCCGGCCTCGAAGGCGTGATCCGGATGGTCCGGGGCGGCGCCGTCGCGTACCTTCGCCCAAATGGACTCCGGCGGTGGTGAGGGCGCCAGCGCGGCGGCCCGCGCCGTGGCCGCCGCCTGCCGCGTGCTGGACGCCGAGGAGTGCCTCCCGACCCTGGCCGAGCTGGGCCGGCGGGTCGGCATGAGCCCGTCGCACCTGCAGCGCAGCTTCAAGCGCCTGCTCGGCATGACGCCCCGCCAGTACGGGGCCGAGGTGCTCCTGGAGCGGGCCCGGCGGATCCTGCGGACCGGCGCACCCGTCACCGACGCCCTGTTCGAGGCCGGCTACGGCTCCTCCCGGGCGTTCTACGAGGGCGCCCGGGCCGGGCTCGGCATGACGCCGTCGGCCTACCGCCGCCGCGGCCTGGAGCAGCGCATCACCTACACGGTGGTGGCCTCGGGGCTCGGCGACGTCCTGGTCGCCACCACGCCCGAGGGGGTGTGCCTCGTGCGCTTCCTCGACGCCCGGGCCCGCGACGTCCTGGCGGCCGAGTTCCCCGCCGCCGCCATCGAGCGGGACGACGGCGCGCTGGCCGAGGTGGCGGCCCGGGTGGTGGCGGCCGTCGCCGGCGACGACGGGCCCGGCGCCGAGCTCCCCCTCGACGTGCGGGCCACCGCCTTCCAGCTGCGGGTGTGGCAGGCGCTGCGGGCCATCCCCCGGGGGCAGACCCGCTCCTACGCCGAGGTGGCCGCGACCATCGGGCGACCGACGGCCGTGCGGGCCGTGGCCGGCGCCTGCGCCGCCAACCCGGTGGCCCTGCTCGTCCCCTGCCACCGGGTGGTGGCGTCGGACGGCAGCCTGGCCGGCTACCGCTGGGGCACCGGCCGCAAGCGGGCCCTGCTCGAGGCCGAGGGTTGGGCCGGCCCGGGGAGCGCCCCGTAGGGCCGGGTCCCCGAAGGGTTCGGGTGTCCACCACGACCACCGGCCGGGCTGGCATGGTTGTCGACGGATGATGCTCGTTCCCACTCGGGGCCGACGCTGCGGCCCCGGCCGCGCCGGCCCCCGCCCCTGAGGAGCGCCCAGTGATGGCCTCGTCGACCGACCGCCCGCCCGCCCCGCCGAGCGCGCCCGCCAAGACGGTGGTGCTCGACACCTCGGTGCTGGTGGCCGACCCCGACGCCCTCCAGCAGTTCGCGGGCTGCGCCCTGAAGGTGCCGCTCACCGTGATCGAGGAGCTGGACGGGCTCAAGGCCCGTCCCGACGGCGTGGGCCGCTCGGCCCGTGAGGCACTGCGGGGCATCGAGGCCCTGCGGGTGGGTGCCGGCGGGTCGCTGGCCGACCCGGTCACCCTGGGCCACGGCGGGACGCTCGCCATCATGGTCAACGGGGTGAACCAGGCCCTGCTGGGGGAGCACTACCTGGACCCCGCCAGTCCCGACAACCGCATCATCGGCGCCGCCCTCGGCCTGGTGCTCGACGGGATGGAGGTGGAGGTGGTGTCCAACGACGCCGCCCTGCGCATCAAGGCGGCCCACGTGGGCCTGGCCGCCAAGGAGTACGTGCCCATCTCCGCCTACGGCCGCGAGCTCGGCTCAGCCGGCTGGCACACCCTGGCCGGCCTCGATGCTGCCCTGATCGACGGCCTGTTCGCCGACCGCGCCGTGGCCGCCGCCGGCGTGCCCGGGGCCGGGATCGTGCACGAGAACGAGTTCGCCGTGCTCCGCGCCGGCCAGCAGTCGGCCCTCACCAGGCGTAAGGGCGACCAGCTGTGCCTGCTCCGCCAGGGCCAGGAGGCGTTCGACCTCAAGCCCCGCAACGTGGAGCAGCGCCTGGCCCTCGACCTGCTGCTCGACCCGGACGTGTCGGTGGTGGCCCTGGACGGCCCGGCCGGCACCGGCAAGACGCTGCTGGCCATCGCGGCCGGGCTGGAGCAGGTCTGGAACCACCCGAGCTCGCGCCGCTACGAGCGCCTCGCCATCTACCGGCCGGTGGTGGCGGTGGGCCGCCAGGACCTCGGCTACCTGCCCGGCACCCTGGACGAGAAGCTCGATCCGTGGATGGGCGCCATCCACGACGCGGTGGTGGCCATGAGCGACGGCCGGCGCAAGAGCGCGGCCGACGAGACCATCGCCCAGATCACGGCCGAGGGCCGGCTGACCATGGAGTCGGTCACCTACCTGCGGGGCCGGTCGCTGCACGGCACCTGGGTGCTGCTGGACGAGGCCCAGAACCTCGAGCCCAGCCTGGCCAAGACCGTCCTCACCCGGGCCGCCGAGGGGACCAAGGTGGTCTTCACGGGCGACACCAGCCAGATCGACGCCCCGTTCCTCTCGGCCGAGACCAACGCCATGTCCGTGCTCACCGCCGCCCTGGGCGGGGGCCGGGGGGGCGGCCTGTTCGGCCACATCCGCCTCACCCAGGGCGAGCGAAGCCCGGTGGCCACCATGGCGGCCGCGCTGCTGTAGCGAGCGGCTCGGGGCAGCCGCGCCGCGCGCTCAGCCCGCGGGCCAGAGGCGGCCCGCCACCTCGGACCACAGGTCGTGGAAGGCCCGGGCGGCGGCGGTGGTGGGGGCGAAGTGGCCGATGGGCGCCCGCTCCACGCCCATGCGCTCGACGGCGCTGGCGTTCGGGATGGCGGTGGCGAGGAAGGCCGGCCACCGCCCGGCCAGCGCCTCCAGCAGCTCGCGGTGCAGCCGCTTCCGCCTGTCCACCATGGTGAAGTGGGGGAGCAGGCCGGGGGCGTCGGCGCCCTCGTCGAGGAACCGGGCCAGCTGGTCGAGGGTGCGGGCCGACAGGGTCGTGGGGATGACCGGCACCAGCAGGTGGCGGGCCGCCCCGAACACGCTCTCGCTGGCGAGGGAGATGCTGGGCGGGCAGTCGAGGAAGGCGACGTCGTAGCCGCCGGCGAGGGGGTCGAGCAGGCCGGCCAGCCGCTCGGTGGGGCGTTTGGTGGCGTCGAGGTGCAGATCGAGATGGCGGAGGGAGAAGTCGGCGGGGACGAGGTGGAGCCCGGGCACGTCGGTGGCCCGCACGTGGGCCGCCAGCTCGCCGTGGGAGCCCACCAGCCGCTCGGTGCCGCCCTTGACCTTGGCCTTTACCCGGAAGTAGTAGCTGGCCGCGCCCTGCGGGTCGAGGTCCCACACCAGGACGCGCGCCCCCGAGCGGGCCGCCTCGAACGCCAGGTTCACGGCCGACGTGGTCTTCCCCACGCCACCCTTGATGCTGTAGGTGGCGAGCACCTTCATCCGCGGCCGCCCGCCGACGACAGGAGCTCGGTGAAGGTGCGCGCCGTCTGCTTGGTGTCGTACGCGCTGAAGCGCTGGGCGAACTCGTCGCGGGCGGACCGGCGGCGCTGCTCGAGGTGCTCGGTGAGCCGGCCCATGGCCACCAGCGTGTCCGGCCCCACCCCCGGCCTGCCGTGCAGCTCGGCCGCGACGTGCGCCAGCTGGTGCACGTGGACCTCGGCGTCCTGGTGCTCGCCCAGGTTGTCCTGGAGGGCCTTGAGGCGCTGCACGAAGGCCTTGCGGGGGCCCGGGGCGTAGAGGCTGCCGAAGCACTCGAGGAGGTAGCGCAGCTTCTTGGCGTCCTTGCGCAGCTCGTGCAGCACCTCGGCCGGGGTCTCGGGGCCGATGGAGCGCCCCCGCTCCAGGAGCTGCGCCTGCGCCTTGGCCGTCCGGCCGGCGGCGACCCTGCCGATGGCCGGGCCGGTCCCGGCGACCTCGTCCCCGGTCCCGCCTCCCTGCAGCCATCCCTGCCACCCGGTCATGAGCTTGCGGTAGCGGGCCGACCGCAGCACCTTGGCCAGGGCCACGTGCTCCGCCCGCCGGCGACCCGAGATGTGGGCCAGGACGGGAGCGAGCTGGCTCGACCCCTCCGGTCCGAGGGGTGCCACGTACCCGCTCCACTCGATCACGTAGACGTCGAGGTCCCGGGCCGGACCGGTTGCGCCCCCCAGCCAGCCGAAGCCGTCGCGATAGCTGTCGCGCACGGCCGGCGGCAGCACGCCCTTGCCCTGGGCCAGCACCGACCGGGTGCGGCGCACCGCCACCCGCAGGTCGTGGAGGAACTCGGGGTCGACGTCGTCCACCGTGCCCTGCCAGTTGGCGTCGACGGTGGCGGCCAGGTTGGCCAGCACCCGCCGGAACGCCTGCAGCGCCGGCTCCCTCCGGTCCAGGGGGACGGTGGGCGATCCCTTGAAGCCGGTCAGGTCGATGCCGGCCGCCGCCGCGGCGGCGGTGAGGACGCCCGCTCCGTCGGCGAGTCCGAGCGACACGAGCAGGCTCCGGGCGCCGGCCGCATCCTTCGGGTACCCGGCCAGCTCGCCGACCTGCACCGCCCAGATCGGACCCACCTCGTCGTGGCCCTCCACGGTGACCCCGTCGTGGACCTCGACGGCCACCCGGGCCTTGCCGGCACGGTCCCGGCGCACGCCGCGGGTCGCACTGGCGGTGACGGTCATCACCCGCAGGAGGGCCCGGATGTCGGTGTGGGCCAGGAGGCGGGCGCGGAAGGGGCCGGCCGGCAGGTCGGCGGCGAAGCGGGGCGCGCCGTCGACGCTGAGCCCGACCGGGCTGGTCCCCTCGGCGTCGAGGACCAGCTGGTGCGACCCGGCCTGCTCCCGAAGCTCCAGGCGCATGCCGGCCCCGGCCAGGCGCCCGTCGAACGTGTCGAGCACCGTGCGGCGTACCCGGCGGCTCGGGCCGAGCTCGTAGCCGGCGCCGGCCAGCGCCGACAGCACGCCGGCGGGATCGACGTCGGGTGAGGTGTAGGCGTCCATGGGCGGCGCTCGGTTTCGGCTGCGTCGTGCGCCCGGCCGCCGCCTGGCCCAAGCTTGGCGCCATGGCCGTCGAGATCGAGCGGAAGTTCCTTGTGACCGCCGTGCCCGGGCCCGAACTGCTCGGTCCCGGCGTGCGGCTGCGGCAAGGGTACCTGGCCGAGGACGGCCCGGTGCAGGTGCGGGTGCGCATCACCGAGGCGGCGGCGGTGCTGACGGTGAAGGCGGGACGGGGCCTCAGCCGCACGGAGGTGGAGCTGCCCGTCGGGCCGGACGAGGCCGAGTCGTTGTGGGCCCACACCGGCGGGCGGCGCATCGAGAAGGTGCGCTTCCACGTGGACGCGGGCGGCCATGCCGTCGAGGTCGACCTCTACGCCGGCGCCCTCGACGGCCTGTGCACGGCGGAGGTCGAGTTCGCCTCGGTGGAGGAGGCCGAGCGGTTCGTCCCGCCCCCGTGGTTCGGGCCCGAGGTCACCACCGTGGCCGGCTGGGACAACGCCTCGCTGGCCAGGAGCGGCCGGCCCGAGCCGCTCAGCTGAGGCGCTCCTCGAACACGTCGAGCACCTGGCGGTCGCGCGGGTAGGAGAGCAGCTCCCGGGCCTGCCCCACCGCCAGCCAGCGGATCTCGTCCACCTCGGGCCCCGGCTCGAAGCCCCCTCCGAGCGGGCGCATGGCCCAGTACCGGGCCACCTTGGCCCGCTGCCGGCGGTCGGCGTATGCCACCTCGGTGAGGTACGGGCCCAGCTCGCAGCGCAGCCCGGTCTCCTCGGCCACCTCCCGCAGGGCGCAGTCCTCGTCGCTCTCACCGGGGTCGGCCTTCCCCTTGGGCAGCGTCCAGTCGTCGTACCGGGGCCGGTGGACCAGGAGCACCTCGCGGCCGCCGCCACTCGCCCGCCACACCCCGCCGCCGGCGGCGCGGACGAGCTCGCCCCGGCCCGGCCCCGTCACTCCGGCGGCGTCAGGTAGCGGCCCACGATCCTCGACGTGGCGTCGCGCTCGAGCACCCACACCGACCCCTTCTGGCACCGGTCGTCGCCGAGGCGGGCGCCGTTCCCGTCGAGGTGGGCCAGCAGGTCGGCGATCACGTCGCCATGGGTGCACAGGACGGTGTGGCCGGGATGGCCGAGCAGCGAGTGCACGAGGGCGGCGGCCTGCTCGCCCGCGCCCTCGGCCAGCGCCTCCGACGCCCCCACGGCGAGGCCCAGGGCGGCGGCGGCCGGCGCCAGCGTGTCGACGCAGCGCACGGTGGGGCTCGAGACGAACCGCGTGACCGGGAACCCGGAGAGGACCCCGACCAGCCCGTCGGCCTGGCGCCGGCCCCGCTCGTTCAAGGGCCGGGCCGGATCCTCGCCGGCCCACGCGCTCCGGGGCAGGGCGACGGCATGGCGGACGACGAGGACGGGCACGAGGGTGCATTGTGCCCCTCCCGCCGGCCGTCTCCGAATCCGGCCGGGGCGCGGCCGCCCGGCGCAGTCCGGAGGTCCGCGACTACAGCGAGCTCTCCGACGCGTCGGCGGCCAGGTCCTCGGCCTCCCGCCGCCGGCGCACCCGCTCCTCGGCCAGCTGCTGGAGCCGCACGTGCGACGACAGCCCCTCGGTGGTGGCCACCTTGGACCAGGACCCGTCGGACGCCAGCTGCCAGGCCAGGACGTCGTCGGCCAGCTCCACGTCCAGGATCTCCCGCAGCCGGTCCTGCAGGTCCGGGGCCTCCACCGGCACCAGGACCTCGATGCGCTTGTCCAGGTTGCGGGCCATCATGTCGGCCGAGCCGATGAGGTACCGGACCGGGCCGTGGGCGGGGTCGCCGAAGGCGAAGATCCTCGAGTGCTCCAGGTAGCGCCCGACGATGGAGCGGACCCGGATGTTCTCCGACAGCTCGGGCACGCCGGGCCGCAGGCCGCACATGCTGCGCACGATCAGGTCGACCGACGTCCCGGCCGCCGAGGCCAGGTAGAGGGCGTCGATGACGGCCTTGTCGACCAGGCTGTTGACCTTCATCACGATGCGCCCGGGCCTGGGCCCCGAGCACTCCCGCTCGATCAGCTCCACGATGCGGGCCCGCAGGTGGGTCGGCGCGAGGAGGACCTTGCGGTACCGCTGCTGGCGGCTGTAGCCGGTGAGGAAGTTGAACAGGTCGGTGAGGTCGGCGCCCAGGTCGGCGTCGGCCGACAGCAACCCGATGTCCTCGTAGATCCGGGCCGTCTTCGGGTTGTAGTTGCCCGTGCCCACGTGGCAGTAGCGACGGATGCCGTCCTCCTCCTGGCGAACGACGAGCGCCGTCTTGCTGTGGGTCTTGAAGCCGACCAGGCCGTACACGACGTGGACGCCCGCCTCCTCCAGGGCCCGGGCCCAGGCGATGTTGGCCTGCTCGTCGAAGCGGGCCTTCAGCTCCACCAGGGCCGAGACCTGCTTGCCCCGCTCGGCCGCCCGGATGAGCGACTTCACGATCGGGCTGTCGCCCGACGTGCGGTAGAGCGTCTGCTTGATGGCCAACACCTTCGGGTCGGAGGCGGCCTGGCGGATGAACGCCTCCACGGTGGTCTTGAACGACTCGTAGGGGTGGTGGACGAGGATGTCCCGCTCCCGCAGCGCCGCGAACACGTCGGCCCGGTCGTTGTCGTCCGCCGCCAGCTCCGGGGGCGTCACCGGATGCCAGGGCTCGTCCTTGAGATCGGCGCGGTCCAGCTCGTGCAGGGCCCACAGGCCACCGAGGTCGAGCGGCCCCTGCACCTCGAACACGTCGTTGGGCTCGACCTCCAGCTCCCGCTCGAGCAGCTGGCGGGCCTCGGACGACATGCCGGCATCGACCTCCACCCGCACGGCCTGCCCGAAGCGGCGCCGGCGCAGCTCCATCTCCACCGCCGCCAGCAGGTCGTCCGCCTCCTCGTCCTCCTCCAGGGTGAGGTCGGTGTTGCGGGTGACCCGGAACGGGTACTGGCACTCGATCTCCATGCCCGGGAAGAGGGCGTCGAGGTGGGCCGCGATCACCTGCTCGAGGGGCACGAACCGCTCGCCATCCGGGAGGAACACGAAGCGGGGCAGGAGCGGTGGGACCTTCACACGCGCGAAGCGGCGCTCGCCCGTCACCGGGTCCCGGACGATCACGGCCAGGTTGAGCGAGAGGTTGGAGATGTAGGGGAAGGGGTGGCCGGGGTCGACCGCCAGCGGCGTGAGCACCGGGAACACGTCGTCGAACACCCGCTGCAGCTGCTTGCGGTCATCGTCGCCGAGGGTGGCGAGGTCGCACATACGGATGCCGGCCGCGGCCAGGGCCGGCACCACGCGCTCCAGGAAGACGCCGGACTGGCGGTCGACGAGGGTGGCGATGCGCTGGCGGATGGCGTCGAGCTGCTGCGCCGGCGTGAGCCCGTCGGCCGTCGCCGACGACATCCCGGCCGCCACCTGGTCCTTGAGCCCGGCCACCCGCACCTGGAAGAACTCGTCGAGGTTGGTGGAGAAGATGGCCAGGAACTTGGCCCGCTCGAGCAGGGGGAGGGACTCGTCCTCGGACAGGGCCAGCACCCGTTCCTGGAAATCGAGGAGGGACAGCTCCCGGTTGATGTAGGGCGGCAGCTCGCCGGCGGCGGCCGGCGGCGGGGTCGGGGCAGGCTCCTCGATGAGCTCTTCCAGCTGCCGTGCCATCCCCAACGGTACTGCCGGGCCGCCTGCGCCGAGATGGCGCGGCGGTGAACGATCGGCGAACTCTCCGGGTCAGCCGAGACGCAGCACCGGCCAGCCGGCCGAGGTCGCGGCCTGGCGCAGCCGGCGGTCGGGGTTGACCGCCACCGGCCGCCCGCAGGCCGCCAGCAGGGGCAGGTCGGACCCGCTGTCGGCGTAGGCGGTGGCGCTGGCCAGGTCGACCGGGCCCAGCTCCGCTTCGAGCCGCTCGAGCTTGCCCGGGCCGTGGCAGAAGGGGCCGTCGAGGCGGCCGGTGAGCCGCCCGTCCACCACCTCGGCCCGGGTGCCCACGGCACGGTCGGCGCCCAGGGCGTGGCCCACGGCCTCGACCAGCTCCTGGGGACTGGCCGACAGCACCACGCAGGTGTCGCCGGCCGCCTTGTGGCGGGCCATGAGCCAGCGGGCGGCGGGGTAGGCCGAGGAGGCGATCTCGGGGGCCACCTCCCGGGCCACCGACGCCAGCTGTTCCTGGTCGCGGTCGGCGGCTGCGGCCAGCAGGCTCTCCCGCAGGCGGGCGATGCGGGAGTCGGCCATGCCGCGGCGGGCGAAGCCGGCGGCCCGCACCGCGTGGCGGGCGACGGTGGTGCGCTGGATCACCTTGCGGTCGGCGAGGGCCCGGCCGAGCTCCATCAGGCTGGAGCCGGGCACGAGGGTGCGGTCGAGGTCGAAGATGGCGACGGCGCGGACCGGCTGCGTGCGGGTCCGCGGAGGGCGGCGTGCGGCGAGAGTTGCGCGTGTCATGGCTCGATGGTGGAGGCGCCACGTTGCGAGCGGATGTCGGCCGCCGCCCATCCGCGTGAACGGCGATGGGCGGCTCCGTGAAGGGGCGGCGGCGGGCTCCGCCCGGGACGCTGTGTTCAGGTGCCGGGAGGCGGCGGGACGAACCCCAGCTGCTGCAGCATGCCCAGCTGGTCCACGACCCCCCAGTGCTCGCGGATCTGGCCTCCGGACATGCGGGCGATGTGGATCTCCTCCCACGTGGCCGACCTGCCGGACGCCGGCATGCCGAGGAAGTCGCCTGTCATCGTGGCCGTGACGCGCACGTGGCCGATGTGCATGTCGCCGTCCTGGAACTGACCGACCACGTCGTAGCGGACGTCGGGGAAGGCCGACCGCAACGCGGTGGTGAACAGGTGCACGCCCTCGCGCGTGGCCGGCACCCCCGGCGGGAGGGAGATGTGCTCGGCGTAGTCGTCGGCGAAGAGCTCGTCGATCAGCTCCGTCCGGCCCTCGTTGAAGATCTCGAGTGGGACGCGGCGAAAGTTGGCAGCGTCATCAGCCATGGGCCTTCCTCCTCGTTTCCCGGGTGCGGTGCCCTCCCCGGATGCGACCGACGCTACGCCCCGGCGCAGGCTCGTGCGCCGGGTGACTCGATCCCGTCGTCGTTGGTCACGAGGACCCGGATCGGCGAGTCCCCCTCCGGTCCTCGGCCTCCCTCCTGCCAGGTCGTGGATCGGCGGGAGGGAGGCACGAGGACGACGGTACGCCCCCTCCCTTACGACCCGATTGCCGCGCCGGCACGTCGACGTGACATCGAGGTGAATCCCCGGATCGCCCGGCGGGCGCACTCGATGACCTGCCGCACCGGGTAGCCCTACCCGTCGGGGGGAGGAGGTGCCGCCGGGACGTCGACCGCATGCTCCCGGAGGATGGCGAGGGGCACGATGTCGAGGACGCGCTCGTTGGTGGACGCGAGGACCACGAAGGCGGCGGCGCCGTCGGCGTGGGCGCGCAGCCAGTTCACCGCCGTCACGCACCACCTGTCGCCGGGCACCAGGCCCGGGAAGTGGAACTCCGGCCTCGGGGTGGAGAGGTCGTTCCCGATGCTGCGCTGGTGCTCCAGGAACTCAGACGTCACCACCGCACAGATCGTGTGGCTTCCCCGGTCGTCCGGCCCGGTCCGGCAGGACCCGTCCCGGTAGAAGCCTGTGAGCGGGTCGGTGCTGCACTCCTCCAGCTCGCCCCCGAGGACGTTGCGATCACCCATGCCGGCAAGTATCGCGAGCAGCGGGGCCGCTAGGGTCCGGCTGTGCGGATGTGGCGTCGAGCGGCACTCCTGTCCCTCCTGGTGTGGGTCCTCGCCGTCGGGTCCTGGGCCAACCGCTCGTGGACCGAGAGCGTCCCGCTCGTGACGCCGCCCGACGTCGAGGCCGAGTCCCGATCGTTCGTGTGCGGCGCGCCACTGGGATCCCGAACCGTCCACCCGAGGCCGCCCATCGAGCGCCCCTACCCGCTCTCCCGTGAGCCCTGCCGCCTCCACGACGAGCGTCGAGCCCTTGCCGTGGTCGACCTGCTGATCGGCGTGGCCGGGGTGGTGGCCCTCGTCTACTTCGGTGCGCGCCACGCCGCCCGGAAGGAGCCGGACCCGGCCCTCCCGGTCGCCTGAACCTCTCCGGTCCCGCCGTGCCAGGCACGCGTCGCGAACAGCCGGCGCCCTGTCAAGGCCAGGGTCGGTTCCTCCGATAGGGCCTGATGGAGCATGTTCGCGTCGGCCGGATCGTCGTGATCGCCCTTCTCGCCGCCGCCGCGGTGGGGGCAACCCTGGCCGGCGCCCTGGATCGCATCGACGAGGACGGCCAGGGGCTGGACCTGGCCAGGGGTTCGGTGGTCCTGCGCCGCCTGGCGCCCTCCGGGGACGGCGTCGTGGGGGTCGGGTACGTGGACGACCGCGCCGTCACCACTGGTGTCTGGCGGCGGGACGCCGACCGGTGGGTGGCGCTCGGCTCGCCCGCGCCCATGGCGGAGCTGCATGACGCCCTCGCAGCCGGCGACCGCATCCTCGCCGTCGGGACGGACGGGGGCACCCCGGCCGTGTGGTCCCGTTCCCACCGGGGGGCCTGGCGGACCGAGGTCGCCCTCGATCCGGCCGCGGCCGGCCTGGACTTCGGCTCCCTCGTGGCCGTCGCCGAGCACGCGGGGACCATCGTCGCCGCCGGCACCCTCACCGGCGACGGCCGCCAGCAGCTCGTAGCGGCGGTGTCGGTGGACGGCGCCCCGTGGCGGACCGTGCCCATCGCCGACGGCTGGATCGTGGTCGGCGCCGTGCGCCACGTCGGAGGCGAGTTCATGGTGGTCGGCGGCTCGAACGGCGCGCAGGGCGTCCGGCCCGCCGTCTGGCGCTCCGCCGACGGGCTGAGCTGGACCCCCGACACCACGGTCGCGCCGGACGCCCGCCGCCCAGGTGCCGACCACGGCTGGATCCAGGACGTCGTCGCCACCGCCGACGGCGGTGCCCTGGCCGTCGGCATGTGGTCCCACCGCCCGACCACCTGGACCAGCACCGGGGACGGATGGCGCCCGGGCGGCGACCTCCCGACCACCGCTGCCGGGTTCAGCGTGCGCCGGGTGATCAGCCCGGGGCCGGACCGGTTCCTCGCGGTGGGCACGGTGATCGAGGTCGGCGGTGACCAGCGGGGGGTGACCTGGACCTCGGCCGACGGGCGGATCTGGTCGGCGACCCTCGTCGACGAGGCTGACTACGACGGGATCGCCGATGCCCTCGTCGTGGGCGGCCGGACCGTCCTGCTGGCCAACACCCTCGCCGGCCGGCGGGCCGAGCCGGTGCTCCTGGACCCGCTGGCCTGAACCTCAGGGGTCCCGTCCCGTCCCGGCCGTCATCTGCCACAGGTCGCCGCCCCAGTTGTCGTCGGCGCCGGTGTGCTTGCCGCTGAAGATCCAGATCCTGTCCCCGAAGACGACGGCGACGGGGCTCCTCGGGGCCCAGGGGGCGTGGTCGGTCTGGCGAGTCCAGCTTGCACCGTCGCTCGAGTGCCAGATGTCGTTGCGCGCGTTGGTGGACGTCCCGGTCCAGCCGCCGAACACCCACAGCTTCCCGTCGAAGGCCACCCGGGCGTACCCGGAGCGCGGCTTCCATCCGGCCTCGGCCACGAGTCGGGTCCAGTCCCGGCCGTCGTCGGACCGCCACACGTCGGCCCTCCCCTCTCCCCCCACGACGTAGAGGGCGCCGCCCAGCACCACGGCGCCGGCGCCGTGCCGTGGCGACCAGGGGGCGGCCCCGGTCACCTGCTCCCACTCCAGGCCGTCCTCCGACACCCACACGTCGTTCAGGAACCGGTCGGGGGAGCGGTCCTCTCCGGCGTGGTCCGCGCCGCCGAGCAGCCACAGCCGGTCGCGGTGGACGACCAGCGCGTGGCCACCCCGCCCCGACCACGCGGCCCTGCCCACCTCCGACCACGAGCTGCCGTCCGCCGACGACCAGATGTCGTCGAGGAAGGCACCGGTGCGGTAGTCCATGCCGCCGTACATCCAGAGCCGGCCCCGGAAGTAGGCGACGGCCGAGTAGATCCGCTCGCCCCAGTCCGCCTTGTCGTGCTGCGTCCACGTGAGGCCGTCGGGAGAGGAGTAGGCGTGCTGCTGGGCCACCATCCACAGCTCGCCGCCGAACGCGACGTGCGGCGTCAGCGTCAGCGGGAACCGCCCGGGTTCCCACAGGGGCCGGTTCTGCGACCCGGGCGCGGGCGGGAACCCCCCGTTGCCGGGCGGGAGGACCTGCTGCCAGCAGCCCCCGGCCGCGCAGGCCGGCTGCGGGCCGGACGTGGCGGCCGGCGGCACGCCGGCGTCCCGGCTGCAGGCGACGGGCAGCATGAGGAGCGCCACGAGACCGAGCCGCCGGGCAACCATGCCTCCACAGTGCCGCCCGGGCGGGGCGAAGACCACCGCGAGGGCCGCCGCGGAGCATTGGCTCCCGGTCGGGCCGCCACCCCCGCCGTTCCGTGCGAGCCTGAGGTCCGAGGTGACCGCCCCCACCGTCCGCGCCGAGCTGCCGTCCCTGCTCCCCGGCTACGCCGCGGTCGTGGCCGCAGCCGCCCTGTGGGCCGTGGCGGCGGTGGTGGCCAGCCGCCTGTTCGACGACGGCATCAGCGTGGTGGAGCTCACCGAGTCACGGGCGCTGATCGCCGTCGCCGGGTTCTCGCTCGTCCCGGGCGCGTGGCGGGCCCGGCCCGGGGGCGGCGCAGCCGGGCAGCTCGTGGCCCTCGGCGCCGCGCTGGCCCTGGTGAACGTCTCCTACTACGTGGCCATCTCCCGCATACCGGTGGCCGTGGCCCTCGTCATCCAGTACACGGCGCCGGCCCTGGTGGTGGGCTGGGCCGGCCTGGCGGCACGGCGGGCCCCGTCGTTCGAGGTCATCGCCGCCCTGCTGGCCGCCCTCGTCGGGGTCGTGCTCGTCGTCGACCTGGCATCGGGCGCCGTCGGGCGCATGGACGGGGTCGGTGTCGCGGTGGCCGTGGCGTCGGCCGTCTTCTTCGCCACCTACACCGTGCTGGCCCAGTCGACGGGCGCGCGCTACGGGTCGAGCGGCGCCATGCTCCGGGGCTTCGCCGTGGCCAGCGTCCTCTGGGTCGCCTTCCAGGCCCCCCGGGGGTTCCCGGCCGAGCTGCTCGAGCCGGCGAACCTCCCGGAGGTGCTCTACGTCGGGGTGGCCGGCACCCTCGCCCCGTTCCTCCTCTTCGCCTGGGGCGTGGCACGGGTGCGGGCCGAGCGGGCCGCCATCGCCGCGACCCTGGAGCCGGTGGTCGCCGCCGCCGTGGCCTGGGTGTGGCTCGGCCAGAGCCTCTCGGCGCCCCAACTGGCCGGCGGGGCGCTGGTGATCGCGGCCGTGGCCTTCCTCCAGGTGCGCGGCGGGCGGCCGCCGGCCCCGCCCGACGTGTAGCCGGCCGGCGGGTGCACCCGGTGCTCAGCCGGCGGGGGCGAAGGTGAAGAAGATGCGGGCGTCGCAGACGGCCCTGCCGTCCACCTCGGCCCGGGCGTCGCCCCACCCGCCCCGTGCGCTCAGGCGGTCGATGGTGATGCCGAGGACCATCTCGTCCCCGGGGCGCACCATGCGCCGGAACCGGGCCTTCTCCACCCCGCCGAACAGGGGGAGGCGGTCGGCGTAGTCGGGGTGGGCCCGCAGGGCGATGGCGCCGATCTGGGCCAGCGCCTCGAGCTGCAGCACGCCCGGGACCACCGGGTTGCCCGGGAAGTGGCCGGCGAGGAACGGCTCGTCGCCCGTGACCCGGTAGCGGCCCTGGCACGACGCGCCCGGCTCGCAGCTGTCGACGCTGTCGACGAACAGGAAGGGCGGGCGGTGCGGCAGGAGGGCGACGAAGTCGATGTTCCCGACCCCGGCCGTCACGCCGGCAACCCGGCGTCCAGGCGGCGGCCCGAGACCTCCCGCTGGAGGGCCTCCAGCTCGGCGCCGGTGCCCAGCCGCTCCAGCTCCTCCTCCACCAGGTTCAGCATCATGCGCTCGATGTTGTAGGAGATGAGGCCGCTGGCGGCCTGGACCATGAGGCGGAACGACGTGACCAGCCGCTCCGCCTCCTGCTCGGGCGTCAGGTCCGAGTCGAGGAGGGGCTGGCGCACGTACTGGAGGAACAGCTCCACCGCACCCTCGGCGACCTCGGTGGCGGCGTCGATCTGGGTGCGGGCCACGCGCAGGAACTCCTCCAGCGGCACCCCGCCCCCCACCAGGCTCAGCACCATGCGCACGGCCCGGACGTCGGCGCCGGTGTAGTGGGCGCCGGCGCCCACCCGGAGGGGCCGGACCAGCCCCGACGCCACGAGGGAGCGCAGCAGGGCCGGGGGGACCCGGGCCCGGTCCGCCACCTCGGGCAGAGTGAGGGCCTCGTCGTCGGCGCCGAGCACCGCCTCCCGGTACCGGTTGCCGGCCGGCCGGGGCGCCAGCATGGCCGCGATCACCTTCAGCGAGTGGCCCCGCTGCTTCAGATCGAGGATGGTGCGGAGGCGGTCGAGGTGCCGGCTGCTGTACACCGCGACCCGGCCGCGGTGGCGGGGCGGGGGCAGCAGCCCCTTCGACTGGTACGACCGCACGACGTCGACGGTGACGCCGGCGGCCTGCGCCAGCGCGTCGACCCGGTACTCCGCCACGGCCGCACGTTAATACGAGGATCTCGAAAGTTTGGATCGATTCGTGTAACGATCAGTGAACGGTCTGGGTCAGAAGCCCCACTAGCCGACCTACTCGGAGGGGTTTTGCGCGTGCCCATAGGCGTCATGTTCCCCGGCCAGGGGGCCCAGCGGGCCGGCCTGGGCGAAGAGTGGCGGGACGACGCGGCGTGGTCGGTGGTGGAGCGGGCCGAGGCCGTCCTCGACCGCACGCTCGCCCCCCTGCTGCTCGATCCCGAGGCCGATCTCTCCCGCACCGAGGACGCCCAGCTGGCCGTCCTGCTCAGCTCCCTGATGTGCTGGGAGAAGCTGGGACCGAGCCTCGGCACCCCGGTCGCCTTCGCCGGCCACTCGCTCGGCCAGATCACCGCCCTGCTGGCCGCCGGCGCCCTGCCCTTCGACGAGGGGGTCCGCCTGGCTGCACGCCGGGCCCGCCACACGCAGCGCGCGGCCGACCGCAACGAGGGGCGGATGGTCGCCCTGCTGGGCGCCAGCACCGAGCAGGCCGAGCAGGTCTGCCGCGTCGCCCCCGACGCCTGCTGGGTGGCCAACGACAACGCCCCGGGCCAGGTGGTCGTGGCCGGCACCCCCGAGGGCGTCGATGCCGCCGTCGACGAGGCCAGGTCGGCCGGCGTCCGGCGCACCACCCGGCTCCTCGTGGGCGGTGCCTTCCACACGCCCCTCATGGAGGAGGCCCGGGTGGCGTTCGCCGGCGACCTCGAGCACGTGCCCCTGGCCCCGTCCGCCACCCCGGTGGTGTCCAACGGCGACGCCCGGGCCTACGACGACGCCGAGGGCTGGCGCCGCCGGCTGGCCGACCACCTGGTGAAGCCGGTGCGCTGGCGCCAGTCGGTGCAGACCATGGTGGAGCTGGGCGCCACCGAGCTGGTGGAGGTGGGCCCCGGCACCACTCTCGCCGGCCTGGCCCGCCGCATCGCCCCCGACGTGCCCGTGCGCAGCACCGACGACGCCCGCCGCCTGGTGGACCGGTGACGGCGGTGCTGGCGCAGGGCGAGGAGCTGGGCGGCGTGCCCGAGCGGGTGATCCTGGCGCCGGCCGTCGGCGTCTTCCGGCCCGTCGAGGACGACGAGGCCCCCGAGGGCACCGTGGTCACGGCCGGCCAGGTGGTCGGCGTGGTGGAGGCGAGCGGGCGCAAGCTGCCCGTGCGCAGCGCCTTCACCGGCCTGCTGGTGGGGATGATGGCCCATCCGGGCGAGCGGGTGCGGGAGGGCCAGCCCGTGGCCTGGCTGCGGGTGACGTGAGATCGGGCGCAGCTTGAGCACCGGGGCCGTCCTCGGCCTGGGCATGGCGGTGCCCGAGTCCCGGCTCACCAACGCCGACCTGGAGCGGATGCTCGACACGAGCGACTCCTGGATCGTGGAGCGCACCGGCATCCGCGAGCGCCGGGTCGCCGGCCCCGACGAGAGCACCGCGACCCTGGCCGCCGCCGCCGGCGTGGCCGCCATCAAGGACGCCGGCCTGGCGCCCGACGACATCGGCCTGCTCATGGTCGCCACCTGCACGCCGGTCCAGGTGCTGCCCTCCACCGCGTCGCTCGTGCAGGACTCCCTGGGCCTGCGGTGCGGCGCGCTCGACGTGGGCGCGGCCTGCGCCGGCTTCGTCTACGGGCTGGTGGCGGCGTCGGGGATGCTCACCCCGGGCCGGCCCTCGCTGCTCATCGGGGCCGAGACCCTGACCCGCATCACCGACCCGGACGACCGCTCCACCCGCATCCTGTTCGGCGACGGCGCCGGCGCCGCCGTCATCGGGCAGCCCACCGAGCCCGGCTCCGGGCTGCTGGCGTGGGACCTGGGCTGCGACGGGTCGCTGGCCCCCCTCCTCGAGGTGCCCATCGACGACCGCTACATGCGCATGGAGGGCAAGGAGGTCTTCCGCCGGGCCGTGCGCATCGTGGTGGAGTCGGCCCTGGTCACGCTGGAGCGGGCCGGTCTCGGCCCCGCCGACGTCGACCTCTTCGTGCCCCACCAGGCCAACCTCCGCATCATCGAGGCCAGCTGCAGCCGGCTCGGCATCCCGATGGAGAAGGCGGCCGTCAACCTCGACCGCTACGGCAACACGTCGGCCGCGTCCATCCCGATGGCCCTGGCCGAGGCGGCCGAGGCCGGCCGCCTGCACCCCGGCTCGGTGGTGCTCCTGTCCGGCTTCGGGGCCGGGATGACGTGGGCCAGCGCCGTGCTGCGCTGGGACAAGGTGGCGCCGTGAGCGCCGGCGACGCTCCCGTGCCGCGGGTCGCCCTCGTCACCGGCGGCTCGGGCGGGATCGGCCAGGCCACCACCGCCGCCCTGGCCGCGGCCGGCATGCGGGTGGCGGTGGGCTACGCCGGCAACCGGGAGGCGGCCGAGAAGGCGGCGGCCGGGCTCGACGGCGCCGCCGTGCACATCGACGTCACCGACCCCGCCTCCGTGGACGCCGCCTTCAAGGAGGTGGAGCAGGGCCTCGGCCCGGTCGACGTGCTGGTGAACAACGCCGGCGTCACCGCCGACGGCCTCCTCCTGCGCATGGGCGACGACCAGTGGCGGCGGGTCATGGCCACCAACCTCGACGGTGCATTCCACGCCTCCCGCCGGGCTGCGGCAGGCATGGTGCGCCGGCGCTGGGGCCGCATCGTCAACATGGGCTCGGTGGTGGGCTCCACCGGCGCCGCCGGCCAGGCCAACTACGCCGCCACCAAGGCCGGCCTGATCGGCCTCACCCGCTCGCTGGCCCGCGAGCTCGGGTCGCGGGGCATCACCGTGAACCTGGTGGCGCCCGGGCCCATCGCCACCGCCATGATCGACGCAGTGAGCGAGGCGCGGCAGGCGGATATGACTGCGGCCGTCCCGCTTGGGAGAATGGGCACGCCCGAGGAGGTCGGAGCCGTCGTGGCGTTCCTCTGCTCCGCAGAAGCCGCCTACGTCACGGGAGCCGTGGTTCCCGTGGACGGCGGTCTGGGGATGGGTCATTGACGCCACCCCCCTTCCCCATCGACAGCGTGTCCGGCCGAGCCGTTCGGCCGTGCGAAGAACGACAAAGGAGCAAGCATGGATCGAGCTGAGGTTCTGACCGCGGTCAAGGAGTCGGCCGTCGAGGTGCTCGGCGTGGGTGCCGATGCGGTGGTCGAGGAGGCCAACTTCAAGGACGACCTCGACGCCGACAGCCTCGACCTGGTGGAGCTGGTCATGGCCCTCGAGGAGCGGTTCGAGGTCACCATCCCCGAGGACGAGCTGGGCGGCATCGCCACCGTCGGCCAGGCCGTCGACGTGGTCCTGGGCAAGCTCCAGGTGGGTACGTGACCGTCCCGGGGGCGGCCGGAGCCGCGCCGGAGGGATGAGATGACGGCCACCGACCAACGCGGCCGGCCCCGGGTGGCGGTCACCGGCCTCGGGGTGAAGACGCCGGCCGGCACCGACCTGGACCGGTTCTGGGCCACCCTGCTCGAGGCCCGGCCCACCGCCGCGCCCATCACCCGCTACGACGCCACGGCCCAGCCCGTCGGCTTCGCCTGCGAGGTGCGGGACTTCGACGCGGCCGCCTACCTGGGCCACAAGGAGGCCCGGCGCACCGACCGCGTCACCCAGCTCGGCTTCGCCGCCGCCACCGACGCGCTGGCCGACGCCGGCGACCTGGGCACCGACCCCGGCCGCTGCGGCGTGGTGGCCGGCACCGGCGTCGGCGGCCTCTGGACCCAGGAGGAGGAGGAGCGGGTCCTCTTCGAGCGGGGCCCCACCAGGGTCAGCCCGTTCCTGGTGCCCATGATGATGGCCAACGCCACCGCCGCCTTCGTGGCCATGCGCCACGGCTGGAAGGGCCCCAACATCTGCATCGCCACCGCCTGCGCGGCCGGCACCCACGCCGTGGGCGAGGCGGCGCGCTTCATCCGCGACGGCTCGGCCGACGTGGTCCTGGCCGGCGGGGCCGAGGCCGCCATCACCCCCGTGGCCATGGCCGCCTTCGCCCGCATGGGGGCCCTGAGCTCGCGCGCCGACGCCCCCGAGAGGGCCTCGCGCCCGTTCGACCCCGAGCGGGACGGCTTCGTGATGGGCGAGGGCGCGGCCTTCCTGGTGCTGGAGCGCTGGGACCGGGCCGTGGCCCGCGGCGCCCGCATCTACGGCGAGCTGCTGGGCTACGGGCGCAACTCCGACGCCCACCACATCACCGCTCCGTCCCCCGACGGCAGCGGCGCGGTGGCGTGCATGGAGCTGGCCCTCGAGGACGCCGGCATCGGCGCCGCCGACATCGGCCACGTGAACGCCCACGGCACCTCCACGCCCCTCAACGACGCGGCCGAGGCCGAGGCCCTGGTGAAGGTGTTCGCCGGGTCGCCTCCGCCGGTCACGTCCACCAAGGGCGTCACCGGCCACCTCATCGGTGCCGCCGGCGCGGTGGAGGCGGTGGCCTCGCTGCTCGCCATCCGGGACGGGGTGGTGCCGCCCACCGCCAACCACGAGCGCACCGACCCGGCCGTGACCCTCGACGTGGTGGCCGGCGAGCCCCGCTCCCTCACCGGGCCGGTGCTGTCGAACTCGTTCGGCTTCGGCGGCCACAACGCCACCCTGGTCCTCGCCGCCCCGGAGTGACCCGGGCCCCCGACGTCCTGCCGGCCGGCGCCGGCGGTGGGATGGCAGGCATGCGCGCCGTGCCGGTGGCGGCCCGGCGGTCCTCGGCCGCCTCGGCCCGGATCGCCGAGCTGGAGGGCCGCCCCGTCGGCCTGTTCCGGCTGGGCGGCGGCGAGCACCGCGGCGCCATCGGCCCGTCCGAGGGCGACACCGTGACCCGCCTGATCGAGACGGCCACCGAGCTGGGGATCCCGGTGGTCGGCCTGATGGCCACGTCGGGCGCCGACGTGACCCACGGCGTCGACTCCCTCCACGCCTGGGGCCGCATCGCCCGCGCCCTCACCAACGCGTCGGGCGTGGTGCCGGTGGCGATGGTGGTGGAGGGGCCGTGCCTGTCCGGGCCGGCCCTGCTGCTGGGCCTGGCCGACGTGGTGGTGGTGACGGCCGGCTCCTACGCCTACGTGAGCGGGCCGGCGGTGGTGCAGGGCTTCACCGGCCAGACCGTCACCCACGACGCCCTCGGGGGCCCCGGCGTGCACGCCGGCCGCACCGGTGTGGCCTGGACCGAGGCGGCCGACGAGGACGAGGCCCTGGCCGTGGTGCTGGACGTGCTGTCGTACCTGCCGCCCAACAACGCCGAGGAGCCGCCCACCCGGTGGCTCGCCGACCCCGTGGACCGCGACACGGCGGTGGCGGCCGGGGCCGTGCCCGGGAAGGCCACCGCGTCCTACGACGTCCGGGTGGTGATCGAGGACGTCGTGGACGAGCACTCCTTCCTGGAGGTGCGCCGCCTCCACGCCCCGAGCATGGTCACGGGCCTGGCCACGATCGCGGGCCAGCCGGTGGGCGTGGTGGCCAACCAGCCGCTCACCATGGCGGGCACGATCGACATCGACGCGTCCCGCAAGGCGGCCCGCTTCGTCCAGCTGTGCGACGGGTTCAACGTGCCGCTGCTCACCTTCGTGGACACCCCCGGGTTCCAGCCCGGCAAGGACATCGAGTGGCGGGGGATGATCCGCCACGGGGCCGAGCTGGTGCACGCCTACGCCGCCGCCACCGTGCCCCGGGTGTCGGTGGTGCTGCGCAAGGCCTACGGCGGCGCCTACATCGTGATGGACTCCCTCGGCCTCGGCGGCGACGTGGCCCTCGCCTGGCCCGGTGCCGAGGTGGCGGTGATGGGCCCGGCCGGCGCCGTCAGCGTGCTGCACGGCCGGCGCCTGGCCGCCATCGAGGACGAGGCCGAGCGCGACCGCGTCCGCCAGGAGCTGGAGGCGGACTACCAGGCCCGGTACTGCTCCTCGCTGGTGGCGGCCGAGCGCGGGTTCGTCGACGACGTGATCGAGCCGGTGGACACGCGCCGGGCCGTGGCCGCCGCCTTCGCCGCCCTGCGGACCAAGCGCGAGCAGCTCCCGCGCCGCCGCCATGCCAACACCCCCCTGTAAGGAGAGCCATGCTGCTCGACGGCAAGCGCCTGCTCATCACCGGTGTGCTCACCGAGTCGTCCATCGCCCATGCGGTGGCCAGGGTGGCCCAGGAGCAGGGGGCGGAGATCGTGCTCACCTCCTTCGGCCGGCCCATGAACCTCACCAGGCGTGCGGCCAGGCGCCTGCCGCGGCCGCCCGACGTGCTGGAGCTCGATGTCACCGACCCCGAGCACCTGGGCCGGCTGGCGGGCGAGCTGGAGCAGCGCTGGGACCGCCTCGACGGCGTGGTGCACGCCATCGGCTTCGCGCCCGAGGCCTGCCTGGGGGGCGACTTCCTGCGGGCCGGCTGGGACGACGTGGCCACGGCCCTGCAGGTGTCCGCCTACTCCCTCAAGGCCCTCACCGAGGCCGCCCTGCCCCTGATGAAGGGAGCGGGCGGGTCGGTGGTGGCGCTCGACTTCGACGCCCGCCAGGCCTGGCCCGGCTACGACTGGATGGGCGTGGCCAAGGCCGCCCTGGAGTCCACGGCCCGCTACCTGGCCCGCGACCTCGGGCCCCTCGGCATCCGCGTGAACCTGGTCTGCGCCGGCCCCATCCGCACGGTGGCGGCCCGCTCCATCCCCGGCTTCGCCGCCTTCGAGGACGCGTGGGCGGCCCGCGCCCCCCTCGGCTGGGACGTCGGCGACGCCGAGCCCGTGGCCCGGGCCTGCGCCGCCCTGCTGTCCGACTGGTTCCCCGCCACCACCGGCGAGATGGTCCACGTGGACGGCGGCTACCACGCCATGGGCGCGTGAGGTCGGTCCCGCCCCGCCGCCTCCAGCGACGCCGGTAGCATCGGGCAGTGGTCGCCGCCCTCGACTCCCTGTTGGCGCGTTCGCGTACGCCGGGCGGGAAGAAGGCGGTGCGCTACATGGCCGTCTCGGTCGTCACCGTGGCCGTGAGCCAGGTGGCGCTCTTCGGGTTCTACGTGGGCCTGCACTGGACGGCCCGGTCCTCCAACATCGCCGCCTGCGTGATCGGCGGCATCCCGTCGTACTACCTCAACCGGCGGTGGACATGGGGGAAGAAGGGCCCCTCCCACCTCCTCAAGGAGGTGCTGCCCTTCTGGGGGCTGGCCTTCCTCGGCCTGGCCTTCTCCACCTGGGCCGCCGACTTCGCCGAGAGCTGGGCCCACGACGTGACCTCCAGCCGCCTGACCCAGGCCATGATCATCAACACCGCCGTGATCGCCGCCTTCGGCGTGCTGTGGGTGGCGAAGTTCTTCATCTTCAACAAGGTGCTGTTCGTGCAGGACGAGGACCTGCGGGCCGCCCTGGCCGACGAGATCGTCGCCTAGCCGGGCGCCTGGGGCGGTTGCCGTCCCGGGTCGTGGGGAAGGAACGCGGACGCGTCCTTTTCCCGCACCGCTGCGGCCGTGCACCGGGGGTCACAGCTGCTGCTCCTCCCTCGCGCCCGGAAGCGGCCGAGCGGCTCAGAGCAGAGGAGTGATCATGGCTGACAAGAACGGCTTCTGGACCAGCACCAGCGGCGTGGCCACCGGCCTGGCAGGAACCCTCACCGGCATCGTGGGGATCGCGACCCTCGCCAGCCAGATGGGCTGGATCGGCGACGACGGTGGCGGCACCACCCCCGACTCGACCGGGGCGGACGCCGGCTCGTCGTCCGCCACCACCGCGACGGCGGCGGGCGGGGACGGGCCGAGCGGGCTCGGGGACCGCACCAGCTCGTCGTCCCGGGCCGGCCGGAGCGACGCCGCCGCCGCTCCCTCCTACACGGTGGAGCCGTCCGCCGTCAGCTTCCAGGCGCTCGGCGGCCGCACCGCCACCGTGACGCTGCGCAACACCGGCACCGTGGACCTCGACGTGGAGGAGATCAGCGTGGACGGGGACGATGCCGGGCAGTTCTCGGTCGAGGCGCCGGCGTGCACGTCGGCCAGCCTGGGCCCCGGCCGCAGCTGCACCGTCGAGGTGTCGTTCACCCCGGAGGGGAGCAGGGCCGAGGCGGTGCTGGTGGTCGAGGCCGACGGCGCCCCGGCCCGGGAGGTGGCGCTGTCCGGGCCGTCGTCGCTGCTGTGAGCCGGCAGGAGCGGGTTGCTCCCATGGGGCCGGCCGCCGGCGCGGCTGCTGCCGCCGGCCCGGATACGACAGACTCCAGGGGTGGCCAACCCGCTCGGTCGCCTGTCGCTGATCGTGAACCCGCGCGCCGGCGGGCGCCGGTCGAGGGCCGCGCTCCAAGCCGTGGTGCGGGCCCTGCAGGCACAGGGCCTGGAGCACGACGTGTGGCTCACCGAGAGCCCGGGCCACGCCGGCGCCATCGCCCGCCGGCGCCTGCTGGAGGGCGGGCGGTTCCTGGTGGCGGTGGGCGGGGACGGCACCGTCCACGAGGTGGTGAACGGGATGCTCGAGGGCGCCGGCGCCGTCCCGGAGGGCGACCGGCCCGTGCTCGGTGTGGTGGCGGCGGGATCGGGGTGCGACTACATCCGGACCTTCGGCCTCCCGGCCGAGCCGGCCGCGGCCGCGGCCCGGCTGGCAGGCTCGGCGGTGGTGCCGGTGGACGTGGCCCGCGTCGGCTACGTCGACCGGGACGGCCAGCCGGCCTCCCGACACTTCGTCAACATCGCCGAGGCCGGGCTGGGCGGGTCGACGGCGCGGCGGGCCGCCGGGCTGCCCCGGTCCCTCGGCCAGAGCCGGTACCTGGTTGCCTTCTGGGCCGTGCTCCCGTCCTACCGGGCCGGCGACGCCCGCATCGAGGTGGACGGCGAGGCGGCCTACGAGGGCCGGGCCGTGAACGTGGTGATCGCCAACTGCCGGTACTTCGGCGGGGGCATGCACGTCAGCCCGCGGTCGGAGCCGGGCGACGGGACGCTCGAGCTGCTCGTCTTCAACGGCCGCAAGACCGACTCGTTCACGATGCTGCCCAGGGTCTACCGGGGCCGGCACCTGCCCCACCGCAACATCGTGGAGCTGCGGGGCCGGCGGTTCGTGGTGGCGGGGGAGCGTCCGCTGGAGGTGGAGGCCGACGGCGAGGTGCTGGGGACCGGCCCGCTCACCGTCGAGGTCGTGCCCGCCGCCCTCTCCCTCAAGGTCTGAGCGCGGTGTCTGCGGGGGTTGGAACGATCATCGACGGTATGGCCCGAAACGAGCATGGAGGTGCCCTGTGAAGTGCCCCGTTGACAGCGCGACGCTGCTCATCTCCGAGCGCCAAGGCGTGGAGATCGACTACTGCCCCGAGTGCCGCGGTGTGTGGCTCGACCGCGGCGAGCTCGACAAGCTCCTCCGCCAGGCCGACGACGGCTGGGACGACGATCCCAGGTCACGACACCAGCCGGAGCAACGCCGCGACCATGATCGCCACGACGCCTCTCCACCCAGGAAGAAGAAGAAGGGGTGGCTGAGCGACATGTTCGAGCTCGACTGACCGCGTCCGCTCCACGGGGCGCCGATCGCCGCCACCAGCCGGCGGGCGGGCCCGGCGCGGGATACTGGCCCGGTGGACGCGCGCCGCCGGATCGTGGAGCGGGGGCTGGTGGCGGATGCCGTCTCGCTGCTCGCCGACCGGGCCCTGGGGGCGCTGCCCCTCGAGGCCCTGGGGCCCACCAAGGCGCTGCTGAAGCGGTACTTCTCGGTCGCCGGCTGGGGGCCGGGAGACGACGACGCCCTGGCCGCCGCCGTGGGCCCGGGAGAGGGGTGGTGGCGCGAGCCGCTGGCCGGCGACCTGGCCCTGGTCTTCGGGTGGGAGGGCGGCCGGTTCCGGCTGGCGGCCGAGGGGACCGGGGAGGCGCCACCGGGACCACGGGCGCCGGCGACCTCGGCCCTGGCGGCCTCGTTCGAGGGGCCCATCGTGCCCGAGGCCACGCCCAACCCCCGGACCCTGGTGTTCCGCACCGGCGCCATGGCAGAGGGCGAGAGCCGCGAGTTCCGCTCGGGCGAGGAGGCGGGCGACCCAAGGGTGCGCCGGCTGCTGGACGCCTTCCCGGACCTGTCGACGGTGCTGGTGGCCCGGGACTTCGTGGCCCTCACGCTGCGCCACCCCGACCGCTGGGAGGCGCTGCTGGGCCCGGTCCTGGAGGTGGTGACGGAGGAGTTCGCCGGCGCCGGGGAGCCGGTGGCCGGGCCCGACGCCGTCGCGGGCCCGGATGTGCGGGCCGGCGGCGCCGGCGGCTCGCACGAGGGTCGCGACCGCCAGACCAGGCTGGACCGGGCCTGGGCCGAGCTGCGCCGGCTGCGGCCCGGGCTGGAGGCCGACCTGGCCGTGCTCCTCGAGGCCGCGTCCGGCCCGGACGCGGCCCGCCGTCAGGTTGCCGCCGGCCTGCTGGGCGAGGCCCGGCCCGAGGCCGCCCTGGCGGCGTGGACGGCGCTGGTGGGCGACGCCAGCCGGCTGGTGCGCCGGGCGGCCGTCGACGCGGTGGTGGACGCCGGCCGCCCCGAGCTGCGCCCCCTGCTGGAGCGGGCTCTGGCCGACGGCGACGCCTGGGTCCGCTGGAAGGCGCTGCGGGGCCTGCACGAGCTGGGGCCGGAGCCCAGCCGTCCCGCCATCCAGGCCCGCCTCGACGACCCCGACTTCCGGGTCCGCCTGGAGGCCGAGGCCGCCCTCCGCTCCTGACCCGGCCGGGCCCGCCGTCGGGGGGGCGGAACGTGCCACCGGGTGGTTGCAGAGCCGGCAGGGGCGGCCGGCCCACCGGCGCCGGCCGGGCGCGGCACGGGGCGCCGGGAGGAACAGGATCGCTTCGGCCCGTCCGTGGGTAGGACGCAGCCTGTGCGCCCGAACCTGCCGGCCGTCGACGTCGTCGCGGCCGCCACCGTCTCCCCGCTGACGCTGCCGCCCGTCACCCGGGTGGCCTTCCGGGCCGCCCTGGCCCGGGAGCTGTCGCGGCGGAGCCGGGCCGTGCTTGGCGCCGTCCTCGCCACCGTCCTCGCCGCCGCCCTCCTCGTCGCCAACCGGACGCCGGCGGCGAGGGCGGAGTCGATCCGGGCCAAGGCCGTGGCCCCCTCGCCGGTCCCCTCGCCGGCGCCCGCCCCGGCCACGCCCGCCCACCGCTACGGCGCCCTGGCCCGGCAGGCCGCCGCCACCTGCCCGGGGCTGCCCGCCGGCGTCCTCTACGCCATCGCCCAGACCGAGACCCGCCACGGGGTCGACACCGCCGTGTCCACCGCCGGCGCCGTCGGTCCCATGCAGTTCCTCCCGGCCACCTGGAAGGCCTACGCCATCGACGGCGACGGCGACGGGAGGGCCCTGATGGGCAGCCCGGCCGACGCCGTCCACACCGCCGCCAACCACCTGTGCGCCAACGGCGGCGCCGACCCCCGCCGGCTCCGGGACGCCATCTGGAACTACAACCACTCCGACGCCTACGTCGACGAGGTGCTGCGGATCGCGGGCTCCTACTCGCCGTGACCCGCGCGGTCGGCGGGGCGGGGAGGGTCAGGCCCCGCGCCGGCGCCGGCCGCCCCACGCGCCGGCCACGGCGCCGGCCGCCAGTGCCAGCACCGGGAGGTCGCCGGAGCGGGTGTAGAGCGTGCGGCCGGTGCGCAGGGTCGCGGTGGTGTGGAGCACGGCCCGGGCGCCCAGGGTGGAGCGGGCCCGCACCCGGCCCCGGTTGTCGATGACGGCGCTGTAGCCGGTGGGTGCGGCCTGGAGCAGGTCGCGCCCGCTCTCGATGGCCCGCAGGCGGGCCGTGGCCACCTGCTGGCTGGGCACCTGGCTCGTGCTGTAGGAGGCGGCGTTGGTGGGCACCAGGAGCAGGTCGCCCCCGGCCCGCACCGCGGCCCGCGCCCGGCCCGCGAAGAACACCTCGTACGACACCATCACGCCGAAGTCGCCGGCCGGCGTGCGCACCAGGCCCGGGCCCCGCCCCGGGATGGCGTCGCGCGGCACCTCCGACAGGTCGGCGAAGCGGTCGAAGAAGCGCCGGCCCGGGACGTACTCGCCGAACGGGACCCGGTGCACCTTCTCGAAGCGGTCCACGATGGCGCCGTCCGGGCCCCATGCCACCGCCGCGTTCCGGAAGCGGTCGGCGCCGGCCCCCTCGACCACGCCGGCGACCAGGGTGGCGCCGGCGGCCCGGGCCACCTCCGCCACCTGCGACCCCTCGGACGTCCGGGCCACCGGGCCCTCCACGTCGATGACGTCCTCGGGCCAGACCACCAGGTCCACCGGCCCCTGCACACCGGCGCTGGCGGCCAGGTGGCGCTCGAAGACCTCGTCCGATCCGCCGTCGACCGCCCTGAACCCGCGCGGGCCGCCGCCCTGGACCAGCGCGGCCCGCAGCGGCTCCCCGCCCCCGCCGTCGGGCGCCGCCGCCCCCCCGGCCACGCCCGCGATGGCCAGGGCCAGGGCCCCGCCCGCAGCGAGCCACCGCCGGCCCGCCGCCGCCGCCACGCCCCCGCCCAGCAGCGCCACCAGCGCCAGCACGAGCAGCGGCCCGCCCACCCGCGCCGTGCCGGCCAGCGGGCCCCCGGCCTGGCCCAGGGCCAGCCCCGCCATGGGCAGGCCCCCGAACGGCACGGCGCCCCGCGCCGCCTCTGCGATCACCAGGGCCCCGGGCAGCGCCGCCTGCCCCCGGCGACCGGGCGGCGTGGCCGCGGCCGCCGCCATGACGAACAGCGTCTCCAGCACCACCACCAGGACGGCGCCGGGCCGGCTGAACTCGCCCATCCACCACAGCCCCACGCCGAAGAAGCCGGACCCCCACGCCGCGCCCACCGCCGCCCGGCCCCTCGCCGCCCGGCCCGCCAGCAGCGCCGACAGCCCGGCCACGCCGGCGATCCCGAGCGGCCACCATCCCCACGGTGGCAGCGAGAACGCCGCCACCAGCCCGGCCAGCACCGCCGCCCCCGTCCGCCCGCGGCGCGAGAGCCCGCCGCCGGCCGGCGGCGTGCCGGGTATCGGCTCGGTCAAGCGAGGCGGGGCAGCGATTGCTCGAGCTCGTCGAGCGGGGCGAACAGGTCGCCGTGCTCCGCCACCCGGGCCGCGACGGCGCCGGCGTCGAACACGAGCCGGTCCGGATCACCCGACTCGGCCGTGGCCGCCACCTCGTCCCACGTCACCGGCGTGGAGACGGTGGGCCGGGGCCGGGCCCGCAGCGAGTAGACGCACACGGTGGTCTTGTGCCGGTCGTTCTGGCTCCAGTCGATGAACACCTTGCCGCCGCGCAGCTCCTTCTTCATGCTCGACACCACCAGGTCCGGCGACTGGCGCTCCAGCAGCTGGGCCACGGTGAGGGCGAAGTCCTTGGTGCCGCCCTCGTAGGTGACGGGCGTGTTGAGCGGCGCGTAGAGCTGGAGGCCCTTGGAGCCCGACGTCTTCGCCATGCTCTCGAGGCCGAGCTGCTCGAACAGCTCGCGGATGCGCAGCGCCACCCGGCAGCACTCCACCACGGTGGCCGGCGGCCCCGGGTCGAGGTCGAACACGACCATGGTGGGCTGCTCGATCCTGGCGGCCCGGGACAGCGACGTGTGCAGCTCGAGCGCCGCCAGGTTGGCCACCCACACCAGGCCGGGCAGGTCGTCGATCACGCAGTACGACACCGTGTCCTGGTTGCGCCCGCTCCGGATGGGCGCCACCTGCACCCAGTCGGGCCGATGCTTGGGGCAGCGCTTCTCGTAGAAGAACTGGCCGTCCACGCCGTCGGGGTAGCGCTTGAGGGTGAGGGGCCGGCCCCGCAGGTGTGCGACGAGGGCCGGCGCCACCTGGCGGTAGTAGTCGATCACCTGGCCCTTGGTGAAGCCGACCTCGGGGTAGAGGACCTTGTCGAGGTTGGACAGCCCGAGCCGGCGGCCCTCGACCTCGACGGTGAGCGTGGTCGACTGGGCCGGCCGCTCAGGCACGAGCGGCGGCCACCGGCCGGAGCGTCACGACGCCTTCTGCTCCTTGCCGCCCTCGGCCTTGGCGCCGTCCTTCGCCTTCTCTCCCTTGGCCGCGGCCAGGGAGGCCTCGAGCGCGGCCATGAGGTCGACCACCGGTGTGGCCGCCCTGGTCTCGGGCTGGGCCACCAGCTCCTTGCCCTCCGCCTTCTGCTCGATCATCTCCAGGACCTTCTCCCGGTACGTGTCCTCGTACTTGGAGGGGTCGAAGTCGCCGGAGAGCGACTCGATCAGCTGCTGGGCCATCTTGAGCTCGCGGTCGCTCACGTTGGCCGACGGGCCGGGGAGGCCCTCGAGCTCGCTCTCGGGCACCACCTCGTCGGCGAAGTTCATGGTGGACATGACCAGCGCGTTCTCCACCGGCCGGATCGCCACCAGGTACTGCTTGGTGCGCATGACCACCCGGGCGATGCCCACCTTGCCCGAGTCGCGCATGGCCTCCAGCAGCAGCCGGTAGGCCTTCTCGCCCCGGTCGTCGGGCAGCACGTAGTACGACGAGTCGAAGAAGAGCGGGTCGATCTGGTCCAGGTCCACGAAGTCCTCGATGTCGATCGTGTGCGTGCTCTCCGGGTCGAGGGCCTCCAGCTCCTCGGGATCGATGAGCACGTACTGGCCCTTTGCGATCTCGTAGCCCTTGACGATGTCCTCGTACGCCACCTCCTCGCCGTCGGCCGAGCACACCCGCTTCTGGTTGATGCGGGCCCCGTCCGAGCGGTGCAGCTGGTGGAACCGCACGTCCTTCTTGCGCACGGCGGTGAACAGCTTCACGGGGACGTTCACCAGCCCGAAGCTGATGGCGCCACCCCATATCGACCTGGCCATGGCTCCATTGTCCCCCGGAACGGTGCCGGGCTACCAGGGACGGGTCACAGGCGGACGCGCAGGCCGGGCGGGCGCAGGTCGAAGGCGGCCTGCAGATCCTCGTCGGCCACGACGGCGGCCGGGTCGAGATCGGTGCGGAACCCCTGCAGGGTGGGGTGGCGCAGAGTGCCCCCCTCGGTGACCTGGGAGTAGCCGACCTCGGCCACCAGCAGCGGCTCCACGAAGCGCACGCCGTCGAGGGGGTCGGCGAACGGGTTCTCGCTCCGGGCCGTCCGCTCGAACACGGTGGCGAGCTGGCGGATCCAGGCCTCGGTGAGGCCCGATCCCACCGCGCCGGTGAAGCGCAGCCGGGCGTCGCTCCCGCCCGTGGCGCGGTCGAGCCCGTACAGCCCCACCGCCAGCGACCCGATCGACCCCCGCCGGCCGCCCGAGCCCGGGACCCAGCCCCCCACCACCAGCTCCCGGCGCCGGACGCACTTGAGCTTCACCCACGCCGTCGACCGCCGCCCCGGGAGGTAGGGGGCGTCGGCCCGCTTGATCATGCAGCCCTCCATGCCGACCAGCCGGCACGCCTCCAGCAGCTCGTCCACCGGCGCCGGCGGCATGAGCGGGGTGGTGCGCCAGGGTGGGGCGTCGATGCCCAGCTCCTCCAGCGCGGCCCGGCGCTGGGCGGTGGTGCGGCCGGTGAGGGCCTCGCCGTCGAGCCAGAGGAGGTCGAACACGATGCCCTCCACCGGCACCCGGGCCACGAGCTCGGCGGTCGGCGAGCTCACGTGCATGCGCCGCTGGAGTTGCTGGAAGCTGGGACGGCCCTTGCCGTCGAACGTGACGATCTCCGCGTCGAGCACGGCCGACCGCCCTCCCAGCGCCGCCGCCAGGCCGGCCAGCTCGGGGTAGTGCGAGGTCACGTCCCGCCCGTTGCGGCTGGTGAGGCGCACGGCGCCGTCGTGGACGGTGACGATGACCCGGACACCGTCCCACTTCGGCTCGACCAGGTGGCCCGACAGGTCGCGGGGCGCCCGGGTGCCGCCGGCCAGCATGGGCGCCAGGACGGGGGGCGCCGGCGGGGTGGCCACGCCCCGAGGCTACGGGCCCGGCGTCAGCACACCTTCCGGCGGGCGGCGTCGGCCCGGTGGCCCGAGAGGGACCACGACGGCAGGTCGCCGGCGCCGTCGTCCGGCGTGGCGCACAGCCGGTCCAGGACCACCCGGCGGGCGACGGGGTCGAGGCGGGGGAGGGCGTCGACGAGAGCCGGGACGGCGTCGTCGGACAGGCCGAGCAGGGTGCCGGTGTCGAGGCGCCCGGTCCGCTGGTAGTTGGCCACGTTCCGCTCCACCACCACCGCCTCCAGGCCCATCACGTTGAGGGCCAGGAGGCAGAGCAGGCCGGCGCCGACGGCGGCCGGCACCAGCCACCGCCGGCGCCGGTGCACCCCGGCCAGGGAGAGCGCCAGCAGCACGAACACGGCGCCGACCCACACGGCGAACACCACGGCGAAGAGGCGGGCCAGCGTGAGCCCGTACGCCTGCTCGTAGAGGTGGAGCCGGCGCACCGCCACGACCACGATCACCAGGGTCAGCGCCACCGCCGCCTCGGCCAGGATCGTGAAGGTGCGCCGCCGGCCCGGGGTGTCGAGGTCGGCGGCGGCCCGCACCGACAGGAGCACGCCGAGGGTCAAGGTGGCGGCGGCGAGGAGCTGGAAGAAGCCGGACCGGGCGTACTCGGCGTAGGTGAGGCCGGCCGTGTCGAGCACGTGCCGGGCCCCGCCCGCCAGCGTGACCAGCTGGGACACCCCGAAGGCGGTGTAGAGGGCCACCAGGGCGCCGACGACGGTGGCCGCCTCGACGTAGCCCAGCCGGGAGCGGGGCGCCGGCAGGGGCGCGGGGCTCACGGACGACGCCATGCGCAGCAGGCCGGCGCCGCCCCACACCCCGAGCCCGAGGAGGACGGCATGGACCACCAGGTCGCCGGCGTCGAAGCTGAGGTCGAACCACGACGCGAACACCGGGTCGGCGGCGCCGAGCAGCAGGCCGAGGAGCAGGACCAGCGGCGCCGCCAGCAGCGCCCCCCGGGCGGCCGGGGCCCAGGCCCGGGGCCGGTCCTCACGGTGGGAGAGCGACGGCCCTCCGCCCCCGAGGAGGAAGGCGGGGCCGGCGGCGCCGTGGGCCACGGCCACGAGGCCCCGGCGGGCCAGGTCGGGAAGGGTGAGGTCGAGGGGGTCGCCACCCCGGGCCAGCGACGCGGCCAGGGCCAGGAGGCCGGCCGCCGCGCCCATGTCCAGGAGGACGACGGGCGCGCTGGCCCGGACGGCGAGGAACAGCCCGAACACCGGCGCGGCCAGGGCCAGGAGCCGGGCCGGCGGGTTGACCAGGCGGCCGCTCCCCACCAGGCCGGCCGCCACCACCACCACGAACAGGGAGCCGGCCAGGGTGGGCGGACCCGACCAGCCGACCAGGTCGGTTGCCACGGCCATGGCCGCGACGGCCACGAGGGCGGTGCGGTCCACGCTGCGCACCACGGTGAGGTCGGTGACCAGGTCGGGCGGGGCCAGCTCGGGGCGGGCCGTGCTCACCGGGCGGCTCCCGGGAGCACCACGACCATGCGGCAGCCGTGCGGCTCACGTCGCTCGGGACGGATCTCGCCGCCATGCAGGTCGACGATCCAGCGGGCGATGGCCAGGCCCAGCCCGGCGCCCCCACCGCGGGAGGAGCGGGCCGCGTCCGACCGGTAGAAGCGCTCGAAGACGCGCACCGCCTCGTCGTCGGGGATGCCGGGCCCGTCGTCGCTCACCTCGATGGTGACCCGGGACCGGTCCGAGCCCGTGGCCCGGAGCTGGACGCGGCCGCCGGCCGGCGAGTGGCGCACGGCGTTCTCCAGCAGGTTGGCCACGACCTGGCGTACCCGGTCGGGGTCGCCGTCGACGGACAGGTCGGCCGGCTCCACCGCCAGCTCCAGCTCGACGGCCGGCGCATGGAGCCGGCACTCCTCCGCCGCGTCGGCCAGCACCTCGTCCAGGCGGAACGGCCGGCGCTCGAGCGGGGCCGCGCCCGACTCCAGCCGGGACAGGTCGAGCAGCTGGGCCACCAGCCGGCCCAGGCGCTCGACCTGGCGCAGCATGGCGGCCATGGTGTCGGGGTCGGGCGGCTCCACCCCGTCCACCACGTTCTCGAGGACGGCCTGGAGGGCGGTGATGGGCGTGCGCAGCTCGTGGGAGGCGTTGGCCACCAGGTCGCGGCGGGCCCGGTCCACCGCTGCCAGCTCGGAGGCCATGGCGTTGAAGGCCCGGGCCAGCTCGCCCACCTCGTCCTGGGACGAGGCCGTGACCCGCCGGCCGTAGTCGCCGCCGGCCATGGCCCGGGCCGCGCCCGCCATCTCCCGCAGCGGCGACGTCATCCCCCGGGCCAGGAGCTGCACCATGGCCAGGGCCAGTGCGGCCGAGATGACCGGCCTGAGCAGCAGGGGGACGCCGAGGCGGAAGCCCACCGAGCTGACCAGGGTGCTGACGGCGACGGCCACCACGATGGCGACGCCCAGCTTCATCTTGATGGACGGGAGGCGGTCGAGCGGCCTCACGCGTCGGGCTCCGCCGCGTACCCCACGCCGTGCACGGTGCGGATCGTCCCGGCGCCGAGCTTGCGGCGCAGCGACCGGATGTGGGAGTCGACGGTGCGGGCGCCCGAGCCGTCCCGGTAGCCCCAGACCTCGGCCAGCAGCTGGTCCCTGGTGAACACCACCCCGGGCCGCCCCGCCAGCAGGGACAGCAGGTCGAACTCGGTGGGGGTGACGTGGACGGACTGGCCCCGCAGCCGCACCCTGCGGCTGGCCGCCTCGATCTCCACCTGGCCCAGCCGGGCCGGGGCGCCGGCGGCGTCGGCCCGCTCCACCCGGCGGAGGATGGCCCGCACCCGCGCCACCAGCTCGCGGGGGCTGAACGGCTTGGTGAGGTAGTCGTCAGCCCCCACGGCCAGCCCCACCAGCAGGTCGGTCTCGGAGTCGCGGGCCGTCAGCATCAGCACCGGCACGGGCCGGTCCTTCTGGATGCGCCGGCACACCTCCAGCCCGTCCATGCCGGGCAGCATCAGGTCGAGAACGACCAGGTCGGGCGCTGTGCGCGCCACCAGCTCCACCGCCGCCGGCCCGTCATGGGCGACCGCCGTCTCGAAACCCTCGCTCCGGAGCCGGGCCTCGACGGCGGCGGCGATCTCCTCCTCGTCGTCCACGATGACGACGCGCGGCGCTCCCACGGACCCGAGGATACGGAGCGCCTGTCGAGATGTCCCCGGCGGGGCGTGGAGATCCGGTGCAGACCGGGCGGTCAGGGGGCGGCGGTGGTGGAGGTGGACGAGGTGGTGGTCGACGCCGGCGGCTGGGTGGTCGTGGTCGTCGCCGGCGCGGTGGTCGTCGTGGTGGGCGTGGGGGGCGTGGGGGGCGTGGGGGGCGTGGAGGTGGCCGGCTCGGGGGGGACCGTCGTGGTGGGGACCGCCACGATGGTCGTCGTGGGCGTGGCCGCGGTCGTGGAGGTGGTGGCGGCGGGGGCGGTGGACACTCTCCGGAGGGGTACCGGGGCCGCCGTGGTGGCCGGCAGGGTCGTCACGGCCGTGGTCTCGGGAACGGGCTGGACCGGCGCCTCGCCCAGGGCCGGAGCGGTGGCGGGAGGCGAGGCCTCGAGGGGCGTGGGGGTGGTGGCCGGGGCGGTCGGCGGCGCTGTGGTCGTGATCTCCCGGGATGGCGTGTCCCGCAGGCCGGGCAGGGTGGCCCCCGCCGCCGTCACCGCCAGCACGAAGGCGGCGGCCACCAGGACGCGGGGCCGGCGGCCGCGCCTGCGGTGGCGCCGGCGGCCGGGCCGGCGGGCCGGCGCCGGGAGCGGGGGAGGCACCGGGTCGTCGAGCCCGTCGAGGTCCACGTCGTCCTCGTCGTCGCCCGCCCGGTCCGGGCCATCGAGGTCGGCGCCCAGGGTGTAGAGGGTGGCAGCGTGCAGCAGGGACATGGTCCCGGCCCACCGGCCGTCCTCGTCGCCGGCCCCGTCCTCGTCGCCGGTGGGGGCGTACCCGGCGCCGGCCCACGTCGCCTCGGCGGCCCGGTCGGACGGGTCCCCGGCGCCGGCGGGGGGAGCGCCCTCGCCGAAGACGGCGGCGTCCCAGGCGTCCGATCCCAGGGTGTAGAGGGTGGCGGCCCGCAGCAGAGGGAAGCCGGCCTCGTCGCCGGCGTCCTCGAGCGGCCGGCCCGGGCCGGCGGCCGGCCCGGACTCGTCCCCGGCCGGATGGGCCCCGCCCGACGCGGCCCAGTCGGGTCCTTCGTGGCGGCGCCGGCCCGGCGCCGCCCGCCGGTGACGGAGGCGGAGGGGCACTCGCACTTCTTCGGCAGGCCGGGGGCGCAGTAAAGCGGTACTGCGCCCGATCCGGCCGATCTTCGGCCTTGCGCGGCATTCGGGTGCCCAGGGCGTTTCGTGGTGGACGCCGGCGCGGACCGTTTCGTCGATCTTGGGCACCAACTGCCCGGCGGAGGCGTAGTATTCCGGTGGAAGTTCCGGCGGCGGACGGTAGTCCCGTCCGGCGACCGAACGGCCGCCCCCGCGGGACGGTACCCGCCTGCCGTCCTGCGGGGGACCTATCCGGCCCGGCCCACGGCCCGGCGGGCGGCGGCCCGCCCCTGGGCGACGCAGGCCGCGATCCCGAGGCCCCGGTAGGCGGCGCCGGCCAGGGTCACCGCCGGCAGGTCGCGCGCCAGCGCGTCCTCCACCCGGTCCACCCGGGCCAGGTGGCCGGGACGGTACTGGGGAAAGGCGTGGACCCAGCGGGTCACCCGCGCCACCCTGGGCCGGGCCTCGAGGCCGAGGGCCTGGGCCAGCTCGCCGTGGAGGTGGCCGGCCAGGGCGTCGTCCGTCATCGACAGGGCCCGCTCGTCCCCCCACCGCCCGGCCGACGCCCGCAGCACCAGCTCCCCGGGCCCGGCCCAGTGGGGCCACTTGGCCGAGGCGAAGGAGCAGGCGGTGAGGAGCCGGCCCTCGGAGGCCGGGACCAGGAAGCCGGTGCCGGCAGGTGGCCGGGGGAGGGCCGACGAGGGGTAGACGAGCACGGCCATGGCCACCGACGCGTACGCCACGTCCCGCAGCTCCGCCGCGGCCGCCGGGCTGGCCGGCTCCACCAGCCCGGCCGCGGCCGCGGCCGGCGTCGTGACCACGGTGGCGTCGAACCCGGGGACGGGCACCGCCTCCACCGCGTGGCCCGTCGCCACCGCCACGCCCCGGGCCCGCAGCTCCTCCTCCAGGCGGGTGACGAGCCGCCCGAGGCCACCCCGCAGCGACGCGAACAGCGGAGCGCCGCCGCCGCCGGCGGCCGGCTCCCGCACGCCCCGGAGCCCCCGCAGCAGGCTGCGGGAGCGGGCCGCGTCGGCCAGCTGGGCCGCCGCCGCCCGCGCGCTCAGCAGCTCGGAGGGGCCGGCGTGGATGCCGCCCACCAGGGGGTCCACCACCCGGGCGTGCACCTGCCGCCCGAGGCGGCGCCCCACCACGTCGGCCACCGACGGGTCCGCCGGCCACCGGGTGGCCGGGAGCACGAGGTCGAGGGCGGCCCGGGCCGCACCGGCGGGCGTGACCAGCCCGGCCCGCACGAGCCGGGCCAGGTGGCCCGCCCCGGCCGGCGCCCCGAGCACCAGGCCGGGCGGCAGCGGCCGCAGCCTCCCCCGGGTCCAGATGGCGGCCCCCTCGGCCGCCGGGTGCACCAGCTCGGCCTCCAGCCCCAGCCGGTGGCACAGCTCCAGGGCGTGGGGGACGCGGGCCAGGAAGGCGTCGGGGCCCAGGTCGACGGGCCGGCCGCCGACGTCCTCGGTGAGGATGCGGCCCCCGAGGCGGGGCCCGGCCTCGAACAGCGTCACCGAGGCGCCGGCCTCCACCGCCTCCCACGCCGCGGCCAGGCCGGTGATGCCGCCGCCCACCACGGCCACGGCCGGGCCGGGGCTCACGGGGACGCGAGCCGGTCGCGCACCACCGAGGCGAGCAGGGCCACGAACCCGGGGTCGTCGTCGAACGACGCGGTGCGCTCCAGGGCCAGCCCGGCGCCCTCGGCCACCCGGCGGGCCTCGATGTCCACGTCGTAGAGGACCTCGAGGTGGTCCGACACGAACCCGGCCGGGCACACCACCACGCCTTCCACCCCCTCGGCCGGGAGGGCCCGGAGCACCTCCAGGATGTCGGGCCCGATCCAGGGGTCGGCGGTGCGCCCCGCGCTCTGCCACGCCACCCGCCACCGGTCCAGCCCGGCTGCCGCCGCCACCGCCCCGGCCGTCTCCTCCAGCTGGCTCGGGTAGGAGGGCAGGTCCAGGTGGCGGGCCCGCTCCGGCAGGGAGTGGGCGGTCACGAGCGTCTCCACCACGGCGCCGGCCGCCACCGGGAGACGGGCCCGCGCCGCCGCCACCCGCCCGGCCAGCAGCCGGATCAGCTCCGGGTGGCGGTGCCAGGCGCCCACGCCCCGGTAGGCGGCGCCGCCGGCCGCCGCCGCCCGGTCGTGGTACTGGCCCACGCTGAGGGCCGAGTAGTGGGGGGCCAGCACCAGGCCCACCACCTCGGTGGCGCCGGCCTCCACCAGCTCGGCCATGCCGTCCTCCACGTAGGGGGCGGCGTGTTTCTGGCCCAGGGCCACCACGAACCCGTCGCCGAGGGCGGCGGCCAGGCCCGAGACCTGGGCCCGGGTGCGGGCGGCCAGGGGCGAGATGCCGCCGATGGCGTCGTAGCGGCGCCGCAGGTCGGCCAGCAGCTCCGGCGTGGGCGGCCGCCCCCGGCGGATGTGGGTGTAGTACGCCTCGACGTCGTCGGGCGAGGCCGGCGTGCCGTAGGCCATCACCAGCACGCCGGTGGGGCGCCCCCCGTCCCCCACTGCTACCCGCCGGCGCCCGCCGGCCAGGCGTGCACCAGGTCCACCACCCGGGCCAGCACGCCGGGGTCGGTGTCGGGCAGCACGCCATGGCCGAGGTTGAACACGTGGCCCACGCCGCCGCCGGCGGCCAGGACCTTCGTGGTCTCAGCCGCCACCACCTCGTCCGGCGCCAGGCAGATGGCGGGGTCGAGGTTGCCCTGGAGGGCCCTGCCCGGCCCGACCCGGCGCCGGGCCCGGTCCAGCGGGACCCGCCAGTCCACGCCCACCACGTCGGGACCGGCCGCGCCCAGCAGCTCCAGCAGCTCGCCGGTGCCCACCCCGAAGTGGATCCGGGGCACGTCGAGGTCGGCCAGGCCCTCGAAGATGCGCCGGCTGGCCGGCAGCACCAGCTCGGCGTAGTCGGCCGGCGACAGGGCGCCGGCCCAGCTGTCGAAGAGCTGCACGGCCGAGGCGCCGGCCGCCACCTGGGCCCGGAGCGAGGCCAGCGCCATGTCGGCCAGCGCCTCCAGCAGCGCCGCCCACGTGGACGGCTCGGCGTGCATCAGGGCCTTGGTGCGGGCGTAGGTGCGGGACGGCCCGCCCTCGATCAGGTAGCTCGCCACCGTGAACGGGGCGCCGGCGAAGCCGATGAGGGGGACGTCCAGCTCGGCCGTGACCAGCCGCACCGCCTCCAGCACGTAGGGGACGTCGGCCTCCGGCTCGAGGGGGCGCAGCCGGGCCAGGTCGTCCTTGGTGCGGAAGGGGTCGGGCACCACCGGGCCCACGCCGGGCACCACGTCCACGCCGAAGCCGACGGCGGCCACCGGCACCACGATGTCGGAGTAGAGGATGGCGGCGTCGACCCCGTAGCGCCGCACCGGCTGGAGGGTGATCTCGGCCGCCAGGTCGGGCTGGCGGATCACGTCGAGGATGCTGCCCACCCCGCGGATCCGGCGGTACTCGGGGAGCGAGCGCCCGGCCTGGCGCATGAACCACACCGGCACCCGCGGCGCGGGCCGGCCCCGGCAGGCCAGGAGGAACGGGTCGTCGTCGGGCGCGGCCACCCGTCGACCCTACCGGCGCCCGGGGCCGCCGGGCCCGGCGCCGGTCCCCCCACTACACTGCAACGTTCCCTCGTGCAGGGAACGAGGCCGTTCGGTCGAGAGGAGTTCGTGGCCTCACATCCGGACCTGCAAGCGGAGCAGGCGCACATCGACCGCGCCTACGGGCGGGTGGCGGCGCTGCGCGCCGCCGCCTCCGAGCTGCTGGAGACCGTCCTGCGCCAGCGGGGGGCCACGCCGGGGTCCCTGGCCGAGCGCGACGTCATCGTCCGCACAACCCTGGCCCGCCTCGAGCAGCTCGACGTGGGCCGGGAGTCGCTCTGCTTCGGCCGGATCGACCGGGAGGACGGCGAGGCCTTCCACATCGGGCGCCTGGCCGTGTCGGCCGAGGACCAGGAGCCCCTGGTCGTGGACTGGCGGGCGCCGGTGGCCGAGCCGTTCTACCGGGCCACGGGCGTGGCGACCATGGGCCTGGTGCGCCGGCGCCACTTCCTCACCGAGGGCCGGCGCCTGCTGGGCATCGAGGACGAGGTCTTCGGCCGCCTCGACGGCGGGAGGGCCGGCGAGGGCGACACCCTCGTGGACGGCCAGCCCGGGTCGGGCGCCCTGCTCGGGGCCCTGGAGCGGGTGCGATCGGGGCGCATGCGCGACATCGTCGCCACCGTCCAGAAGGAGCAGGACGAGGTCATCCGGGCCGACCTGCCCGGCGTGCTGGTCGTGCAGGGCGGGCCGGGTACCGGCAAGACGGCCGTGGCCCTCCACCGGGCCGCCTACCTGCTGTACACCCACCGCTTCCCCCTGGAGCGCCAGGGCGTCCTGGTGGTGGGCCCCAACCCGCTGTTCCTGCGCTACATCGAGCAGGTGCTGCCCTCGCTCGGGGAGAGCGGCGTGGTCCTCACCACCATCGAGGGACTGGTCCCGGATGCCCGGGTGCGGGCCGCCGACACGGCCGAGGCGGCCGCCCTCAAGGCCGACCCCCGCATGGCGGACCTGGTGGCCAACGCCGTGGCCGACCGCCAGCGCGGCCTGCGCCACGACGTCGAGGTCGGCTACGAGGGCTTCCTGCTGCGGATCACGGCCGCGGCCAGCCGGCGGATCGTGGCCGGCGTCCGGCGCCGGCCCGGCACCCACAACGCCCGCCGGCGCCAGGTGGAGACCCTGGTGAGCCGCATGCTCCACCAGCAGTACCAGGAGGGGGTCGAGCGCCGGAGGCGCGTGGGCCTGGGCCGGGCCGGCGACGAGGACGACGGGGGCGACGAGCTGGGCCAGGCCACCATCGGCGAGCAGGAGCTGTGGGGCACGCTGCGGGCGATGCCGGCGGTGGCCGGCGCCCTGCAGCGGATGTGGCCCGTCCTCCTTCCCGAGGAGCTGCTGCACGACCTGTACGGCGCCCCCGCCCTGGTGCGACTGGCCGCCCGTGGCCGCCTCGACGAGGCCGAGCAGGCCCTGCTGGTCCGGCCCCGCAGCGAAGTCCTCGAGCAGATCCCGTGGACGGCGGGCGACCTTCCCCTGCTGGACGAGGCGCGGGTGCTGCTGGGCCCCCGCCGGCCCGGTGCCCGCCGCGGCGGCGAGATCCGCTCCTACGGGCACATCGTGGTCGACGAGGCCCAGGACCTCACGCCGCTCCAGCTGCGCATGCTGTCGCGCCGCTCGCTGTCCGGGTCGATGACGGTGGCCGGCGACATCGCCCAGGCCACCGGTCCCCGGGCCCTGTCGCGCTGGGACGAGGTCACGTCGTTCCTTCCCGCGGCCCGCCCGCACCGGGTGGTGGAGCTGAGCGTGAACTACCGCACGCCGGCCGAGGTGATGGCCCTGGCCAGCCGGGTGCTGGCCGTGACCGCCCCCCACCTCCGCCCGCCCCTGTCGGCCCGCAGCACGGGCCGGCCGCCGGCGACGGTGGCGGCCGAGGGGCCGTGCCTGGCGTCGCGGGCGGCCGAGGTGGCGGCCGGGGAGGCGGCGGCAGTGGTCCCCGGCACGGTGGCGGTGGTGGTCCCCCCGTCGCTGCACGCCCCGGTGGAGCAGGCCCTGGCCGACGCCGGCGTGGACTTCGCCCCCGCCGGCCGCGACAACCTCGACGCCCCGGTCACCCTCATCCCGGTGAGCATGGTCAAGGGCCTGGAGTTCGACGCCGTCGTGGTGGTGGAGCCGGCCCGGCTGGTGGCCGAGGCACCCCAGGGGCTGCGGGCCCTGTACGTGGCCCTGACCCGGGCCACCCAGCGCCTCACCCTCGTACACGCCGATCCGCTGCCCGAGGTGATTCGACCCGAGGGATGAGGCAGGCCCTTAGTCTTAGGGGCCGCCGACGACGGCCTCGGCCTCGATCTCGACCTTCCAGCGCGGGTCCAGCAGGTCGGCCACCACCACGATGGTGGACGCCGGCGAGGTGGCGCCCAGGGCGGCCCGGTGCGCCTCCCCCACCGCGTCGGCGTAGCCGGCGCTGGTGACGAACATGCGGGTGCGCACCACGTCGGCCATGGAGGCGCCGGCGTCCGCCAGCGCGGCGGCGATGATCTCGATGCAGCGGCGGGCCTGGGCGCCCGGGTCGGGGTCGCACCCGCCGTCGGGCCAGATCGGCGCCGTTCCCGACACCAGCACCCGGTCGCCCACCCGCACGGCCCGGCAGAAGCCCAGGGCCGCCTCGTAGGGCGAGCCGGACGTGACCCGCCGGCGTTCGGCCATGCGGGTCAGGCTAGGGGACCGGTGTCCTTGCCCGGCGGCGGCGTCAGAGCCGCGACAGGAGCCGGCCTCCTGGGGTTCAGGCCGAGATCGAGGTGGGGAACGGGCGGGGGGTGCCCAGCCGGTCCCGGAAGTTCGAGGCCGAGGCCACGGCGGCGACGTAGGCAGCCTTGCGCCGGGCCACGCGGGGGCTGTCGCCGGCGTCCTTGACGGACTCGGGGTCGAGCTGGGAGGTCATGCCGTCCTTGAGCAGGGCCATGGCCTTGGAGCGCATCTGGGAGATCCGGGAGGCGCTGACGCCGAGGTCGTCGGCCAGCTCCTGCATGGACCGCTCCTCGAAGAAGTAGCCCACCACCACCTGGCGCAGGCGCTCGGGCAGCGCCGAGACGGCGTCGAGCAGGTAGGAACGGCGTTCCCGTTCGAGCAGGACGAGGTCGGGGCTGCGGTCATCGGCCGGCAGCGACCACTCGCTCGTGCCGTCGATGACGATGGACTCGTAGTTGAGGACGACGGAGCGGTGGATGTCGTCGGTGAGGGCGTGGACGGCCTGGTCGGCCATGCCCAGCTTGGCGGCCAGCTCCGGAGTGGTGGGGGTGCGGCCCAGCTCGGCGGTGAGCTCGTCGGTCGCGGCCAGCATGGCGCGGGCCTTGGTGCGCACCGAGCGGCTGGCCCAGTCGCGGCTGCGCAGCTCGTCGAGCAGGGCGCCGCGGATGCGGGCCGAGGCGTAGTGGTCGAAGCTGATGTCGCGGTCGGGGTCGAACGCCCGGGCCGCCTGGGCCAGCCCGGCCATGGCGGCCGATACCAGCTCGTCCCTCGGCACGTGTCTGGGGAGGCGGTTGAGGAGGTGGTTGACGGCGTAGTCCACCAGGGCAAGGTTGTCCCGCACGAGCGCCGCCTCGAGGTCCCGCCTGCCCTGCTCCACCGCAATCGTTGCCATGGAGCAAAAGGTCACCGAAAAGGGGCATCCGGCGCATCGGCCGGAGGGCTGAACCTGTCCGCCGCACCCATCCGATCGGGCCATGCCACAAGGCCCGATCGGACTAGTCATTCCGGCGCGGGCCGGTCGTCGGGGGCCGCGCCGGCATGGCGACAGTAGAGTGGCGGCGTGGACCAGCACGGCCCGCCGTCCGCGGTCGTGGTCGACGAGTGGCCGCTCGTCCGGGTGGGTATCGCACAGACGCTGCGGAGCCTCGACATCGACGTGCTGGCCGAGGTCTCCCAGGGCGAGGAGGCGGTGCGGGCGGTCGAGGCCGGCCGGGCCCGGTACCTCCTGATCGGCACGGCCCGCGACCTGTCGCTGCCGGAGACGGCCCGCCGGGCCCGGGCCCTGCAGGCCGCGCCGAAGATCCTGGTGCTGGTCGACCAGATCGGGCGGGACGACGTGGACGCGCTGCGCGCCGTCGGCATCGACGCCCTGCTGCCCCGGTCGGTGAGCCCGTCCGACCTGGCCGACGCCGTGTCCCGGGTGAGCCGGGGCGAGCGGGTGGTGGCACCTGCCCTGCTGTCCATGCTGGTGGGCTTCCTCGGCCCGTCCGGGAACGGCGAGGAGCCGCCGCTCCCGGCCGGGCATCCCGAGGCGCTCACCCGCAAGGAGCTGGAGGTCCTGGCCCGGCTCTCCGAGGGACGCACCAACCGGGAGATCGCCGACGCCCTGTACATCACGCCGGCCACCGTGAAGTCCCATCTGGCGCACATCTACGTGAAACTGGGCGTCACCGGCCGCCAGGAGGCCATGGCGAGGGCCGTGGCCCTCGGACTTCTGGGCTGAAGCACTCACAGCCTGGCCGTTCGCGCCGATCTGAGACTACGTGGCAGACCGGCTCAGCGACCTCTCGGAGGTGCTCTGGCGGGAGCGTGAGGCCCTCGAGCTCGTGGTCTTCAAGTTGGAGGAGCAGCGGCTGTTGCTGCGCGAGGGGCGGTGCCGGTGGCTGGGACACGCCAGCCGCGAGGTCGACGTCGTCCTCGACCAGCTGACCGAGATGGAGCTCAACCGGGCCGTGGCCTCCGCCGCGGCCGCGGCCGAGCTCGGCGTCGCCGACAGCGCCCAGCTGTGCGTGCTGGCCGCCGCTGCGCCGTCGCCGTGGCCGTCGGTGCTGGCCCGCCACATCGAGGCCCTGCGCCGCCTGGCCGAGGAGATCCTCGTGCTCGCCGACGAGAACCGCCGGCTGCTGCGGGAGGGCCTGGCCTGCGTCCGGCGCACGATCGGCGCCCGCCCCGGGAGGGCGTCCACCCGGATGCTGGTGGACGCCGCATCCTTCCAGGCCGCGCTGTCCACCAACGAGCGGGTCCTCCACCCCTCCCTGGTCGACGCCGTCCGGGGTTGAGCGCCGTCCGGGGTCGAGCGCCGCTGGTCGTAGGCTGGCCCCATGGGGTTCACCCGCCGCCCGCAGGCACCTGAGGTCGACACCGCCGAGCTGGCCTCGGCCCTGGACGAGGGCGCGGTCCTGGTCGACGTGCGCATGGCCGACGAGTACGAGGAGATGCACGTCCCCGGCGCCCGTCTCATCCCCCTCCCCGAGCTGGGCAGCCGCACCGACGAGGTCCCCGGCAGCCAGCGGGTCTACGTGATCTGCGCCTCCGGGAGCCGCAGCCTCGCCGCGGCCGAGGCCCTCAACCGGGCCGGCTGGGACACGGTGTCGGTGGCGGGCGGCACCAGGGCGTGGGCGGCCGAGGGCCGTCCCGTCCGCACCGGCCCCGACGCCTGACCCGGCCCCTACGGAGCCGCGCCGGCCCGGTCGGCGCGGCGGTCCTCCCTGGCCGCCTGGCGCTCCTCGTGGCCCATCCACTGGGCCGCCACCACCAGGACCGCCACCAGGCCGAGCAGGTCGCCGCCGGCCCAGAGCACGGCGGTGCCGGCCCGGTGGTCGGCGAGGGTGTGCTCGGGCGCCAGCGGGCGGGCACCGAGCAGGGCCATCCCGAGCACGGCGTGGAAGGGGATGGCGAGGAACACCATGAGCAGGCGGGCGCCGTGCGGCAGGCGCCGCGGCGCCGGGTCGACGCCGAGGACGGGCCAGAAGAACAGGGCGCCGGCGACCAGGAAGTGGACGTGCAGCAGCTCGTGGAGCCAGGCCGACTCGAGTGAGAGCCGGTAGAGGGGAGTGAGGTAGAGCGCCAGCAGCGAGCCCCCGAACAGGGCCCAGACGGTGAGGGGATGGGCGGCCACCGCCGCCGGCCGGCTGTGGAGGACGGCCAGCATCCGCCGCCTGGTGGCGCGCCCGCCGGCCTGGAGGGCGAGGGTCACGGGGGCGGACAGGGCGAAGAGGGCGGGCGCCACCATCCCGAGCAGCAGGTGCTGGACGGCGTGGCCGGCGAAGCTGCGCTCCCCGTCCACCAGCAGGGCCGCCGCGACCGCCCCCGCCCCGGCCGCGAAGGACGCGGTGCGGGCCGGGGGCCACGAGCGCCGCACCCGGCGGCTGGCCGAGACGTACCAGATCAGGGCGAATGCCAGGAACGGGCCGGCGGCCACGCCGGCCACTGTAAGGTCTCGCCGTGACACAGCCCGTCACGGTCGGACACGATGCCTCGAGGCCCTCCATGCTCGGCGTGGGCACCATGGTGTGGCTGGCGTCGGAACTGATGTTCTTCAGCGGCCTCTTCGCGGCGTGGTTCACCCTCCGGTCCGCGGCCGCGTCGTGGCCGCCCGCCGACGTCGACCTCGAAGTGGCCCGGGGCGCCCTGTTCACGGCCGTCCTGCTCTCGTCCAGCGGCTCCATGCAGCTGGCGGTGTGGGCCATCGAGCGGGGTGACACGGCCAGGGCCCGGCGCTGGCTCGTCCTCACCGCCGCCCTGGCCGTGGTGTTCCTGGGCAACCAGGCCAGCGAGTGGCTGTCGCTCGAGTTCACGCCGTCCACCCACGCCTACGGCTCGATCTTCTACCTGCTCACCGGCTTCCACGGCATCCACGTGCTGGGCGGGGTGCTGGCCATGGGCGCCGTGCTCGGCCGGCTGGCCGGCCGGGTCCCCGACCCCGGCGCCGTGCCGGTGGTGCAGGTCGTCGGGTACTACTGGCACTTCGTCGACGTGGTGTGGATCGCCGTCTTCTTCACGGTGTTCCTGCTCGGCTGATGGGCAGGCGGCGGACGGCGGCGCTGGTGGTGTGCGGCGGCCTGGCGGCCCTGGGCCTCACCGCCGGGTCGCCGCCGGCGGCCCGGGCGCAGGCCGAGACCCCGCCGCCTGCGGACGACCGGGGCCGCACGCTCTACACCACGGGCTGCTCGAGCTGTCACGGGATCGACGCCGAGGGCACCGAGCAGGCCCCCCGCCTGCAGGGTGTGGGGGCGGCGTCGCTCGACTTCTGGCTGTCCACCGGGCGCATGCCGCTGAAGACGAACCAGCGCCAGGCCGTGCGCAAGCCGCCCGCCTACGACCGGGAGCAGATCGACGCCATCGTCGACTACGTCACGTCGCTCGCGCCGGGCGGCCCCGAGATCCCGGAGCTGGACGTGGCGGGCGCCGACCTGGTCGAGGGCGGCGAGCTGTTCCGGGCCAACTGCGCCGCCTGTCACGGGGCCGCCGGCATCGGCGGCGCCCTGGCCTCGGCCCGGCACGCCCCGGCCCTGCGCCCGGCCACGGCCCGCCAGGTGGCGGAGGCCGTGCGCATCGGCCCGGGTGCCATGCCCGCCTTCGGGCCCGACACGTTCACGGACGAGCAGGTGGCTGCGATCGTGAGGTACGTCGAGGACCTCGACCACCCCGACGACGAGGGCGGCTTCGGCCTCGGCCACGCCGGCCCCGTCCCCGAGGGCTTCGTGGGCTGGCTGCTGGGCCTCGGCGCCATGCTGCTGGCCTGCTACTGGATCGGCGAGAGGGAGTGAGGCCCACCACCGACGCCGAGCGCCGCACCGAGCGGGCCGTGGGCGTCGCCCTCGTGGTCAGCGCCGCGGGCGCACTGGGCCTGGCCGCCGTGTTCGCGGCCGGCGGCCAGCCCCAGGCCGAGGGCGTCCTGCTGTTCGTGTCGCTGGGCTCGCTGGGCTACGCCCTGGCCGCGTGGGGCAAGCACCTCCTGCCCCCCGGCCCCTTCGTCCAGCAGCGCCACCCCCTCGACGAGGTCGACCCGGCCCCCGCGCCGGTGTCCCGGCTGGTGCGCCCGGAGACGGGCGAGCCCGGGCCCGGGCCCGACGCCGAGCCGGTGGCCGAGGTCTTCGGCCGGCGCCCGTTCCTGACCAAGCTGCTCCTCGGGGCCATGGGCGCCCTGGGCCTGGCGGCGCTGTTCCCCATCCGCTCCCTGGGGCCCGACCCCGGCCGCAGCCTGTTCCGCACGAACTGGCGCAAGGGCTCGCTCGTCGTCACCGAGGAGGGACGCCCGGTGAAGGTGGGCGATCTGGAGGTGGGCGGCGTCCTCACCGTCTTCCCCAAGGGCTTCGTGGGGTCGGCCGACTCCCAGACCCTGCTCATCCGCGCCGTGGAGGACGACCTCGTCACCCGCCCCGGGAGGGAGGGCTGGGCGCCCGGCGGGCACGTGGCGTACTCCAAGGTCTGCACCCACGCCGGCTGCCCCGTCGGCCTCTACCAGGTGGGCACCAAGGAGCTGCTCTGCCCCTGCCACCAGTCGCTGTTCGACGTGGTCGACGGGGCCCGGCCCGTGTTCGGCCCCGCCACCCGGTCGCTGCCCCAGCTCGCCCTCGAGGTGGACGGGGACGGGTACCTCCGGGCCCAGGGCGACTACCGCGAGGCCATCGGCCCCGCCTTCTGGGAGCGCCCGTGATCAAGCGGGCCAACCGCTGGTTCGACGAGCGCCTCGGTGTGTCCGGCTTCGTCCGCACCGCCTTGAACAAGGTCTTCCCGGACCACTGGTCGTTCATGCTGGGCGAGATCGCGCTCTATTCGTTCCTCGTCCTGCTCATCACCGGCGTCTACCTCACCTTCTTCTTCGAGCCCAGCCTCAAGGAGGTCGTCTACGACGGGTCCTACGGGCCGCTCAAGGGCGTGGAGATGTCCCAGGCCTACGAGTCCACCCTGAGGATCAGCTTCGAGGTGCGCTCGGGGATGGTGATGCGCCAGATGCACCACTGGGCCGCCCTCGTGTTCCTGGCCGCCATCGTCGTGCACGTGGGCCGGGTGTTCTTCACCGGCGCCTTCCGCCGGCCCCGGGAGCTGAACTGGGTCGTCGGGGTCACCCTGCTGATCCTGGCCATGGCCAACGGCTTCGCCGGCTACTCCCTTCCGGACGACCAGCTGTCGGGCACCGGCCTGCGCATCGCCTACTCCATCGCCCTGTCCATCCCGTTCGCCGGCACCTGGGTGGCCTACCTGCTCTTCGGGGGCGAGTTCCCGGCCGAGTCGATCATCTCCCGCCTGTACGTGATCCACGTGCTGCTCCTGCCGGCCGTCATCATGGGGCTTCTGGTGGCCCACATGGCCATCCTGTGGCGCCAGAAGCACACCCAGTTCCGGGGCAGGGGCAAGACGGAGGAGAACGTGGTGGGGTCGCGCCTGTGGCCCAGCTACGCCCTCAAGAGCACGGGGTTCCTCTTCATGCTGGTGGCGGTGCTGGGCGCCCTCGGGGGGCTGGCCCAGATCAACCCCGTCTGGCTCTACGGGCCCTTCCGGCCGGCCGACGTGAGCGCCGCCTCCCAGCCCGACTGGTACGTGGGCTGGCTCGACGGCGCCCTCCGCCTGTTCCCGGCGTGGGAGATCCGCGCCTTCGGCCGCACCGTCCCGGCCGTGTTCTTCCCCGGGGTGCTGCTGCCGACCGTCAGCTTCGGGCTGCTGTACGCGTGGCCGTTCCTGGAGGCCCGGTTCACCAAGGAGAACGACCGGGAGTACCACCTGCTCGACCGCCCCCGGGAGCGGCCGCTGCGGACCGGCATCGGGACGGCCGTGATCAGCTTCTACGTGGTGCTGTTCTTCGCCGCCGCCACCGACGTCCTGGCCACCGTGTTCGAGGTGTCGGTCACCGGCCTGCTGGTGGCGTTCCGGGTGCTGCTGCTCGGGCTGCCGCCGGTGGTGGGCTACGTCACGTACCGGCTGTGCAGGGAGGCGGCGGCCCTGCCGGACCAGGAGGCGGGGCCGCCGCAGGTGCGGCGCTCGCCCGCCGGCGGCTACGAGACCGTTTCCACCGGAGAAGCGGTCGGCGGGAGTGGGCACGAGCCGGCCGAGGGGAAGTAGCGGCCCGCCGGCGTTTCTCGTCTCAGTTTGCGCCCCGTGAGGGCGGTAACTGCACGCGGAATGCCCCGGTAAGACCGGCGCGGCCTGGCACCGCCCGTGGGGGGGCCTGGTCCGCGCCCCGCGCGGGTGGACTGTTCAGCGGGGGCGGCTGGACACGATGGCGCCGCACGCCGCGATCACGATGAGGGCGGCGCCGGGGACGGCCGGCCAGATGCCGAAGGCGATGCCGTTGGCGGCCAGCACGGCGCCGGTGGCGAGCAGCACGGGCCAGGCGGTGGGCCCCGGGAACGACCCCACCCGCCCGGCGCCCTCGGCCATGGCGGCGTCGGTGCGGTCCTCGGGGCGGGGCGCCATCCGCCGGGCCCACCACAGGAGCCACGCCCCGGGCATGAGCCCGAGGCCGATGGTCACCAGCAGCATGGTGGAGCCGGCCACCTCGTAGCTGGTGAACCAGTAGAGGGCCGTGATCACCGAGAAGAAGGCGGCCGTTCCGAGGAAGACGAGGCCCTCGGTCCTCACTCCGCCCCCACCCCGTCGGCCCGGGCCCCGTCGGGCCGGTCCTGGCGGCCGGCGGCGGCCATGCGGGCGTCGAACACGGGCCGGTCGGAGCGGATCGGGGGGAGGCTGTGGAAGTTGTGCTCGGGTGGTGGCGACGAGGTGGCCCACTCCAGGGTGTGCCCGCCCCACGGGTCGTCGCCGGCCGGCGCGCCGCTGCGGATCGAGCTCACCAGGTTCCAGAGGAAGGGCAGGGTGGAGACGGCGAGGAGGCCGGCGCCGGCGCTCGACAGCATGTTCAAGAAGTTGAGCCCCAGGTCGTCGCCGTAGTCGGGGACCCGGCGCACCATGCCCCGCAGCCCGAGCAGGTGCTGGGGGAAGAAGGTGAGGTTGAAGCCGATGAACAGCAGCCAGAAGTGGACCTTGGCCAGGCCGGTGCGCAGCATCCTCCCGGCCCACTTGGGGAACCAGAAGTACACGGCCCCGAAGCCGGCGAACACGGCGCTGCCGAACAGCACGTAGTGCATGTGGGCCACCACGAAATAGGTGTCGTGGGTGGCGAAGTCGACCGGGGCGGACGCCAGCAGCACGCCGCTCAGGCCGCCCAGGAGGAACACGAGCAGGAACCCCACCGCGAACAGCATGGGCGGCTCGAAGCTGATCTGGCCCCGCCACATGGTGCCGATCCAGTTGAAGAACTTGACGCCGGTGGGGACGGCGATCAGGAACGAGATGCCGCTGAAGAACGGCAGCAGCACGGCGCCGGTGGTGAGCATGTGATGGGCCCAGACGCCGACGGACAGGCCGGCGATGGACAGGGTGGCGAAGACGATGCCCTTGTACCCGAAGACCGGCTTGCGGGAGAACACCGGGATGATCTCGGTGACCACCCCGAAGAAGGGCAGGACGATGATGTACACCTCGGGATGGCCGAAGAACCAGAACAGGTGCTGCCACAGGATCGGGACCCCGCCGCCCTCCACGTCGAAGATGTGGGTGCCCATGTGGCGGTCGGCGAACAGCATGGCCAGGGCGCTGGTGAAGATGGGGAAGGCCAGCAGCACCAGGAGCGACGTGACGAGCATGTTCCAGGTGAAGACGGGCATGCGGAACATGGTCATCCCGGGCGCGCGCAGGCAGAAGACGGTGGTGATGACGTTCACGGCCGTGGCCACCGCCGACACCCCCGACAGGAGCAGGCCGGCGATCCAGAGGTCGGCGCCGGCGCCCGGCGAGTGGATGGCGGTGGAGAGGGGGGCGTAGGCGGTCCAGCCGAAGCCGGCGGCGCCCCCCGAGGTGATGAAGCCGGCGGTGACGGTGAGGCCGCCGCCCAGGTACAGCCAGTAGGACAGGGCGTTGAGGCGGGGGAAGGCCATGTCGGGGGCGCCGACGTGGAGGGGGATGAGGTAGTTCGCCAGCCCGAAGCCGAAGGGCGCCGCGAACAGGTACATCATCATCGTCCCGTGCATCGTGAACAGCTGGTTGTACTCGGACCGGTTCACGATCTGGAGGCCCGGCTCGGCCAGCTCGGTGCGCATCAGCATGGCCAGGAGCCCGGCCAGCAGGAAGAAGCCGAAGGCGGTCCAGATGTAGCTGAGCCCGATCGCCTTGTGGTCGGTGGTGGTGAGCCACTTGAGCAGCCCCGAGGGCTCGGGGTGCCCGGGCGGGGGCGGGGAGGCGGGCCGGGGCCGCTCCAGGACCGTCATCCGGCCGGCGCTCCGGCGGGGGCGGCGACCCCGGCCGGCGCCCGCCCGGCCAGCCACCGGTCGAAGGTGGCCTCGTCGACCGCCTCCACCACGAAGTCCATGCTGTCGTGGAGCAGGCCGCAGAACTCGGCGCAGCGGCCGTCGTAGCGCCCGGGCTTCACGACCTCGAGGTCGACCTCGTTGCGGATGCCGGGCACCGTGTCCCGCTTGAACAGGAAGGCGGGCACGTAGAACGAGTGCTGCACGTCGGTGGACTGCAGCACCAGGCGCACCTTGGCGCCGGTGGGGACCACCATCACCGGATCCTCGTCGGGCGTGCCCACCACGTCGATCCCGGCCTCCTGGTAGTGGAACCGCCACTGCCACTGGAAGGCGGTGACCTCGATGGTGAGGTCGGGCTCGCCCTTCACCTCGTCGACGTCCCGCTGGACCCGCACGGTGAAGGCGAAGAGCACGGCCACGATCACGAGCGGGGTGGCGGTGTAGAGCACCTCGAGCGGGATGTTGGCGTGGGTCTGGGTGGGGAGGTCGTCACTGCGCCGGCGGTAGCGGAAGACGGCGAAGAGGATCAGTCCCCACACCAGGGCGCCCACGGCCACCGCCGTCCACATCGAGCCCTGCCACAGCTCGAAGATCTCCCGGCTCTGCTCGGACGCCCCCCGCGGGGCCCCGAACGAGGGCCCGTCGTCGCCGCACGCAGCCAGCAGGGCGAGGCCGGCCCCCGCCACCGCCAGGTTCCGCCGTGGATGATCCACGCCGGCGAACGCTAGTGCGCCGGCGACGGCCCGGGCGCCCTACGGCGTGGGCTGGCCGATGTCCTCGCCTGCGTCCGAGGCACCGGCGTCCATGAGCTCGACCTCGAGCTCCTCGCGGCTGGTGACGGGGTCGTCCTCCTCGGTGGCGGCCTCCTCCCGGACCTCTTCCTGGGTGGCCTCTTCGGGATCGCGCTCGTTCATGCCACAGTTCTACCCGTGCCCGGGCTCTCCATCGCCATCGTCGTGTTCCCCGGCGCCGAGGAGCTGGACTGGGTCGGCCCCTGGGAGGTCCTGTCGGGTTGGGCCGGTTCCTGGCCCGGCGACGACGTGCGGGTCTTCACCGTGGCCGACACCGCCGGCGTCATCACCTGCGCCCGCCGAGCCCGCGTCCTGGCCGACCACACGTGGGAGACGGCGCCGGCCTACGACCTGCTGCTGTACCCGGGCGGTCCCGGCGTGCGCGACCTGCTCGGGGACGAGGCGGTACGGGCCCGGGTGCGCCAGGCGGCGGCCGACGGCGTGGTGCTGGCCAGCGTGTGCACGGGGGCGCTGGTGCTGGCCGATGCCGGCGTGCTCGACAACCGCCCCGCCACCACCTACTGGTCGTCGTTCGACGACCTGTGCAAGCTGGGCACCAACATCGAGCCCCGGCCCGACGACCGCTTCGTGGACGACGGGAACGTGGTGACGGCGGCCGGCGTGTCGGCCGGGATCGACATGGCCCTGCACCTGGTACGGCGCTTCTCCTCCGTCGAGCGGGCGCGCGAGGTGCGCCGCTTCATCCAGTACGACCCCGAGCCCCCGGTCTGAGCGGACCGGGAGCCTCGTCATCCGTCGGCGGGCGGCAGCAGCTCGGCGGCGGCCTGGAGGGCCCGGGCCACGTCGCCGCCGCCCGCCGCCCACCGTCCCGCCAGGTAGGTGGCGAGGGGGGCGTTCCTGCGCTCCGTGCCGTGGGCCACGACCCGGGCCAGGTCGAGGAGGGCCTCGGCCTCCGCCGGGTCGATGGGGGAGATGTCCAGCGCGTCGGCGAATCGGTCGAGCCAGGGGTCCATGGTGACAGCCTGCCTCGCGGCCCGGCCGGCGGTCAGCCCGGGACCCGGAAGGAGGCCTTGAACGCCTCGAACAGGTCCTGGGACCCCTCCCAGCGCTGCTCGTGGGTCTGGAAGTTGAGGGCGAAGCCGTGGGTACCGGTGACGAACCCGAGGTTCACGGCGTGGAGACGGGCGCCGCCGGCCGAGTAGGCGTACTCCCACACCGCCGCGTCGAAGCCCTTGTAGGACGTGGGATCGATGCCGATCTCCTCGTACTGGTCGTGGCGGGAGCCGAAGCTGCGGGACTGCGCCTCCCACGCCCCTTCCGGCGACGGCCCCGGGGTGTCCGTCCAGTCGATCCGCAGGTAGCTCCGGGTACGGGGGTCGGTGATGTCGGTGCGGGTGCCGTCGAGGGCCCGCACCCGCCAGCCGGGGGGGTGGGCGATCGTGTAGCCGACCTTGGGGTCGGTGTAGGTGACCCAGTCGCGGGGCACGTCGCGGGCGCCGTCGCCGGCCTGCGTGCTCGGGGCGACCGCGCCGGCGTCCCCGTTCCCGCCCTCGTCGCGGGTGGCGCTCCACACCAGGGCAGCGAGGACCACGGCCACCACGGCCAGGAGGGCGGCGAGGGTCGTGGTGACGGGGCGTGTGAGCAGCCGGCGCCGGCCCGGCGCCGGCCCGGCGCCGGCGCGGGGCCCGGTCGGGGGGGGCGCGGGGCCAGGCTCGGTCACGGCCCGGGGCTCGGGCGGTGGGGGCGCGGGGACAGGCTCGGTCACGGCCCGGGGCCCGGTCGGTGGGGGCGCCGGCGCCGGCCCGGTCACATCGCGGGGCCCGGCCGGTGGGGGCGCCGGCGCCGGTCGGGGCTGCTCGGCGCCCTCGGCGTTCTCCGTGCCAGTGGGCGCCCGCGCCCCGGTGGTGGGTGCGCCGGCCGGGTCCGACCCCCCGACGATCGTGGCCGCGGCCTCGCCGGCGTGGGCCGCCCGCTGCAGCGCCTCCCGCAGCTCCGCCGGTCCCGGCCGCTGCGCCGGCTCCTTGTCCAGCAGCCGGGCCAGCAGCGGCGCCAGGGCTCCGGCCCGCTCCGGCGCCGCCGGCTCGTCGTGCACCACGGCGGCGAGGGTGGCCAGCGCCCCGTTGCGCTCGAACGGTGGCCGGCCCTCCACCGCGAAGTACAAGGTGGCGCCCAGGCCCCACCAGTCCACCTCCTCGCCCGACGGCTGGCTGAGGGCCTGCTCCGGTGCCATGTACGCCGGCGACCCGAGCATCTGCCCGGTGCCGGTGAGGCTGGGGTGGTCCTTCACCGAGGCGATGCCGAAGTCGGTGAGCTTCACCGCCCCGCCGGCCGGCAGCAGCACGTTGGACGGCTTCACGTCCCGGTGGACGATGCCCTGGCGGTGGGCCGCCTCCAGCGCGCCCACCAGGGCCAGGCCGAAGCGGGCGGCGGCGTCCACGGGCACGGGCCCGTCCCGCTCGACGCGCTGGGCCAGCGTGTCCGCCTCCACCAGCTCCATGACGATGTGGACGTCGCTCTCGTCCTCCACCACGTCGAACACCGTCACCGAGGCGGGATGGCTCAGGCGGGCCGCGGCCCGCGCCTCGCGGATGACGCGGTCGCGCACGGCACCCCGGTCGGCGGCGTCGAGGGCGGCCACGGCCACGTGCTTCACGGCCACGCTGCGCTGCAGCAGCTCGTCACGGCCGCGCCACACCGTGCCCATACCGCCGCGGCCGAGCGGCTCGAGCAGGCTGTACCGGTCTCCCACCAGCTTGTGCACGGTCTCCTCTCGTGCCACGGCCCCGTCCTACCCGGCCGGCGCCGATCGCACCCGCCCGGCGGGCCGGCGTGACCCCCGCTGCGCGAGACTGCCACCGCGGGAGCTCGGACGGACCGGGCTGAGAGGGCGCCTGCGGGAGCCGACCGCTGAACCTGATCCGGGTAATGCCGGCGGAGGGAGGAAACGATGGCCACCAGGTCGAAGATCTACGTGGAGGGACCGCGGGGCGTGCGGGTGCCGTTCACCGAGGTGGGGCTGGCGCCTTCGCCGGACGGCCGCCCCAACCCCCCCGTCCGCCTCTACGACACCAGCGGGCCGGGGTCGGAGCCCACCGAGGGCCTGCCGCCGCTGCGCCGGGAGTGGATCCGAGGGCGCGGCGACGTGGAGGAGCACCCCGGCCGCCGGGCCACCCTCCGCGACGACGGCCGGGCCGCCGTGCGCAGGGCCGGTGGCGCCGAAGCGCCGGCGCCGTTCGCCGCCCGTCCCCGCCCCGTGCTTCGGGCCAGGCCGGGCCGCACCGTGACCCAGCTGCACTACGCCCGCCGGGGCGAGGTCACGCCCGAGATGGAGTTCGTGGCCGTCCGGGAGGGCTGCACTCCGGAGAAGGTGCGGGACGAGGTCGCCCGGGGCCGGGCCATCCTGCCCGCCAACGTCAACCACCCCGAGTCCGAGCCCATGGTGATCGGGCGCGAGTTCCTGGTGAAGGTCAACGCCAACATCGGCAACTCGGCCGTCACCTCGTCGGTGGCCGACGAGGTGGACAAGCTGACCTGGTCCACCAGGTGGGGCGCCGACACCGTGATGGACCTGTCCACCGGCGCCGACATCCACACCACCCGGGAGTGGATCCTGCGCAACTCGCCGGTGCCCATCGGCACCGTGCCGATCTACCAGGCCCTGGAGAAGGTGGACGGCTCGCCCGAGGACCTCACGTGGGAGCTGTTCCGGGACACCCTCGTGGAGCAGGCCGAGCAGGGCGTCGACTACTTCACCATCCACGCCGGCGTCCTCCTCCGCTACGTGCCGCTGACCGCCACTCGCGTCACCGGCATCGTCAGCCGGGGCGGGTCGATCATGGCGGCGTGGTGCCTGGCCCACCACCAGGAGAACTTCCTCTACACGCACTTCGAGGACATCTGCGAGATCATGGCCACCCACGACGTGGCCTTCTCGCTGGGCGACGGCCTGCGCCCCGGGTCCATCGCCGACGCCAACGACGAGGCCCAGCTCTGCGAGCTGCGCACCCTGGGCGAGCTCACCCGGGTGGCGTGGCGCCACGACGTGCAGGTGATGATCGAGGGCCCGGGCCACGTGCCGATGCACAAGATCAAGGAGAACATCGACCTCCAGCTCGAGGTCTGCCACGAGGCGCCCTTCTACACCCTCGGCCCCCTCACCACCGACGTGGCCCCCGGCTACGACCACATCACCTCCGGCGTCGGCGCCGCCATGATCGCCATGTGGGGGACGGCCATGCTCTGCTACGTCACCCCCAAGGAGCACCTGGGCCTGCCCGACCGCGACGACGTGAAGCAGGGCGTGATCGCCTACAAGATCGCGGCCCACGCCGCCGACCTGGCCAAGGGCCACCCCGGCGCCCAGGCCTGGGACGACGCACTGTCCAAGGCCCGCTTCGAGTTCCGGTGGGAGGACCAGTTCGACCTGGCCATGGACCCCGACACGGCCCGGGCCTACCACGACGCCACCCTCCCGGCCGAGCCGGCCAAGACGGCCCACTTCTGCTCCATGTGCGGCCCCAAGTTCTGCTCCATGCGCATCAGCCAGGACGTGCGCGACTACGCCGCCTCCCACGGCGTGGACGACGAGGTCGCCCTCGAGCTGGGCATGAAGGAGAAGGCGGTGGAGTTCGTCGCCGGCGGCGCGTCGCTCTACGCCGCTCCCGAGTACATAGCTCGCCATTTTGGCGAGCTATTTACTCGGGAGTGAGGGGTTGCGCCCGGATGCCGGCGACGGCGGCGTTGAGGGCGTCGGCTTCGAGGATGTCGGCCATCACGCCGATCTGCTCGTCCCACACCTCGGGCGGGACGTCGCTGCGGACGTCGTCGTCGAGCACGTGGTACACGTCGAGGCCCAACTGGACCCCTGCCAGTGCACCTGCATATGCCGGGTCTCCCAGCCGGACCGTCTCCGCCGAGATCTCCGCCGCCTCCGGATCGGGGGCACCGAGGATCACGACGACCTGGTCACGGCCGTGGGTCTCCGCCAGCCGGAGGATGGCCTCCTGGCTCTGCAGGTCCATGGCGCCTGACGCCGTTCAGACGAAGCACTCCGTGGCCGTGAACACGACCTTGCCGCCGGCCGCCTCCACGCAGGCGGCGATGGCGGGGCCGGAGACCCCGTCACGTTCGCCCAGGGCGACCACCTTCTTGCCTTCCAGGACTCCCATGCCTACTCCTTCCCGGCGCCGGCAGCGGCGCTCAGGGTCTCGTCCAACCAGGCCCGGACCTTTGCCTCGTTGAGGTCGGCTCCGTTGATCCTCCCCACCTCCTGGCCGTCCCTGAACAGCAGGAACGCCGGCAGCCCCATCACGCGTAGCTCGATGCACAGCCGGCGGGCCTTGGGCGCCTCCAGCTTCACGACCCTGAGCTGATCGGCCCGCTCCTCCGCCAGCCCCTCGATGAACGGCATCAGGGCCATGCAGGGCTGGCAGTCGGTGCCCCAGACGTCGACGAGCGACGTGCCCTCCGCCACCAGGTCCCGGAACGTCTCCTTTGTCGCCTCCGCGATCGCTCCAGCCATGTCAGCCTCCTCCGTTTCGTTCCAGCAGCACGCTCATGCCGTCCGAGAGCTGCGACATGCGCCCGAGGAACAGGCTGCCCTTGGCCAGCAGCAGCACCCGGCCGGCGTCGCCCGTGGTGAGGCGGTCGACGGCGTGGGGCAGGTAGCACAGGGCCGACGCCAGGTGCCCCTGGGTGGGGGCGAACCCGGGCATGCCGTGGGCGGCGGCGAAGGCGGCGATGTCGGCCCGGTCGATCTCGCCCCTCTGGGCGGCCAGGGCGGCGATGGTCTTGTAGTTGCGGGCCGGCACGTCGCCCGAGCCCTGGGGCTCGGTGATCTCGGGGTTGTGCAGCTCGGTGGCGTAGTCGTCCACCTCGGTCATGGGGATGCCGAGGCGGCGCAGCGGCTCCACCGCCAGCGCCTCCATGATGGCGGGGTTGGACCCGCCGGCCGCCACCCGGTGGCGGCCCACCGAGTCCAGGCGGATGCGCGGCGACACGCCGTCG
>JBQTJJ010000034.1:0-7480 GCA_052387235.1 Actinomycetota bacterium
TCGCGGGTGATGGTGACCCGTTCCCCCGCCGCCACGCGGTCGATGACCTCGCCCCCGTGGTTGCGCAGCTCCCGAATGGACGCCTCGGCCATGACGTGAAGTGTATCACCCGTGAGACGGACCCGAGCCTATGAGCAGGCCGCCGTGCAGGGGCAGGGCGATGAGTTGCCGAACGAGCCGACAGGAGCGGTCGAGCGAGCTCCGCTCAGTCGATCTCCAGCACGCTGATCTCGTAGCGCTCGACCACGGGGGCGGAGAAGTCGAGGTCGGAAGCCGCCTGGCCGCGAATCTGATTCCCCGCGTCCTCGCTCGCGCGCATCGCCTCTTCGTCCTCCCAGAGCGTGAAGCTGAAGATCTGGCCGCCGGTACGGTCGACGAGGGCGACCCCACCCCTGCAGCCCGCCAATTCACGCGCCTGGGGAAGCACCTTGCCCCGGTAATAGGCGGTGGCATCGTCGATCCGAGTCGGATCGACGCTGAACTTGGTGACCCTTGCGTGCATGACCCCTCCTTGTGCACTCAATTCGACCGCGGGGAGATGCTACGCCCGGCCGGACCCGTGCGGGGTGGTGCGTCCGGGGACACCACCGACCGCCGCCTTCTGCAACCGTGTGAAGTGCCGGCGGGCCGGTGCGGGGGTAGGGTGCACCGACCGAAAAGGGGGGTGCGCCACGTCCGACCAGACGGAGCAGGTGCGGGGCTTCCTGACCGCTTCGGCCCGTCCGAAGCCGCCGCCGGGATGGCCGGCGCGGGGGTGGCGGGACCGGGTCCTCACCATGGTCACGCGCCCGGCCGTGCTGCGGCCGCTGTTCTCGGTGCTGCGCCGGCTGGCGCCGGTGGCCAAGCTGGGCAACCGGGTGGTGGTGAGCCGCCACGCCGACGTGGTGGAGGTGTTGCGGCGGGACGCGGACTTCACCATCGCCGAGGTCAACGGACCCTCGATCGAGCGGTGGAGCGGCCCGTTCATCCTCGGCATGGACCGGGGGGAGCGGTACGACCGCGAGGTTGCAGCCCTGCGCCGGGCCGCCCCGGCCGGCGACCTCCCCCGGATCCGGGCCTTCGTGGCCGAGACGGCGGCCGGGCTGGTGGACGCGGCCCGCCCCCTGGGCCGCCTCGACGTGGTGCACGACCTGGGCCGGGTGGTGCCCACCCGCCTGGTGGCGTCCTACTTCGGGGTAGCCGGGCCGGACGAGGCCACCATGATGCGCTGGATGCGGGCCATGTTCGACGCCGTGTTCATCGACGGCGGCCGGCGCGCGTCGAGGGCGGCCGAGCTCACCGTGGCCGAGCAGCGCCCCTACATGGAGGGCCTCATCCGGTCCCGGCGGGAGGCGCTGGCGGCCGGCGAGCAGCTCCCCGACGACGTGCTGGCCCGGCTGGTCGCGCTGGGCGGCGAGGAGCGATGGCTCGACGACGACGCCGTGCGACGTAACGTCAACGGCATCATCGTGGGGGCGGTCGACACGACCTCCAAGGCGGTGGCCCACGTCGTCGACGAGCTGCTGCGCCGGCCCGGGGAGCTGGAAGCCGCCCGCCGGGCGGCACTGGCCGGCGACTTCGACGCGGTGCGGGGCTACGCCTGGGAGGCACTGCGCTTCCTGCCCCACGGGCCGGTGTTGCAGCGGTACGCGGCCCGCGGCACGCCGGTGGGCGGGCGCACCGCGCCGATCCCGGCCGGCTCGAAGGTGTCGCTGGCCGTGCTCTCCGCCATGTTCGACCCGGCCGCATTCCCCGACCCGGGCCGGTTCCGCGCCGGCCGCCCCGAGGAGGCCTACCTCCACTTCGGCCACGGCATGCACACGTGCTTCGGGCTCGCCGTGAACCGGGTCCAGATCCCCGAGCTGGTGGCGGCCGTCGTCCGCCTGCCCGGCCTGCGCCGGGCTCCCGGCCCGGACGGGCGCATCACCTACGACGGCCCGTTCCCCGACCGGCTCGTCGTCGAGTTCGACCCCGCACCTTCGGGCAACGGAAGAGGGGTGGTCCCGTGACCCAGAGCATCTTCACCATCGTCAGCGACGTGCCGGCGCCCACCGTCGAGAGCCTGCGGGGGACACTGGCCGAGATCCGGGGCCGGCTCGGGCAGCGGACGGACGACAACCCGGTCCTGCCCTTCGCCCGGCTCCCCGGCCTGCACTTCGCCAGCTTCGTGCTGGCCGAAGGGCCCAGCCTGGACCCGCCCAAGCTGGTGTTCGAGCTCAATGTCGACGGCACCGTCGACGCCTTCCTCCCCGCCCTGGTGGAGCACGGCGGGAAGGGCCTCGATGCCGTCTACGCCGGGGCCGACGGCTACCCCGGGAGCGCCGACCGGCCGGCCGCGCTGGCCTGGCTGAAGGAGCGGGTCGTCCGGCCGGGCGCCTTCCACATCGGCGCTACGGGCCGGACCCTCGAGCGCATCCGGGAGGAGGCCCGCCTCCATGACGCCATCCAGGACTTCCTCGGCGCCGAGGAGGCCGCTGGCCGGCTGGCCGGCGTCACGCCGGCCGAGGTGCGGGCCAGGGTGCAGGACTTCGTGGGCGCCGACCCGTCCTTCTCCTGGGCCCGGACCTCGCCCCCCCGCCAGACCAGGCGGGAGCGCATGTACCACCGGGCCAGGCTGTACGGGGCGGCGGCGGGAGCCCTCCTGCTCGCACCGGTGCTGCTCCCCGTGCTGCTGGTGTGGGCCGCCGCCCTGCTCGTGTCGGAGCGGCTGGACCGGGTCCAGAAGGACCCGCCCGACCCCGTGGCCGTGCGCAGGCTGGAGTCGGAGGAGGACTTCTTCGCCCAGAACCACCTGTCCAGCGTCATCAGGGTCAAGCCCGGGCCGCTGCGCCGGCTCACCCTCCCCGTGGTCCTGTTCGCCCTCAACCTGGTGGCCCGGGTCAACGCCACCGAGGGCCAGCTGGGCGGCATCCCCAGCATCCACTTCGCCCACTGGTCCCTCATCGACGACGGGCGCCACCTGCTGTTCGTCAGCAACTTCGACGGCAGCTGGGAGAGCTACCTGGGCGACTTCATCGACAAGGCGGCCCCGGGTCTCACCGCCGTCTGGAGCAACACCGTCGACTTCCCCCGCACCCTCCTCCTGGCCTTCAGGGGAGCGGCCGACGGCCCCCGCTTCCGCCAGTGGGCCCGGGCCCACCAGTGCTCCACCGCCGCCTGGTACACGGCCTATCCCACCTTCACCATGTCCACGATCGACGACAACACGTCCATCCGCGAGGGCCTCTTCGCCGACCTGGACGAGAAGGGGACGGCGGCATGGCTGGCGCGCCTGTGACGCTCGACACCGAGGACATGCAGGGCCTGGTGGCCCGGGCCTACGGCCACCTGTCGCACGCCCGGTACCTCCTGTGCGAGATCACCGACCCGGGCGGCGCCCGGGCCTGGCTGGGCCGGGTCGCGCCCGAGGTGAGCACGGCCGAGCGCAAGGGCGACGGGCCCAGCCTCATCGTCGCGTTCACCCACGCCGGCCTGGCCCGCCTCGGCCTCGGCGACGACGCGTTGGCCACCTTCCCCCGCCCCCTGCAGGAGGGGATGGTCACCGAGCACCGCTCCCGGGTCCTCGGCGACTCGGGGCCGAGCGACCCTGCCGAGTGGCGCTGGGGCGGCCCGGGCCAGCCCGGCATCGACGTCCTGGTGATCCTCTACGCCGGCAGCGAGGAGGAGCTGGAGGCCGAGCACCGGGCCCGCCGGGCCGCCTTTGACGGCGCGCTGGCCGAGGTGGCCGAGCCCATCGACGGGCTCCTGCAGGGCGGGGCCGAGCACTTCGGCTTCAACGACGGGCTGTCGCAGCCGATCCTGAAGGGCTGGCCGCGCCGCACCCGCTCGGTCCAGCCCGCCGCCCTGCCCCCGCCCGTCAAGTGGGAGGAGGTCAACCCGGGCGAGATCGTCCTCGGCTACCCGGACAACTACGAGAAGCCGGCCGAGGGGCCCACGGTGGCGGCGCGGTCCGACCGCTCCGGGCTGCTCCCCGCCGCCCCGTGGGCCCGCGGCCGGCACCACCTGGGCCACAACGGGACCTTCCTGGTGTTCCGCCAGCTGGCCCAGGACGTGCCCGCCTTCCGCCGCTTCGTCCAGGCCGCCAGCCAGGCCGGCGCGGCACGGGGCACGCCCCTGACGCCGGTCCAGGTGGGCGCCAAGATGGTCGGTCGGTGGCCCAGCGGCGCCGCCATCGAGGTGTTCCCCGATGCCGACCCCGGCGAGGCCGGCACCAACGACTTCGGCTACCACGAGGAGGACCAGGCCGGGTTCAGGTGCCCGCCCGGCGCCCACGTGCGCCGCTCCAACCCCCGGGACTCGACCACCTCCGACCCCGACAAGGCGCTGCAGTCCTCCAAGAACCACCGGATCCTGCGCCGGGGCCGTCCGTACGGGCTGCCCCTCGGGGACTCGCCGTCGCCGGAGGAGGAGAAGGCCGAGCGCGGGCTGCTGTTCCTCTGCCTGAACTCGGACTTCGAGCGCCAGTTCGAGTTCGTCCAGCACACCTGGCTGGAGAACGGCTTCTTCGCGGGGCTGCGCGGCGAGGTCGACCCGCTGGTGGGCCGCACGCCCGGGCAGGGCGGCAGCTTCACCGTGCCGGACCGGCCGGTCCGGCGCCGGCTGGTCGACGTTCCCCAGCTCGTCACCACCAAGGGGGGCGCCTACTTCTTCCTCCCCGGGCTCCGCGCCCTGCGCTGGATGGCGTCGATGGGGGGTTGACGCTCCGGGTCGGGGGCCGCGCTCACCCCGGCGGGGGACCGGAGACCGGCCCGGCCGCCGGGGATCGCGGCCGTTCCACCATTCGAACCAGGTCCCCGGGAAAGGGACGACTTTCGGGGGCCCGGGTGCGCGGAGGTGGTGGCGCTACCAGTCTGGCGCAGCGCCGGCCGCAGCGACGACACGCTTGCGCCGGCAAACACACCGTTCCGGCGGTGTGGGCCCTCAAGAGCCGTGGCGGGTGGGACACCCCGACCTAGACTCGGCCTGGATGAAAGCCGTCGTCGAGCCCCTCGAGGGCAACAAGGTCAAGCTCTCGGTCGAGGTCGACGAGCAGGAGTTCGAGCTGGCGGTCGATGCCGCCGTCCGCAGGATCGCCCGGGAGGTGAAGGTCCCCGGCTTCCGGCCCGGCAAGGCGCCCCGCCGCCTCATCGAGGCGCGCCTAGGTCCCGGCGTGGCCCGCCGGGAGGCGCTGCGGGAGTCGCTGCCCGACTTCTACGCCCGCGCCCTGCGCGAGGCCGACGTCGACCCCATCGCCGCGCCCGAGATCGACATCACCTCCGGCGAGGAGGACGGTCCGGTCGCGTTCGACGCCGTGGTGGAGGTCAGGCCCCAGGTCACTGTGGTCGGCTACGGCGGGCTGCGGATCGCCATCCCGTCGCCGCTGGCCGGCGAGTCGGAGGTCGACCGCCACATCGACCGCCTCCGCGACCAGGCTGCCGAGCTGCGACCCGTGGACCGCCCGGCCCGGACCGGGGACCACGTGTTCCTCGACATCAAGGGCGAGCGCGAGGGCGAGACCGTGGCCGGCCTCACCACCGACGACTACCTCTACGAGGTGGGCAGCGGGATCGTGGTGCCGGAGCTGGACGAGCAGCTGGCCGGCGCCAAGGTCGGCGACATCCTCGGCTTCACCACCGCCATCGACGACGGCGAGCCCGTGACCTTCCAGGTGATGGTGAAGGACGTCAAGGAGAAGGTGCTCCCGGAGATCTCGGACGAGTGGGCCTCGGAGGCGTCGGAGTTCGCCACGGTGGAGGAGCTGCGGGCCGACATCCTGCAGCGGGTCAGCGCCGGCAGGCGCCTCCAGGCCGGCCTGGCCGTCCAGGAGGAATCCCTCAAGGCCCTGGTCGAACTGGTCGACGACGAGGTCCCCGACCCGATGATCCGGCCCGAGATGGAACGGCGCGTCGCCGAGCTCGGCCGGCGCCTCGAGTCCAAGGGGGCCACCATCGCCCAGTACCTCGAGGCCACCGGCGTGAGCGAGGAGCAGTTCATCGCCGACCTCAGGTCGGAGGCGATCCACGCCATCAAGGCCGACCTGGCCCTGCGGGCCCTGGCCGACGCCGAGGGCCTCCAGGCCGGCGACGACGACGTCGACAGGGAGATCGCACGCCTGGCCGAGCGCATGGGGCGCAAGCCGGCGGAGGTGCGGCGCGAGCTCGACCGGCAGGACGCCATCGCTACGGTACGCTCGGACGTACGCAAGGCCAAGGCTCTCGAATGGCTCGTGGAGCACGTTGAGATCGTCGACGAGGAGGGCCACCCGGTCGATCGGGCGGTCCTGTCGCCTGATCGGGACAGTGCCCCTTCCGGGGCAGAGGAAGCGGAGACCCAACAGTGATCCAGCCCGTGTACAACTACCTCGTCCCCACGGTGGTGGAGTCGAGCAACCGTGGTGAGCGGGCCTACGACCTGTACTCGCGCCTGCTCAAGGAGAACATCATCTTCCTGGGCACCCCCATCGACGACACCATCGCCAACCTGGTGTGCGCCCAGTTCCTGTTCCTCGAGGCCGAGAACCCCGACAAGAAGATCGACCTCTACATCAACTCGCCGGGCGGCGACATCACCGCCCTGTTCGCGATCTACGACACCATGAAGTACATCAAGCCCAACATCTCCACCTTCTGCTACGGCCAGGCCGCCTCGGCCGCGGCCGTGCTGCTGGCGGCCGGCACCCGCGGCATGCGCTACGCCCTTCCCCACGCCCGGATCCTCCTGCACCAGCCCTACGGCGGTGCCGCCGGCCAGGCCGCCGACATCGAGATCCAGGCCAAGGAGATCCTGCGCATGCGGGACCTGCTGAACGAGATGATCGCCCACGACACGGGCCAGGAGGTCGAGCGCATCAAGCGGGACACCGACCGGGACTTCATCATGAGCGCGGCGGAGGCCTGCGAGTACGGCATCATTGACGAGGTGATCACGACCCGGGAGCTCGCGGACGTGCCGCAAGCGGCCGGGGTGAGCTGAGCGGGGGGAGCGCAGGTGGCCAAGTTCGGAGACGGTGGTGACCTGGTCAAGTGCAGCTTCTGCGGGAAGTCGCAGAAGCAGGTCAAGAAGCTCATCGCCGGGCCCGGCGTCTACATCTGCGACGAGTGCATCGACCTCTGCAACGACATCATCGAGGAGGAGCTGGCCGAGTCGTCGGAGCTGCGCTTCGACGAGCTGCCTAAGCCCCAGGAGATCTTCACCTTCCTGAACGACTACGTGATCGGCCAGGAGCGGGCCAAGAAGATCCTCTCCGTCGCCGTCTACAACCACTACAAGCGGGTGCAGGCCGACGCCTACCACGACGCCGAGGTGGAGCTGGCCAAGTCCAACATCCTGCTGCTCGGTCCCACCGGCTGCGGCAAGACCCTGCTGGCCCAGACCCTGGCCCGCATGCTCAACGTGCCCTTCGCCATCGCCGACGCCACCGCCCTCACCGAGGCCGGCTACGTGGGCGAGGACGTGGAGAACATCCTCCTCAAGCTCATCCAGGCCGCCGACTACGACGTCAAGAAGGCCGAGACGGGCATCA
>JBQTJJ010000035.1:0-3785 GCA_052387235.1 Actinomycetota bacterium
GGCCATGAGCGAGACCCACCTGTCGCAGGAGGCTCACGACCGGCTCCGGGAGGAGCTGGAGGACCTCACCACCCGGGGCCGGGTCGAGATCGCCCGTGCCATCGAGGCGGCCAGGATGCTCGGCGACCTGTCGGAGAACGGCGACTACCACGCCGCCAAGGACTCGCAGGGGAAGATGGAGTCGCGCATCCGCCACATCGAGCGGATCCTGTCGTCGGCCACCATCGTGGAGGGCCGGGCCGGCGCCGACGGCGTGGTGGTCGCGGGCTCGACGGTAGGGATCCGCTACGAGGGCGACGACGACGTCGAGCGCTTCCTCATCGGCTCCATCGAGGAGCGGGTGGAGGGCGTCCAGGTCATGACGCCGGGCTCAGCCCTCGGGATGGCGCTGCTCGGCAAGCGCGCCGGCGACACCGTCGAGTACGAGGCGCCCACCGGCGCCGTCCTCGAGGTCGAGATCGTCGACGTGTCGTAACCCCCCACTCCCGAGTAAATAGCTCGCCATTTTGGCGAGCTATTTACTCGGGACGGGGGTGAGGAGGTCGTCGGCCAGGCGCTGGATGGCCAGGACGGCGGGCGAGTCGGGGGCGGTGTCGAGGGGGCAGCGGCCGGCGCGGTCGGCGGCGTGGACGGCGGGGTCCTCGGGGATGAGGGCCAGCACGTCGCTGTCCAGCGAGGCGGCGAACTCGCGCACCCGCGCCTCCTCGCCGTCGCGGACCCGGTTGCCCACGAAGGCGACCCGCTCGATGCCGAGCTGGTGGGCCAGGCGGTGGGCCCGCCCGGCCGTGAGGAGCACCTTCGACTGGGGCTCGGCGACAATCAGCAGGACGTCGACGTAGCGGAGGGTCCCCCCGGCCCACGAGAGGTGCTCCAGGCCGGCCTCCATGTCGGCGACGACGACCGTGCCGGGCAGCTCGCCCTCGATGCGGTCGATGAAGTCACGGACCGTGACGTGGGAGGCCCCCGTTCAGCCCCCGCCCGGCTTCGTGATGCGCGACGCCTGCAGGAAGGTGACGCCGTCGGGCCCCTCGATGCCGTGCTTGGACAGGAGCTGGACCGGCGTGGCGCCCTCGTCGGACATCACCGAGCCGCCCCGGCCCCTGCGCTCGACCAGCGGGACCATGGCCTCGATGCGGGCCGCGTCGATGCCGGAGTTCATGGCCAGATGGGGGTCGGAGTCGCAGTCGACGGCGATGACCCGGTGGCCCCGCCGGGCGAGGGTGCGGGCCAGCACCGACGAGATCGTCGTCTTCCCCACGCCACCCTTGCCGGCGATCCCCACGCGCACGGCCGCAACCGTACCCGCCGGGGGTCACACGTCCAGTGACTCGTGGGCGCCGCTGACGAACAGGCCCGGCTGCTCGCCGCCGGCCACCACGTGCAGGCGCCCGTCCAGGGCCATGACGGCCAGGCCGTGGCGGGGCCGCTCGAGCCGGGCCGCCCGGGTCCATTCGGCCCCGTCCAGGCACTCCACCGACGCGATGGTGCCGGCATCCTCCTCCCCGCCGGCCACGCACAGCCGGCCGTCGACGGCGTCGGCGCCGATGCCGCCCCGCGCGTCCTCCAGGTCGGGCTCGCGGCGCCAGGCCCGATCCGACGCCGGCTCGAGCGACTCCACGGCGGTGAAGTTGCCCTTGCCCGGGGCCCGGCCGGCGATGGCGTAAACGCGGCCGGCGGCGGTGGCCACCGCCAGGTGCTCGCGCGGGACGGCCAGCGCCGGCCCGGCCCGCCACGTGCGGGCCCGGGTGTCGTAGATCTCGGTGGTGCCCACCGCCGCGCCGTCCACCTCGCCTCCGGTCGCCACCAGCAGCGCGCCGGCAGCCGCCATGGCCAGGGCGCCCCTCGGCCCGCCGGGCAGGGGGGCCTCGTCCCGCCACGCCTCCTCGCCCGGGCCGAGGCTGCGCACCTCGGCCTGGGCCCGCCACGCCTCGCCGGGGCCGTTGGTGTACCCGCCGGCCACGTGGACCCGGTCCCCGGCCACCGCCATGGCGGCGTGGTGGAGCGGCACCGGGAGCGCCGGCGCCTCCTCCCAGCGCGCCTCGTCGGCGTCGTAGGTGTGGACCAGGGCGCTGGCGGCGCCGTCCGCGGTCAGCCCGCCGGCCACGATCAGGCCCCGCTGCCAGGCCGCGCCGGCCACCTCGGTGCGGGGGACGGGCAGCTCGGCCGGGTCGCCGGCGCCGGCGGCCGGCGACGCCGGCGAGCGGTCGGGGCCCGTCTCGTCGGTGCACCCGCCCAGGACGGCGGCCGCCAGCGCCACGACCACGAGGAGTGGGTGGGCGGCGCGAGTCATGCCCAATCGTCCCGTACTCTCGGTAGCGATGGCCACCGCCGCACCGGTGCCGCTGCCGCCGGGTCGACCCGTCGACCTCCCGGGCCGAGGCCAGGCCTTCGTCCGCGACAACCGGGAGCCGGCCCTCGGGCCCACCCTGGTCCTCCTGCACGGCTGGACGGTGACGTCCGACCTCAACTGGTTCGCGGCCTACGGGGCCCTGGGCCGGCGCTTCCGCGTCGTGGCCATGGACCACCGCGGCCACGGCCGCGGCGTGCGGTCCCGCCGGCCGTTCCGCCTGGAGGACTGCGCCGACGACGTCGCCGCCATGGCCGGCGAGCTGGGCCTGGAGCAGGTCATCCCGGTCGGGTACTCCATGGGCGGTCCCGTGGCCCAGCTGCTGTGGCGGCGCCATCGCGAGCTGGTGGCCGGGATGGTGCTGTGCGCCACCGCCGGCAGCTTCGCCGGCACCACCATGCGGTCCCGCGTCTACTTCTCCGGGCTGCTCGGCCTGTCGGTGGCCTCCCGCATCACGCCGCTCCGGGTGCGCCAGCAGGTGGCCGACAACCTCGTGCGCCGGCGCCTCCAGGGTGCGGAGCTGGCCGACTGGGGCCTGTCGGAGATGCAGCGCAACGACCACACCGCCGTGCTGGAGGCGGGATGGGCCATCGGGCGCTTCCGGTCCCACGCCTGGGCGGGCGAGGTGGACGTCCCCACCTCGGTGATGGTCACGGCCCACGACCAGGTGGTGAGCCCGAGGCGCCAGCGCCACCTGGCCGAGTCCATCCGCGGCGCCACCGTCGTGGAGGTGGAGGGCGACCACGGCGTGTGCGTCACCGACCCGCCCCGCTTCGTCCCCGCCCTGCTGGACGCCTGCGTCGACGTGGCCACCCGCGCCGGCTTCGACACCTCGGCCCCGCCCAGCCGGGCCGACACCTGGCCCCCGCTCGCCAACTGACCTCGTGCGGGCGTCCCGCCGGCCGGCGCCGTCAGGGCGTCCAGCCCATGGCCGCCTCGACCTGGCGGGCGGCGGCGGTGACGGCGGCGGCGTAGCGCCGGCCCGGGCTGCGAGAGGTGCGCTCCACCGGCCCCGACACCGACACCGCGGCCCGCACCACGCCGTCGGAGCGCACCGGGGCGCTCACCGACGCCACGCCGGCCTCCCGCTCCTCCACGCTCTGGACCCACCCCCGCCGCGCCACGTCGGCGTCGCCCTCCAGCACCCGCCCGGCCGAGCCCTGGCCGAGAGGGAGGACGGCGCCGGCCGGGACGATGGTGCGCAGGCTGTGGGGCGACTCAAGCGACACCAGGCACAGCCGGGCGCCGGCGTGGGGGACGTAGAGCTGGGCGCTCTCGCCGGTGGCGTCGCGCAGCGCCTCCAGGGCGGGTCGGGCCGCCTCCGCCAGCGACCGCCGCACCAGGCGGGGGCCGAGGACGAACCGGCCGGCGCCGTCTCGCCCCACCAGGTCGTGGCGCTGCAGGGCCGAGGCCAGGCGGTGGGCGGTGGCCCGGGACA
>JBQTJJ010000036.1:0-18066 GCA_052387235.1 Actinomycetota bacterium
TGGTCGGGAAGGCGGGATTCGAACCCGCGACCTCAGCGTCCCGAACGCTGCGCGCTAACCAAGCTGCGCTACTTCCCGTGTCAGCCGAGGTTACTCCGGGCCGGTGCCGGCCACGACGGGAGCGGGAACGACCTGCGGCGGCCGGTAGGTCTCGTCGTGGTAGGTGCCGCCGTCGAGCAGGGCCGCGATGGCCTTGCGGAGCCGGATGGGGTCGAGCGGCTTGAGGACCCAGCCCTCGGCGCCGGCCCGCCGGGCGAGGAAGACGTCGGGCCGGCGATCCAGCAGCATGAGCACGGCCACGTGGTCGATCCGGTCGGCGCTCTCCTCCAGGCGCAGGTCCATGCAGGCCGCCATCCCGCCCATGTTGCCGATCTGGAGGTCGACCACCAGGAGCTCGGGCTCGTACTCCAGCACGGTGGGCAGGATGTCGACGCCGGCCGTCACCTCGTGGATGTCGACGTCGTCGCGGCCGGACAGCACCGAGCGCACCTCGTCCCGGACCCAGGCCTCGTCGCTGGCGACCACCACGTCGAGCATCGGGCGAAGGGTAACCGCCGGGAAGCGGGGGTAGCATCTTTTCCCACCACCGGACGTCGCCCGAGGTGGGACCGGGGGCACTGTCAGGAGGTTGACGTTGCTCGATATCAAGACGGAGCAGGCGGACGGCTACACGATCTGCCGTCCGGTCGGCGAGTTGGACGCGTTCACGGTCAGCCAGTTCCGCCAGTCGCTGGCTGAGCTGGCCAACAGCCCGCGGCTCCTCATCGACATGTCCGGGGTGCCCTTCGTGGACTCGGCCGGCCTCGGCGCCCTCATCGGCGGCATCCGCCGGGCCCGGGAGCTCGGGGGCGAGGTGGCGGTGTCGTGCAACCGGCCCACGCTGACCCGGCTGCTGCGGACCACCGGCTTCGACCGCATCGTCACCGTCGCCGAGACGGTGGAGGAGGCGGCCGCCGCCCTGCAGCAGCCCACCCAGGCCGGCTGACCCACCCGCCGGCGGCCGGTCAGCCGGCGCCGGCCCGGTCGAACAGGTAGTCGCCCACCCGGGCCAGGCCGTCGAGGTCGTGCACGTCTCCGGCCAGCATCGGGACCCGGATCACGGGTGCCGGCGCCACCTGGGCGGCCAGGGCGGCGAAATGGGACTCCTCGCTCTGGGCCACCTGGCGGAAGTCGGCCACGTTGTCGTAGAGGGCGGCGAGGGGAGTGCCGGCGAGGGAGGCGGCCCGCCGGCGCAGGGCGCCGGCGTCCTCGCTCCCGGCCGTCCCCCCGAACGGGGGGTGGAGGCGGTTGACCACGAGGGCCTCGACCCCGATGCCGGACTCCCCCAGCCGCCGTGCGAAGAACTCGGCCTCGGCCACCGCGTCCCGGCGCGGCGTGGCCACCAGCACGAAGGCCGCCGTCTCGCCGGCCAGGAGGCTCTGCACCCGCTGGGCCCGCAGCCGGAAGCCCTCCTCCATCCCCTCGAAGGCCTTGAAGAAGGCCATGGCGTCGGACACGACTTCGGTGCCCACCACCCGGCTCACCGTCCGGAGGAAGGCCTGGGTGGCGACGCTGACGGCCTTCAGGTAGCCCTTGGTGGGGGAGACCAGCACCCGGAACAGGCGGTTGTCGAGGAAGCGGGTCAGGCGCCGGGGAGCGTCGAGGAAGTCGAGGGCGTTGCGGGTGGGGGGCGTGTCAACCACGATCAGGTCGAAGCGGTCCTCGTCGTACAGTTCGTGGAGCTTCTCCATGGCCATGTACTCCTGCGTGCCCGACAGGGCCCCTGCGATGTTGCGGTAGAGCCGGTTGCGCAGGATCCCCTCGGCCTGCTCGGGCGTGGCCGCATGGCGGGCCACCAGGTCGTCGAAGGTGCTCTCGGTGTCGAGCATCAGGGCCCACAGCTGGCCCGGCCAGTCGCCCTCCACCAGGCCGGCGGTGTTGGTGAGCTCGTCGAGTCCGAGGGCGTCGGCCAGCCGCTTGGCCGGGTCGATGGTCACCACGCACGCCCGCCGGCCCCGGCGCGCCCCTTCCACCGCCAGGGCGGCGGCCGTCGTGGTCTTGCCCACCCCACCCGAGCCGCAGCACACCACCACGGACCGGTCGGTGAGCGACCCGAGGTCGCTCATCCCGGCAGGCCCTCCACCGCCCGGGCCAGGGCCCCGGCCAGCACGTCCACCTCGGCCGGGCCGATCTCGGTGGTGAAGAGGAAGGGCAGGCCCAGCTGGGGCAGGGGCAGGGCCTTGGCCAGCCGCTCCGCCTGCTCGGTCTGCAACGCGATCCGGTCGGCCCGGAACCGCGCCGCCGCCACCAGGGCCTCGGCCTCGCCGGACCGGAGGTGGACGCCGGCCCGCGCCGCCTCGGCCTCCGGATCGACGTCGAGCCCGTTCGCCGGCGGGTAGAGCCCGTTCACGACCACCGGGGCCAGGCTCACGCCCACCCGATCCTCGAGCCGGTAGGCCGTCTCCACCACCTCGTTGACCGGCGTCTCCTCGGGCAGCGTGACGAGGAGGACCTGGCACCGCCCGGCGTCGCTCAGCAGCTCCACGACGTCCTCGGCCTGGGCCCGGATCGGGCCGACCTGCACGGCGTCCAGCAGCCCGCACGCGCTCGACAGGAAGGTGACGGCGTGGCCGGCGGCCGGCGCGTCCACCACCACCAGGTCCGCCGTCCCCGATCGCTCCAGCTGCTTCACCTTGCCCAGGACGAGGATGTCCTTGATGCCGGGGGCGGCGGTGGCCACCACGTCGACGGCGCCGGTGGCGACGAGCCGCTTCGAGACCCGGCCCAGACCGTGGTCCTCCAGGTACTCGAGGAGGGCGTCATCGGGCGTGATGGTGCGGGCCCGGACCTCACCCTCGCCCGGCCCCCGGGCCGGGGCGAGGACGACCTCCTCGTAGCTGAGGGGGCGGTGGTGGCCGAAGGCGCCGGCCAGGCCGCCGCCCCCCTCGACGTCGACGACGAGGGTGCGCAGGCCGGCCGTCGCGGCCATCCGGGCCAGGGCGGCGCTCACCGTGGTTTTGCCGACGCCGCCCTTCCCGGCGACGATGAAGACGCGGGTCTGGCTGCAGAACCCGGCAGGATCCATTTCGAATGCGCAGACTACCCACCGCCCTCCTCGCCTCCTTCGCCGCCTTCGCCGCGCTCCTCGTGAGCGGGGGCGCCGCCGCGTCGCAGGGCGCAACCCCCCACGTCGACGTCATCGAGCTGGTCGGCCTGGTGGACTCCGTCCAGGTCGACTACCTGGAAGGCGCCCTGCGGACGGCCGACAAGGGCGGGGCCGAGGCCCTCGTCATCCAGGTGGACAGCGGCGCCGGCGTGGCCGGGCGCTCCGACATCGAGGCCCTGCTGTTCCGGGTGGCCCACGCGCCCGTCCCGGTGGCGGTGTGGGTGGGGCCGAGCGGGAAGCGGGCCCTCGGGCCGGCGTGGGAGCTGGCCCAGGCCGCCGACCTGGTGGGCGCCGCCTCGCGCACCCGGGTCGGTCCCCGTGACCGCCCCGTGCCGGTCGACACCGCCCTGGAGCAGGGCCTGGTGGACGTGAGCGCCCCCACCCTCGGCGACTTCATCGTGGAGCTGGACGGCCGGACGCTGGGCGGCGTGGCGCTGGAGACGGCCGAGGTCGTGCGCGAGCCGGGCGAGGACCCGCGCCGGCGCCCCACGGTGGAGGTGCGCTTCGCCAAGCTGGGCCTGGTGCCGCGGCTGCTGCACACCGCCGCCAGCCCGTCGGTCGCCTACCTGCTGCTGGCCGCCGGCCTCGGCCTCATCGTGCTGGAGCTGTTCAGCGCCGGCATCGGCGTGGCCGCCTTCACCGGCGCCGGCTGCGTGGTCCTCGCCTCCTACGGGCTGGCCGAGCTGCCGTCCCGGCCCTACGCGGTGGCGCTGCTCGTGCTGGCGTTCCTCGCCTACGCCATCGACGTGCAGGCCGGGTCGCCCCGCACCTGGACGGTGATCGCCACGCTGGCCCTGGCCCTCGGCTCCGTCCGCCTCTACGGGGACGGCCTCCGGCCCTCGCCCATCGTGCTCCTCACGGTGGTGGGCGGGACGGCGCTGCTGATGGTGGCGGGCCTGCCGTCCATGCTGCGGGCCCGGTTCTCCACGCCCACCATCGGGCGGGAGTCCATGGTGGGGGAGGTGGGGGAGGCCCTGGCCGCCGTCGACCCCGACGGAACGGTCGAGGTCCGGGGCGCGGCGTGGCGGGCCCGCACGAACCGGGCCACCCCGATCAGCCCCGGCGAGGCGGTCCGGGTGGTGGGCATCGACGGCCTGCTCCTCGAGGTCGAGCCGGCAGAAGGTGGCGCAAAGGACTACCGCAAGCACTGAAACCGCAGGTCACGATGCCGAGAAGTGGGAAACTTTCCCTTGTTCCCAGCCTTCCGGGGCGGTAGTGTCGCCTGTCCGAAAGGGGGAGCTTCGTGAGCGTTCAGGTCGAGGAGCTCTGGCAGACGAAGGCGTCGTGTCGTGGGCCACAGGCTGCGATCTTCTTCCCTCCGTCCCATTTCGAGCGCAAGGACGAGAAGGAGGCACGGGAGAACCGGGCCAAGGAGATCTGCGCCACCTGCCCCGTGCGCAAGCCGTGCCTGGAGTACGCCCTCGGGATCCGTGAGCCCCACGGCATCTGGGGCGGGCTCAACGAGTCGGAGCGCAAGCAGCTCCTCGCCCGCCGGGCCGGGTAGCGCCGGCTCAGGGGGCGGGGAGGCGGGGGCCGGCGATGCGCAGGTCGCCCCGCCGGCGGGTGACGCCCGTGGCATCGAGATGGGCCAGCACCGGCAGCATGTACTTGCGGGTGGTGCCCAGGGCGTCGCGCACCTGGGCCACGGTGACGCCCTCCGGCGCGTCGGCCAGCAGGGTGGCCACCCGCCGGGCCGCCTCCTCCAGGGCCGACGGGGCGAACCACACCCCGTCACGCTCCACCACCAGGCCCCGCCGGGCCAGCTCCCGCAGCTCGTTGCGGTCGACGCCCTCGGGCTGGGGCGGCGAGAACGGGTTGGCCTCCAGGGCGGCCACGTAGGGGTGGTCCACCAGCGGGTCGGCGCCCTGGCCGGCCACGGTGGCCCGGCCCGCGTCCACCACCACGCCGTCCAGGGTGTCCAGGACGGCCCGGTCCCGCTCCCCGAGGGCGGCCACGTCGAGCCCCAGGGGCCCGGCGTCGTCGACGGCGGCCCGCACCCGCTCCTCGGCCGACGCCAGGGCGGCGGGGTCGACCACCCAGCGGCCCAGGTTGGCGGGCCGGCGCTCGCCGGTGAGGCGCTCCAGCAGCTCGGCCTCCACCCATCCGCGCTCCGCCACCACCCGGTCCACCGACCGTGACGGCCGGGCCCTGAAGGCGGGGAGGACCGGCGCCACGTCGAGGATCTCGCCCCCGCCCACCGTCTCGCCCCGGCCGCTCTCGCGCAGCACCAGGCGGTCGCCGGGAAGGAGCGGGAGCTCGACCGGGAGGTGGAGGCGGACGGCGCCGGTGGAGCCGGGCGCCAGCTTCTCGCCGCCGAGCACCCGGAGGCGCACCGGGTGCTCGCCCGAGCCGATGTAGGCCTGGTAGGCCCCCCGCCGGGACACGTCGTGGTCCAGGGCCTCGAGCACGGTGAGGGAGCAGTCGATCACCCGGGTGGGGGCCCACTGGTCCCCCCGCACCAGGGCGTGGCCCCGTTCCACCTGCTCGTGGTGGACGCCCGCCAGGTTCACGGCCAGCCGGCGCCCGGGCCCGGCCGAGGTGAGGTTCGCCTTGTGGCTCTGCAGGGCCCGGACCCGGGCCCGCCTGCCGCCCGGCAGCAGCACCAGCTCGTCCTCGACGCCCAGGGGACCGCCGGCCAGCGTGCCGGTGACGACGGTGCCCGAGCCCCTGGCCGCGAAGGAGCGGTCGACCCACAGCCGGGGCCGGCCCCGGTCGGTGGCGGTGGGCGTGGAGGCCAGGAGCCGGTCGAGGGCGGCCCTCAGCCCGTCCACGCCGGCGCCGGTGGGGGCGTCGACCTCCACCACCTCGGCCGTCTCCAGGAAGGTGCCCTTCACGTGGTCGGCCAGTTCCAGCTGGGCCAGCTCCCGCCACTCGTCGTCCACGAGGCCGACCTTGGTGAGGGCCACCACACCGCGCTCGATCCCCAGCAGCTCGAGGATGCGCAGGTGCTCCTCCGACTGGGGCTTCCATCCCTCGGTGGCCGCCACCACGAACAGGCAGGCGTCCACCGCGCCCACCCCTGCCAGCATGTTCTTGAGGAAGCGCACGTGGCCCGGCACGTCGACGAAGGCCAGCTCCCGGCCGCTCGGCAGGCTGGTCCACGCGAAGCCGAGGTCGATGGTGAGCCCGCGCGTCTTCTCCTCCGCGAAGCGGTCCGGGTCCATGCCGGTGAGGGTCAGGACGAGCGTGGACTTGCCGTGGTCGACGTGACCGGCGGTGGCGACGACGTGCACGAGCGGCTCAGACGAGGGCGGCGAGGGCCTTGGCCACGACGGCGTCGTCGGCCGGATCGACGGTGCGCAGGTCGAGGATGGTGCGGCCGTCGTGGACCCGGGCGATGACCGGCGGGTCGACGGCGCGCAGGGCCGCGCTGTGGTCGCCGTCGAGGGCCAGGCCGGCGGACGGGATGGTGAGGCCCGGCACCGACCCGCCCCCGGGCACCGACTCGCACGCCACCACCCGGGCGCAGCTCCCTCCCGCCGCCAGCGCCTCGGCCCGGGCCATGAGGCCCTCGACCGGCAGGGCGGCCATGCGCCAGAACGGGATGGCGTCGCCGTCCCGGCGCAGGTAGGCCAGCGCCGTCTGCTGCAGGGCGGCCAGCACCAGCCCGCCCGGCCGCAGGGCCCGGGCCAGCGGGTGCCGGGCGCACGCGTCCACCAGGTCGGCCCGGCCCGCCACCACGCCGGCCTGGGGCCCGCCCAGCAGCTTGTCGCCCGAGAAGGTGACCAGCGCGGCGCCGTCGGCCAGGGTCTGGCGGACGGCGGGCTCGCCCGCCACCCATGCCGGCGGCCCGGCCGCCAGCCACGGGGTGCCGGCGTCGAGGAGCCCCGAGCCCACGTCGGCCACCACCGGCACCCCCAGGGTGGCCAGCGACCGGACCTCCACCGACTCGGTGAAGCCCACGATCCGGTAGTTGGACTGGTGCACCTTGAGGACGAGGGCCGGGTCCTCGGACGCCACCGCCGCCTCGTAGTCCTGGCGGCGGGTGCGGTTGGTGGTGCCCACCTCCACCAGGCGGGCGCCGGACTGCGCCATCACCTCCGGGACCCGGAAACCCCCGCCGATCTCCACCAGCTCGCCCCGGCTCACCACCACCGGCCGGGACCGGGCCAGGGCGGCCAGGACCAGGAGCACGGCCGCGGCGCAGTTGTTGACCACCAGGGCGGACTCGGCCCCGGCCGCCCGCGCCAGCAGGGTGCCGGCGTGGTGGCGGCGGGAGCCCCGCCGGCCCGTGCCCAGGTCGAGCTCCAGGTTGGCGTAGCGGGCGTCGACCGAGACGCCCACGGGTGCCCGGCCCAGGTTGGTGTGCAGGAGCACGCCGGTGGCGTTGACCACGGGCTGGAGGAGGGCCCGGGCGGTGCCCTCGGCCCTGGCCCGGGCCGAGCCCGGGTCGCCGGCGGCGATGGCGGCCCGGGCCGCGTCGACCAGGAGAGGGTGGGGCAGGCCGACATCGGCGATCTCCCTGGCCAGGGTGTCGACCGACGGTGGGTGCACGAGGAGACTCTAGAAGCGTGTTGATCTACGGGTCGGCCGCCTCGCGGCCGAGCGGCTGACCTGCGCGTTCGCCGAGGGCTCACGTCCGCGGACCTTTGGTCAGCCGCATTTGATCAACACGCTCCAGAGGGGGGCCGCAGCGGCCTTCCGCGCTGCGGCTGGCAGCGCCGGCAGCCGTGGAAGGATGTGCGCATGGCGAACAGGGTCGTGCGCGGCGTGGGCCGGGCCGTGGCCCTGTTCACCGTGTGCTCGGTGGTGGTGCCGATCGCGGTGGCCGCCACCGTGCTGGGCACCTTCTTCTTCGCCCCACTCCCGGCGGTCCTGCCCGACCCGCGTCCCACCGTGGCCAGCCGGATCAGCCGGGTGTACGCCATCGACAGGGCCGGCAACCGCCAGGAGATCGGGGCGTTCCGCGAGTTCGAGCAGAACACGCCCGTCAAGCGGTCGGACATCCCCGAGATCCTGAAGCAGGCCGTCATCTCGGCCGAGGACAAGGGGTTCTACCGCCACGGTGGCATCGACCCGCGGGGCAGCGTGCGGGCCCTGTGGGCCGACCTGCGCAAGCAGCGGATCGAGCAGGGCGGGTCCACCATCACCCAGCAGTACGTGAAGAACGCGTACGTGGGCAAGGAGCGCACCGTGATGCGCAAGATCCGAGAGGCCATCCTGGCCAGCCAGCTCGACCGCCAGGTGGACAAGGAGGAGATCCTCTTCCAGTACCTGTCCAACATCTACCTGGGCGAGGGGATCTACGGCGTCGGCGCCGCGTCCGAGAGCTACTTCCGAAAGCCGGTGTCCCAGCTCACGGTGTCCGAGGCGGCGATGCTCGCGGGTCTCATCCCGGCCCCCAGCCGCTACGAGCCGCGCGGCAATCCGGCCCTGGCCGAGTCCAAGCGCAGGCTGGTGCTCGGCAAGATGCTGGGCGAGCGCTACATCACGAGGGCCCAGCACGACGAGGCCGTGGCCCAGCCCGTCTGGCTGGCGACGCAGGGCCCGCCGCCCGGACCGGCCACCGTGGTGCACCCGCCCCCCCAGCAGAACACACGCTTTCCCTTCTTCGTGGACTACGTGCGGCGTTACCTGGAGATCAAGTACGGCCCGGCGCGGGTGTTCCGGGGTGGGCTCGACATCACCGTCACCATGGACCCGGCCCTGCAGGAGCACGCCGAGAAGACGGTGGCCGAGGCCCTCAGCGGCACGGGTCCCCCGCTCGAGATGTCGATGGTGGCGGTGGAGCCGCCCACCGGGTACGTCAAGGCGCTGGTCGGAGGCCGGGACTTCGCGTCCTCGCAGGTGAACCTGGCCCTCGGCGGCTGCCCTCGGAAGCCCAGCGACGAGAAGGTCGGCGTCGAGGTGGCGGCCAGCTGCTGGGAGACGCCGGCCGTGGCGGGCGGGGGGCTCGGCCGCCAGCCCGGTTCGGCGTTCAAGCCGTTCGTGCTGGCGGCGGCGCTGTCGCGTGGCTTCGAGCCCACCAAGGTCTACAAGGCGCCGAGCACGTTCCAGATCCCGAACTGCAGGGTCACGGCCACCAACAAGTGCACCATCTCCAACAACGAGGGGTCCGGGGGCGGCAGCGCCACCATCCAGTCGGCCACCGTCAAGTCCATCAACACGGTGTACGCCCAGCTGATCCGGGACGTCGGCTGCAAGGAGACGGCCGAGATGGCGAGCCGACTCGGCATCACGTCGGCCTGGTACAGCCCGCAGTTCCACACCTGCAGCGGCACGTACTCGCTCGGCGTCATCGACGTGTCGCCCATGGAGATGGCGTCGTCGTTCGGTGTGTTCGCGGCCCGGGGGGAGCGGGCGCCCCCCACGCCCGTGCTGCAGGTCACCGAGCAGACCATCGACGGCGAGCGCCGCGTCCTCGAGGACAACAGCGCACCGAAGCGCGAGCGCGTGCTCGACGAGATCGTGGCCGATGCCGTCAACGACATCCTCACCGGCGTCATCAGCGGCGGCACGGCCCGCTCGGCCGACATCGGCCGGCCGGCGGCGGGCAAGACCGGGACCGGCCAGAACTACACGAACGCCTGGTTCGTGGGCTACACGCCGACCCTGTCCACCTCGGTGTGGATGGGCTACAGCAACAACCAGAAGACGCCGTTGCTCAACATCAAGGGCGTGGGCCGGGTCTTCGGGGGCACCATCCCGGCCCGCACGTGGCAGCGGTTCATGAAGCAGGCCGTGGCCGACGTCCCCGTGACCAAGTTCTCCGAGGCGCCGCCCATCGACAACCTGGCCGAGGCGCTGCGGCGCGACGCCCGGGGCGGCTTCGATCCCGGCGAGCGCCGGGTGATCAAGCCCGAGGTCGGCGGGCCCTACCTCAACGAGGCGCCGCCGCCCAAGGCCGAGGTGCCCACGACGACCACCCTCGCCCCGCCCGCACCTGCGGCCCCTGCTCCCGCGGCCCCTGCCACCACCAAGCCGCCCGGGTAGCCCTCAGCGCCTGGCGCCGGGTGCCTCGGGCTTGCCGTCCGGGCACTTGAGGACCTTCTCGCAGGCGATCCGGACCAGCGGGGCGAAGAAGACGCCGTCGCTGATGAACCCGAGGGGGGCGTAGGAGCGGGACGCCACCGCCACCACGGCGCCGTCCGAGGTCACCAGGGGCCCGCCCTGGTAGGCCTGCCCCACGGCGGCGTCGTGCTGGATGCCGGCCGCCGACACGTCGGTGACGAAACCCTGGCTCACCGCGCCGCCGGCGGTGCCCAGGCCGGAGACGGCGAAGACCCGCTCGCCCGTCCTGGCCGGCGAGTCGCCCGACGCCAGGTCCAGCCGCTTGACGCTGCCCTTGGCCAGGACCAGCAGGGCCAGGTCCTTGTCCTCGTGCCAGGTCCACAGCTCGGCCTTGATCTCGGCGTCCCCCTGCTGGACCTTCACGGCCGGCCCCGGCGACCGGGTGGCCGCCTTGACCGTGTTGTACGACGTCAAGAGGAGCGTCTGCTCCGAGTCCGAGGCCACGGCGAAGGCGGTGCCCACCGACGGCTGGCCGGCCTCGTCGAGGGTGCTCACGAAGAACACCGAGTCCTTCACCTTGTCGATCAGGGCCTCGAGCGTCCCGCCCTCGGCCTGGATGCGCTTGAGCGGCTCGAGCTCCTTCTGGATCTCGGCCACCGCGTTCTGGCGCTCGGCCTGGATGGTGTCGGTGGCGGTCTTGAACCGATTGTCGAAGCCCTGGAGGAACCTGGCCACCCGCTCTTCGGTCTGGTCCTTCTTGAACTCGTAGTACGAGTAGAAGGCCACCCCGCTGGCCGCGCTGCCGACCGCGAAGGCGAGGATCAGCACGGCCATGCCCAGCACCGTCCTCGGCAGTGCCAGCTCTCGCCAGGGTCCAGCCCGCCGGGCGCCGGAGGTCGCCATCGGGGAGCACGGTAGTCGGGGCTACCCTCGTCGAGGTGGTGGCGCTGCTGTTCCTCCTCTTCCTGGCGGTGCCGTTCGTCGAGCTGTTCGTGATCATCCAGGTCGGCCGCAGCATCGGGGCCCTCAACACCATCGCCGTCCTGGTCGTGGTCAGCATGGCGGGCGCCTGGCTGGTCAAGCGGGAGGGGCTGGCCGTGCTGCGGCGGGCCCAGGAGCGGGTGAACCAGGGCGGCGTCCCGGGCCGGGAGCTCGTGGACGGCGTGCTGATCCTGTTCGCCGGCGCCCTCCTGCTCACGCCCGGCTTCGTCACCGACCTGGTGGCCATCCTCCTCCTGATGCCCCCGGTGCGGGCCGGCCTGCGCGGCGCGGTGGTCCACCAGCTGCGCCGGCGGGCCGAGTTCCGCACCTTCTGACCGCGCCGGGATGACGAGCCCGCCGCGGTGCGCGAGGCTCGTGCAGGAGCGGGGACGGCCCCGTCGAAGTAAGAGAGCAACTACATGTCCGACCGGAGCACCGGCAACCGCCCGCTGGTCACGCTGCCCGAGGCGGCCGCCTACCTGAACCTGTCCGTCGAGGCCGTGCGGGGCCTCCTCGCGGCCCGATTCCTGGAGGCGACCGACGAGAGCGGTGGCGGGCCCCTGCTGGCCCTGGTGGACGTCAAGGCGTTCCTGGCCCGCAACGCCGACAACGGCGCCGGCAACCTGGTCGTCACCGACCCCGACGGCGCCGATCCCGAGGCCCTGCTGGCCGCCCTGGACGGGCGGTCGGAGGAGATGGCCCGGCGGGCCTTCGACATCTTCGCCGGCGTCTTCCCCGAGGCCCAGAGCTGGTCCCTGCGCCAGCAGGCCCGCTTCGTGGAGCAGGCCAAGGGCCGCTTCGAGGCCATCCTGGCCGTCACCGGCCAGGGCGCCGAGGTGGACGAGGCCCTGGTCGACGACCTGCAGGAGGTCGGCGCGGCGGCGGCATGGGACAGCTCGCCCCTGCCGCAGCTGCTCGTGGTCCTGCGCATCTCGCGCGACCTGGTGGTGCAGACGGCGGTGGAGCTGGCCGAGGAGCGGGGTGGCCACTGGGCCCTCGCCCTCTCGCTGCTGCTCACCCGGGTGCTCCCGGCCATGGACCGGCTCACCGACGCCCTGGCCCAGGGCTACTGGGCCGCCATGATCAACCGCCAGCAGGAGGCCCGGGCCCGGTACGAGCACGTGGTCGAGCACTCGTCCGACGGGGTGTACGAGGTCGACCTGGAGGGCCGGGTCCAGTACGCCAACCCGTCTCTGGCCGTGATCCTCGGCGTGAGCCCGGAGCAGCTGGACGGTGCCGAGCTCTCGTCGGTGATGACGTCCGTCGAGGGCCGCCCGGCCCTCGTCCCGGACGGCGGCGTGGCCGAGGGACCCGAGCGCCGGGAGCTCACCGTCGTGCGCCCCGACGGCGTGCGCCGGATCCTCGACGTCCGCACCACCCCGCGGGTCGACGACGGCGAGCTGGTCGGGTTCCAGGGAGTGGTGAGCGACGTCACGGCCGCCCACGACGTGGAGACGGAGAAGAACGAGTTCATGGCGCTGGTCACCAACGACCTGCGCTCGCCGCTGTCCACCATCGTGCACCTGGCCAGCACCCTCGAGTCCCCGGACGACCAGCTGAGCCCCGAGCGCATCCGCCGGGTGGGATCCTCGATCCGGGGCCAGGCCGAGCGGGTGGTCCGCCTGGCCGACGACCTCTCCGACATCAGCCGCCTGGAGGCCAGCACCTTCCTCCTCAGCCCCAGCCCGGTCGAGCTGGCGCCGCTGGTGGAGGCGGCGCTGGCCAAGCTGGGCCACCCGGACGGCGTCGACGTCGAGCTGCCGGCCGGGATCCCGGTGGTGGCCGACGCCCGCCGTCTGGAGCAGGTCCTGGCCAACCTGGTGGAGAACGCCCTGGAGCACGGCAGCCCGCCCGTGTCGATCAGGGTGGAGGCGGTGGAGGACGGGATGCTGGAGCTGTCCGTCAGTGACCACGGTCCCGGGGTCCCCCCGGCGCTGGTCACGACGCTGTTCAGCCGGGTCCGCACCCTCGGGCGCTCGGACCGGGACCGGTCCCGGGGCACCGGCCTCGGCCTCACACTGGTGCGCAGCCTCGTCGAGGCCATGGGCGGCCGCATCTGGTACGAGACGGCCCCCTCGGGTGGTGCCTCGTTCCGCCTCACCCTCCCGGTCCCCCGCCGCCGCCACAGCGACGAGCCGTTCCGGCTCTGAGGCCGCCGCCGGTGCGGCGGCGCTCCTGTCCCTTACCCTTGCCGGATGAAGGCCGGGACCGAGGTACGTGCCGAGCGGGTGGCGCCGGGCTCCCCCCTCCTGGTCGCCGCCGGCGTGGTGAAGACGTACCACTCCGGTGCCTCGTCGGTCGAAGCGCTCAAGGGCGTCGACCTCACCATCGGGGCCGGTGAGTTCCTCGCCGTCATGGGCCCGTCGGGATCCGGGAAGACCACCCTCCTGAACTGCCTTTCCGGGCTCGACGACATCGATGCCGGCACCGTCACCCTGGGCGGGGAGAGCATCCACGAGATGAGCGACGCCCGGCGCACGCGCCACCGGGCCGAGACCATGGGCTTCATCTTCCAGGCCTTCAACCTCATCCCGGTGTTCACCGCGGCCGAGAACGTGGAGCTGCCGTTGCTGCTGGCGGGGGAGCCGGCCAGGAGCGCTCGCCGGGCGGCGGAGGCCACGCTCGAGCGCATCGGGCTCGGGCACCGCCTGGGTCACCGGCCCGGGGAGCTGTCGGGCGGCGAGCAGCAGCGGGTCGCGGTGGCAAGGGCCCTGGCCGGACGGCCGCTGGTCGTGTGGGCCGACGAGCCCACCGGCAACCTCGACTCGGAGACGGCGGCGTCGGTGCTCGACCTGCTGCGGGAGCTCCACGCCGAGGGCCTCACCATCGTGCTCGTCACGCACGACGACGAGATCGCCGGCGCCGCCGAGCGCCGCATCGTCGTGCGCGACGGGCTCATCGTCGGGGACGAGCACCGCCCGGCCGGCGGCTGATGCCGGTCGTCCTGGTCCTGTCGCTGCCGTTCCTGGTGGCGCTCGGCCTGCGGCCGGTCTGGCGACGCCTGGCCCTGCGCAACGCCTGGCGCCGGCCCCGCGAGACGATCCTCGTCGTCCTCGGGTCCCTGCTCGGCACCGCCATCATCACCAGCTCGTTCGTCGTGGGCGAGACCCTGGAGGCGTCCATCGAGCGCTCCGCGTTCACCCAGCTGGGACCGGTGGACGAGGTGGTACGGGCCGTCGACCGGCAGTCGGCGTCCCGGGCCCTCGGTGCCATCGAGGCCCTCGACAGCCCGGACATCGACGGTGTGCTCCCGCTCCAGACCCTGGACGCCACCGTCGCCCGGCCCGGTCCCGAGCCCCGGGCCGAGCCCCGGGCCGAGGTGGTGGAGCTCGACTTCGAGGCCGGCCGCGCCTTCGGGGACGACCCCGGCGCCACGGGCATCGACGGGCCCACGCCGGCCGCCGGCCGCGCCGTCCTCGGACGCGACCTGGCCCGCACCCTCGACGCGGCCGAGGGCGACACCGTCGACGTCCTGGCCTACGGCCGGCGCCGCTCGTTCACCGTCGACCGGGTCCTGCCCCGCCTCGGCCTGGCCGGCTTCCACACCGGCTTCGGCAGCGAGAGCCCCAACCTGTTCGTGGCGCCCGGCACCATCGCCACCCTCGCCGCCGACCCGCCCCCGGGGGCGGCGCCTCCCACGTCAATGGTCCTTGTGTCGAACACCGGCGACGTGCTGGGCGGCGCCGCGCTGACGGCGAAGGTGCGCACCCAGATCGACGGCGCCCTGCGGGGCCAACCCGCGTCGGTGGGCCCGGTGAAGCGGGACCTCCTGCGCAACGCCGACGAGGCCGGGGCCCAGTTCACCGAGCTGTTCAGTGCCATCGGCTTCTTCAGCGTGCTGGCCGGCGTGCTGCTGGTGGTGAACATCTTCGTCATGCTGGCCCAGGAGCGGCGGGCCGAGCTCGGGATGCTGCGGGCCGTCGGCCTGCGCCGCTCGGCCCTGGTGGCGTCGTTCTCGCTCGAGGGCTGGCTCTACGCCCTGGCCGCCGCCGCCGCGGGGGTGGTGGTGGGCCTCGGCGTGGGGCGCCTGATCGTGGTCGTGGCCGCCGGCATCTTCAACGACGGCAGCGAGTTCTCCCTGGAGCTGCGCTACACCGCCACCGCCGCCAGCGTGCAGAGCGGCTTCGTGACCGGGTTCGTGATCTCCCTCGCGACCGTGGTGCTCACGTCGCTGTCCATCGCCCGCCTGAACGTCATCCGCGCCATCCGCGACCTGCCCGAGCCGGTGGGCGGCCGCCAGCGCGTGATCACGCTGGCGCTCGGGGCCGTCGCCCTCGTCGCCGGCGCGTACCTCACCGTCACCGGGCTGTCCACGGAGGAGCCGTTCACGGTGCTGGCCGGTCCGGCCCTCGCCGCCCTGGGGGCGGTGCCGCTGCTGCGCCGCGTCGTGCCCCGCCGGCCTCTCGTCTCCGTCGCCTCCGGCCTGGTGCTGCTGTGGGCGGTCATGGCGTTCGACATCGCCAGCAAGGCCTTCGAGAACCCCGAGATCTCCCTGTTCGTGGTGGACGGCGTGATCCTCACCGGGTCGGCGGTGGCCCTGGTGTCGCAGAACCAGGACCTGCTGGGCCGGTTCGTGCGCCGCATCGGCGGCGGGGCCGACAACATGTCGCTGCGCATCGGGCTGGCCTACCCCCTGGCCCGGAGGTTCCGTACCGGGATGATCCTCACCATGTACGCCCTGGTGGTGTTCACCCTCACGTCCATCACCCTGTTCAGCAAGGTCTTCTCCTCCCAGATCGAGGACTTCACGGCCGACGTCGCCGGCGGGTTCGACTTCAAGGTCGCGTCGAACCCCAGCTCGCCCGTACCGGCCGGGGACCTCGCCGCCGTTCCCGGGGTGACGGGCGTGGCCACGCTGGCCGCCACCTCGGCCGAGTTCACGCTGGTCGGGAGCGGGGACGACCCGGTGCCGTGGCCGGTGGCCGGCTTCGGCGACGACTTCGTGGACCTGGGCCCGCCCGCTCTCGACGAGCGGCCGGCCCGCTACGGCACCGACGTCGAGGCCTACCGGGCCGTGCTGGCCGACCCGGGCCTGATCATCGTCGACGAGTTCTTCCTCCAGGCCGGCGGGGGACCGCCGGAGGACGCGGTGGAGCTGGGCGACGAGATCCGCATCGACGACCCGGCCTCGGGCCGCTCCCGCACGCTGCGGGTGGGGGCCGTCGCCGAGTCGGGGTTCGTCTTCGCGCCGGCGCTCATGTCGTCCGCCGGCCTGCAGGAGGTGGCCGGCGCCCGGGCGTCACCCAGCATCCTCTACGCCGCCACCGCGCCCGGCGTCGACCCCCAGGAGGTGGCGGAGGCGGTGAACGCCCGCTTCCTGGCCAGCGGGGCCGACGCCGTGTCGTTCCGCAAGGAGGTCGCCGACGGCCTCTCCCAGCAGCAGCAGTTCTTCCAGCTCATGCAGGGCTACCTGGCCCTCGGCCTGGTGGTGGGCATCGCCGGCCTGGGCGTGGTGATGGTGCGGGCGGTGTGGGAGCGCCGGCGCCAGGTGGGCGTGCTGCGGGCCCTCGGCTTCCAGGCCGTCGCCGTCCGCCGCGCCTTCATGGCCGAGTCGATGTTCGTGGCCCTGGAGGGGATCCTCATCGGCGTGTTCCTCGCCGTGGTGTCGACCTGGCGGCTCCTCACCAACGGCGCCTTCGGCGACGGGCTCACCTTCCACGTGCCGTGGGTCCAGGTCGTCGTGCTGGTCGTGCTCACGGCCCTGGCCTCCCTGCTCGCCACCATCGCCCCGGCCCAGCAGGCCTCCCGCATCCGCCCCGCCGTGGCCCTCCGCCTGGCCGACTGACCGATCCCCCCCACTCCCGAGTAAATAACTCGCCAAAATGGCGAGGTATTTACTCGGGAGTGGGCCCATCGCCGTCTCGACCCGCTCGAACAGGCGGGCGGTGCAGCTGGTCATCTCCACCGGGGGCAGGGCCTCGGTGATGACGCGGGTGGCGAGAGCGCGGAAGGCCTCCACGACCGGGCCCCCGCCGTCGAGCGAGGCGGGCCGGCCGGCGTCGCCGCCGGCGCCGACGGCCGGGTCGAGGGGGATGGTGCCGAGGAGGGGGACGCCGATCTCGGCCGCCAGCCGCTCGCCACCGCCCGACCCGAACAGGGCGTAGGAGGTGCCGTGGTGGCAGGTGAAGGCGCTCATGTTCTCGATCACGCCGGCCACCCGCAGGTACCCCTTGCGGGCCATGTCGGCGGCCCGGGCCGCCACCTTCTGGGCCGCCAGCGCCGGCGTGGTGACGATGAGCACCTCGGTGTGGGGGAGCATCCGGGCCAGGCCCATCTGCACGTCGCTGGTGCCGGGCGGCATGTCGATCAGCAGGTAGTCGAGGTCGCCCCAGCGCACGTCCTCGAGGAACTGCTGGACGGCCCGGTTGAGCATGAACCCGCGCCACATGATGGCCTGGTCCTCGGCCGCGTTCCCCACCGATCCCATCGACACCACCTCGAGGTGGCCGGCGCCCACGTCCTTGCGCAGGGGGACGATCTTCCTGGCCTCGGCCCCGAGCTGGCCGTCGAGACCCAGCATGCGGGGGATCGAGAACCCGCCGATGTCGGCGTCCAGCACGCCCACCGTGAGGCCCCGCTCCGCCATCTGCACGGCCAGGTTGGCGGTGATGGACGACTTGCCCACGCCGCCCTTGCCCGACGCCACCGCCGCGACGCGGGTGGTGGGCGGGATGGCGGTCTGGGGGGCGGTCTCCCGCGCCTTCCAGCGGGCCCGGGCCATGAGGCTCTTCTTCTGCTGCTCGGTCATCTCCCCGAAGTGGACGCGGACGCCGGTGACGCCCTCCAGGGCCCCGACCCGCAGCTGCACGTCCTTCATGAGCTGGGCCCGCAGCGGACAGCCGGCGGTGGTGAGGGCCACGGTGACGTCGACGGCGCCGTCCGGGCCGATCTCGACGGTGCGGACCATGCCCAGGTCGACCACGTTGTCGCCCAGCTCGGGGTCGATGACGCCGAGGAGCACGCTGCGGACGGCCTCCTCGGAGGGCCGG
>JBQTJJ010000037.1:0-6311 GCA_052387235.1 Actinomycetota bacterium
CGCGGGAGGAGGGCGACGGCGATCCGCACCGGCCGCACGTCGCACCCGTCGATGCGCAGGTGGCCGTAGGCGACGAGGCAGTCGTCGACGTCGGGGAGGACGCGTTCCTCCCCCTGCTCGCGCACCGCGCCACGGAACATGGCGGCGGCGACGTCCTTCTCGCCCGCATCGCCCTCCGCCTTCTGCTCCCGCATGATCAGGCCCAACACGACGGTGCGCTCCTCGCACGCCTTCAGGGTGAACGTGGTGGGCGGGAGGATCGTGCCGGTGACCGGCGCCGGCTTGCCGCCCCGCGTGGTGAAGGGGCTGAGATCGAGCGAGATCTCCCGCTCCCGCTTGCGCTCGTTGCGCAGCGTGATGGGCACCACCCGCAACTCACCGAGCCTGGCCTCCACCACCAGGTCGGCGTCGACCACACAGCACGTGCAGTGGCAGGGATCGTCGTGGCCGCACGGCTCGTCACAGCACGGGTCCTCATGGGCACACGGGTCCTCGTGGGCGCACGGGTCCTTGGCCCGGCCCCGCCGGCGCGACGAGGAGCGGACCGAGCGCCGCAGCACGTCGCTCGACTGGTCGATGACGTCGATGAGGCGCTCCAGGCCGTCGGTGAGGGAGGAGCCGACCATGTCGATCAGCTCGGTGGTGCGGTCCTCCGGGGCGTAGCGGCCGCCGACCTTGGCAGGCATGCGCGTGACGGGCATCAGCTCTTCCTTCCTCGAGTGGACGCGGGCGCCGCCTTCGCACGGGACGGCGCCTTCCTGGGCGTTGCAGGCCTGGCCGGCGCCGGCGGCGCCTCCGGGACCTCCGGGGCGGGCCGGTCGCCGCGCTGGGGGACGATCAGCACCCCGGCCACGCGGTGGCCGATGGTGATGCGGCCGCCGTACCTGCTCCCGTTGCGGAGGGTGGACGGCACCGCGACCTCGAGGTCGAGGGCCCGGACCTCCCCGGGCGCGACCTCGCCGGACCCGGAGATCACCTTGACCCGGGCCACGCCGGCGTCGTCGAGGACGCGCCGGCCGGCCACGGCCAGGTCCCGCAGCAGCTGGTCGAGGCCGCCCTCCTCCCGCTCCGCGAAGCGGGTGAGCCCCTCGCGCAGGACCCGGCAGTCGATCAGGTCGTCGTCGAGGGCGAGGGCCAGGTGGGGCTCGACGACCAGCGGCACGTTGCCCAGGTTGTGGACCACCAGCTGCTTGGAGACCGTGGACCCGGGCGGCGCCTGCACGACCAGCGTGCGGGGCTCGAAGCGCACGTTGGCCACCTCGGTGACGTGGACCTCCACCCGCCGGCGGACGCCCGCCACCTCCATCTCGCACTCGTAGCGCCCGGGCGGGGTGTGGGGGTCGAGGTTGAAGGCCAGGTCGAACCGGCCCTCGGAGGCGGGCTCGAGCTTGACCGTCGACATCCGCTCGGTGTGGCGGCCGCCGGCCAGGAAGTCGCCCACGAGCGACGCACGCCGCAGCACGGCCCGCTCCTCGCCCGGGTTCCGGAGGGCCACCGACCCGGCCACCTGGGTGGGCGGCCCGTACAGCCGGACCGGCTCCTCGGGGGCGTGAGCCACCACGTCGTACGACGGCAGGCGCTCGTGCACGGGAGTCAGTCCCCGAGGTTGATGCGGACGCCGGGTGAGGAGTCGTCCTGCACGACGACGGGTTCGACCCGGGACCGGTGGGGGTTGGACTTCTGGGCGCCCCAGGCCATCATCGGCTTCACCGGGAGGTCCTCCACCAGGATCTCCGACTCGCCGCACATGCGCAGCTCCACCACCTCGGTGCCGAACACGCTGAGCTTGATGCGCCGGTCGTAGGGCCGGCGGATGCGCTGCTCGGGCAGGTCGGCGATCTTGAGCGTGATGCAGGCGTCCACCACCATGGGCTTCACGTCGAGGCGCATGTCCGTCGACATGTTGGTGACGATCGGCTCCGTGATGGCCAGCTCCTGGCGGCCGGTGGTGTGCATGGAGAGCGGGTTGACCGTGAGGCCCATGGTGGCCTTGGTGGTCATGTCGGTCTTCATGGTGTCGGGCGTGTGCAGCGTGATGTCCATGTCGTCGAGGCCCTCGACGCGCATCACGGTGGTGCCCTGGTTGTTGACGGTGATCTCGTCAGGGATCCCCTTACCCCCCACCGCTACCTCCCCACGCCGGAAATCGTCACTGCCGGCCCTCCCTACAGGGCGTCCGAACCGTCACAAGCTATACCCTCCGACACGTCCGCCGAGGGTGGGCTTGGGGAGGGCTGCAGGTGGCTCACGACCGAGAGCTGGTCGAAGGGACGCTGGCCGAGGCGCGCCGCCTCGTCGCCACGTCCATCGACGAGCTCCTGGGCCGGAACAGGGCCACCGGGTACGGCCCGCTGTACGACCTGCTGGCCGACTACCCGTTCCGGGAGGGCAAGGGGCTTCGGCCCGCCATCTGCCTGGCCGCGGCCCGGGCCGCGGGCGGCCGCACCGACCAGGCCCTGTGCGCGGCCACGGCCATCGAGCTGTTCCACAACGCCTTCCTCCTCCATGACGACGTGGAGGACGTCTCCGACTACCGGCGGGGCCGGGTCACCATGCTGCGGGAGAAGGGCGCGCCGATCGCCGTGAACGTGGGCGACGCCACCAACGTCATGGCCGTCCAGCTGCTGCTGGAGAACACCGAGCGCATCGGCGTCCACAAGGCGCTGCGGGTGATGATCGAGATCGAGCGGATGGCCCGGGAGTCCGTCGAGGGCCAGGCCATCGAGCTGGCCTGGACGGCCGAGCACCGCTTCGACCTCGACGACGGCGACTACGTGCGCATGGTGCACAAGAAGACGTGCTGGTACACGGTGATCGCGCCCCTGCGGATCGGCGTCATCTGCGGCGCCGCTCCCGGCGAGGGCTTCCCCCTCGACGCCGACCTGGTGCCCCTGATCGAGCTGGGCCACCTGGCCGGCGTGGCCTTCCAGATCAGCGACGACGTGCTCAACCTGGAGGCGGACGAGGCGCTCTACGGCAAGGAGCTGTCCGGGGACCTGTGGGAGGGCAAGCGCACGGTGATGCTCCTGCACTTCATGCGCACGGCGCCGGCCACGGCCAGGCGGCGGGCCGAGCGGCTCCTGCGCCTTCCCCGCCGGGGCAAGAAGGCTGCCGACGTGGCCTGGCTTCGGGGAGCCATGGAGGACGCGGGGTCGCTCGACCACGGCCGGGCGCTGGCCCGCTCGTTCACCGAGCGGGCCCTCGAGGCCGACGACCGCCCGCTCCCGTTCTTCGAGGACAACGAGGACCGCCGGTTCCTCCGCGAGATGCTGCTGTTCGTGGTGGAGCGGGTGAGATGACACTGCCGTCGCGCCCTGCGGGGCGCCGAGAGGAGGACATGTGGTCCGCATCGTGAGCGAGCCCGGCGGTGACCCGGGCGGCATCCTGGGCGCCGACGTCCTCGCGCTCCAGCGCGAGTTCCAGGCCAGGCTGGCCGACGAGACGCTCCGCTACCTGCGGAGCCTGCACGGCGTGGTGGGGCCGTCCTCGCCCGGCACCGTGCTGCGGGCCGACCGCAGCGCGGTCGTCGCCGTCCGCGGCCGCTGCGGCGAGGTGGCCGTCCTCGCGGTGGAGGTGGAGAACGCGCAGCAGGTGCACACGCTGGTCACGCCGATGCTGACGCCCCTGGTGGACGCCGGCGGCACGACCTGGCTCCCCGAGGCGGTCGCCGTCCCCGCCACCGTGCTGGTGGCGCCCGGCGACGTGGAGGGGGTGGAGCTCCACGTCCAGGTGCCGGACGAGCTCCCCGACGGCATCTACGCCGGCGCCGTGCTGTTCGTCGGCGTGCGCAACGGGCTGCTGCCGGTGCAGGTGACCGTGGGCGACCCGCCCCCGCCCCGCCCGGCGGCCGCCAAGGCGGCGGCGAAGAAGGCGGCGGCGAAGAAGGCGGCGGCGAAGAAGGCGCCGGCCAAGAAGGCGGCGGCGGTCACGAAGGCGCCGGCGGGGAAGAAGGGGACGGCCACGAAGGCGGCGCCGGCGGCGAAGGCGGCAGCGGCTACGAAGGCGGCGCCGGCGGCGAAGGCGGTCACGAAGGCGGCGCCGGCGGCGAGGAAGCGGGGTCGGCCATGAGCGGGGACCGGGTCCGGGCCACGCTCGGCGACGAGCACGGCGGCGAGGAGCCCTTCGCCCGCACCGCGGAGACCCTGGTGGCCAGCCTCACGTCGCGGCTGGCCGCCCTCCTCTACGTGTCGGGGTTCGAGGCGGTGGGGTCGCAGATCGCCGGCTTCGCCGCCGCCGGCCGCCAGGTCGCCCAGACGGCCGAGGGAAGGCGCCTGCGCGACGCCATCGTCCGCTCGCGGGCGGGCATGAACGGCGACGCCCTGTGGGGCGCGCTGCGCGTCCAGGAGTGGCTGTCGAAGGTGCCGCCCAGCCCGGTGCTCAACGACATCGCCAACGACCTGGCCCTGCTCCTGTCGCCGGGTATGCACGAGGCCCTGCACGACCTGGCCACCGGCGAGCTGCCCCTGCAGCGCGTGCCGCTGCCGCCGCCCGAGGACGTGACCTTCGCCGACACCCTGCTCGGCGTGTGGGCCGTGGGTCGGCGCCTGGCCGACGCCGTGGAGCAGCTGGTGGGCGGCATCGAGGCCGGGCCCACCGTGGTCGTCGCGCCCACGCCCGATCCGGGCGACGGCTCACTGCTGCGCTGATGGCCCTCGCGCCGGCCGGCGACTACCTCCGGCCGCCGTCCGTCCTCGACCCCTCGGCCCCCCTGGCCAAGGACTGGCTGCACGTGAACCTGTTCGACCATCGCACCGGGGCGGTCGGCATCTTCAACACCTCCCTCCACGGCGACGTCTGCCGCGGCCGGGGCCTGGCCGTCGGCTCCTGCCTGGTGCACGTGCCGGGCGCGGGCTGGGCGGGGGGCGTGGAGGTCCGTGACGTGGCCGGCGTGTCGCTGGACCCCGGCGGCGTGGGCATGGCCACCACCGCCCTCGCCCTGTCGGGCGACGGCTCGGTGGGCGTCTCGCTCCGCCACCCCGAGGTCCGGGGCCGGCTCGAGGCGCGGCCGGCGGCGTCGCCCATCGTGGTGGAGGACCGGCTCCGGTTCGGGTCGGGCTGGATCTCGTGGCGGGCCATGGCGCGCCTCGAGGTGAGCGGGTGGCTCGACGTCCGGGGCACCCCGATCGACGTCTCCCGGTGCAGCGCGTACCAGGACCACAACTGGGGGCGGTGGCGCTGGGGCGACGACGCCGGCTGGGACTGGGGCGCGGTGCTGGCGCCCGCCCCGGGCCCGGCCATCGTGCTCTTCCGGGCCACCAGGCGCGTGCGCCGCACCGCCGACCCCGTGCTGAGCGTGCACCTGCCCGGCCGCTCCGTCCGCTTCTCGGGCCCGTCGGTCGAGGTCGTGCACGGCGGCCGCTGGAGCGGCGATGTGCACCGGGTGCCGGGGGCGGCGGCGTCGCTGCGGTCCGACCGGCGCCGGCCCGCCCTGCCCGCCACCCTCCGGCTGCGGGCCGGCGACGGCGAGTCGACGGTGGAGGTGGAGCTCGGCGTCGACGGCGTGGCCCAGATCGTCTGCGCCGACCCCGCCGTGACCGGGCAGGCCTTCATCCACGAGCTGTGCGGCTCGGCCGCCTACGACGTACGGCTCGGTCGCGACCGGTGGCAGGGGACGGCGCCCGCCGTGTTCGAGCATGTCGACTGAGCGCCGGCCGCTCGCCGAGTGGATCACCCTCCTGGTGGCTGCCCTCGACGCCGATCCCGAGGCGGGAGGACGGCTCCGGCTCGTGGCCGCCGGCGGCGCGGCCGTGATCGGGCTCGACGAGGAGCGGGTCTACGTCACGTTCGCCCCCGACGGCGGCCTCGTCGTCCGCCCGGCCCGGCCCGACGACGTCGTCCACGGCCGCGGCACCGCGACCCGGGCCGCCGTCCGCGATCTGCTGGCGGCCCGGCTCGACCTCCACGACGCCGTGACGAACGGGCTGGTGGTGGTGCACGGCCCGGCCCGGCGGGCCACCGACCTGCTGCACGTCATCGAGCTCCTCCTCGACGCCTCGGCCCGGATGCCGGCGCTGCGGGACCACGCGGCGGAGGTCGTGGCCGAGACCGAGCCCCCTCCCCCGCCGGCGTACCCGGGCCCGGAGGCGGGCCGGCGGGCCGAGCTCGAGGTGCTGGCCCGCCTCGACCTCCTGCACGAGCGCGGGGCCGGCCCGGCCCGGGTCGGGGACCTGTAGCCCGTCGCGGGAGAAAACTTCCGTCCGGGTGTCGATCCCGGCAAGAGTCGTTCGTAGACAGGGTGAGAGGCCGGTACGGTGCCGGCCGCTTCCGAGAGGAGATCCCGATGACGCAGTACCTGCTGTCCGTGCACATGG
>JBQTJJ010000038.1:0-31813 GCA_052387235.1 Actinomycetota bacterium
TCATCGTCAACGCCGGCGCCCTCACCCACTACGGCTGGTCCATCGCCGACGCCCTGGCCGCCTTCGACGGCGTCGTCATCGAGCTGCACCTGTCCAACCCGGGCGGACGCGAGCCCTGGCGCCGCACGTCGGTGCTGGCGGCGGTGGCCGACGGCACCATCGCCGGCCTCGGCGGCCTCGGGTACGAGCTGGCCATCCTGGCGGTGGCCCGGATGCTGGAGAAGCCCGAGCCGTGAGCGGTCCCGACCTCGCCTCCCTGCCCGCCATGGACGTGGCCGGCCGGCTCCCCCGTCTCCGGGAGGGCCTGTCCGGTGCCGGGTGCGACGCGGTGCTGATCACCAACCTGGCCAACATCCGCTATCTCACCGGCTTCACCGGCTCGGCCGGCCTGCTCCTGGTCCTGCCCGACGAGCTGGTGCTGGCCACCGACGGCCGCTACCAGTTCCAGTCGGCCGAGCAGCTGGCGGCGGCGGGCGTGGAGGCCCGGATCGAGGTCGGGAACCTGCCCACCCAGAGGGAGCGCCTGTCGGAGGCGGCCGGCCCGGTGGGCCGCCTCGGCCTGGAGGCGGGCAGCGTCACCTGGGCCCGCCAGCGCACCTTCGCGGCCGAGTGGTTCCCGTCGGCCGAGCTGGTGCCCACCGAGGGGCTGGTGGAGGAGCTGCGCCGGGTGAAGGACGGCGGCGAGGTGGCCCGCATGGCGGCTGCCGCGGCCATCGCCGACGCGGCGCTGGCGCGCGTGCGGCACCTGCTGGCGGGAGGGGTCACCGAGGCCGACCTGGCCCTGGCCCTCGACTTCGAGATGCGCCAGGGCGGCGCCAGCGGCAACTCGTTCGAGACCATCGTGGCGTCCGGTCCCAACGGCGCCAAGCCCCACGCCCGCCCGTCGGGACGCCTGATCGAGGAGGGCGAGCTGGTGGTCATGGACTTCGGCGCCGTGGTGGACGGTTACTGCTCCGACATGACCCGCACCGTCTCGGTGGGCGAGCCGCGGTCGGACACGCTGCAGCGCATGGTGGCGGTGGTGGCCGAGAGCCAGTCCGCCGGCGTCGCCGCGGTGCGGGCCGGGGCGGCCGCCGCCGACGTGGACCGGGTGTGCCGAGACGTCATCGCCGCCGCCGGGTGGGGCGACGCGTTCCTCCACTCCACCGGCCACGGCGTGGGCCTCGACATCCACGAGGCCCCCACCGTGTCGGCGACCTCCGGTGATACCTTGGCCCCCGGCTACGTCGTCACCGTCGAGCCGGGCGTGTACCTGCCGGAGCACGGAGGCGTCCGAATCGAAGACACGCTCGTCGTCACCGAGCACGGGTGCCGGCCCCTCACCCTCGCCCCGAAGGACCTCGTCATCGCATGACCGTCTCCACCAACGACCTCCGCAACGGCATGACCCTCGACCTCCCCGAGGGCCTGTTCTCGGTGGTCGACTTCCAGCACGTGAAGCCCGGCAAGGGCGGTGCCTTCGTGCGCACCAAGCTGAAGAACGTGCGCACCGGCGCCGTCATCGACCGCACCTACCGGGCCGACGAGAAGCTCGAGCAGGCCATGGTGGACAAGCGGGAGATGCAGTACCTGTACCGCGACGGCGACCAGTACGTGTTCATGGACAACGCCTCCTACGACCAGATGCACGTGGACCCGGCCGCCCTCGGGAACGCCGACCGGTACCTCAAGGAGGGCGACTCGGTGGTGCTGCAGCTGTTCGGCGCCGAGCTGGTGGGCGTCGACCTGCCCGCCGCGGTGGAGCTCACCATCGCCGCCACCGAGGCAGGCGTGCAGGGCGACCGGGTGTCCGGCGCCCGCAAGCCCGCCACCCTCGAGACCGGCCTGGTGGTGCAGGTCCCGCTGTTCGTCAACGAGGGGGACCGCGTGCGGGTCGACACCCGCAGCGGCGAGTACCTCACCCGCGTCACCGGCTGAGCGTGGCCCGGCGGAGCCTGCGTCCATGAGCGTCGGGTCCCGCCGGGAGAGCCGGGAGAGGGCGCTGTCGCTGCTCTACGAGGCCGAGGTGAAGGAGATGGCGCCGGCCGCCCTCCTCGAGGACCTGCCGATGCGGGCCGAGCCCTTCGTGGCCGACCTGGTGGCCGGCGTCGGCACCCACCTGGCCCGCATCGACGAGCTGATCGAGCGCTTCGCCATCGACTGGACCCTCGACCGCATGCCGGCCGTCGACCGCAACCTGCTCCGCCTGGCCGTCTACGAGCTGCTGGAGCGGCCCGACGTGCCCCTGGCGGTGGTGATCTCGGAGGCGGTGGAGCTGGCCAAGCGCTACTCCACCGACGAGTCGAGCCGGTTCGTCAACGGCGTGCTGGCCGGCGTGGCCGCCGACGTCCGTCCGCCGAAGCCGCTCCCGAGTAAATAGCTCGCCATTTTGGCGAGCTATTTACTCGGGAGCTGCTACCTTCGGTCCCTGACCGTGAAGCGGGTCCGGAGAGGCCCGCACGGACAGGAGGGATGCGGCATGGCCGCGGTGTTCGATGGCCGAGCGTGAACGTGCACTGACGCCCCCCAGAGGGGGCGTCTTCGTTGCCAAGGCCACGGTGATGACGGCCGACGACGTCCGCCGGGCCGTGACCCGCATCGCCCACGAGATCCTCGAGCGCAACCACGGCCTGGAGCGGGTGTCCCTGGTGGGGCTGCAGACGGGCGGGGTCCCCCTGGCCCGGCGCCTGGCCGCCGAGCTGGAGCGCATCGAGGGAACCGTCGTGCCGGTGGGCACGCTCGACGCCACCTTTTACCGGGACGACATCGGCCTGCGCCCGCTCATCCCCGAGGCCGTCACCGACATCGGCTTCCACCTCGACGGCCTCACCGTGGTGCTCGTCGACGACGTGCTCTTCACCGGCCGCACCGTGCGGGCCGCCCTCAACGCCCTCAACGACTACGGCCGGCCCCGGGCCGTGCAGCTGGCGGTGCTGGTGGACCGGGGCCACCGGGAGCTGCCCATCCGGCCGGACTACGTGGGCAAGAACCTGCCCACCTCCCGCGACGAGCTGGTGGACGTGAGCGATGCCGGGGTGGCCCTGGGCACCACGGTGAAGAGGACGTCGTGAACGGCAAGCACCTGCTGTCGATCGCGGAGCTGGGGGCCGAGGGGATCGACGACATCCTGCGCATGACCGACTCCTTCGTGGAGGTGAGCGCCCGATCCATCCCGAAGGTGCCGGCCCTGCGGGGAAAGACGGTGGTCTCGCTGTTCTACGAGGACTCCACCCGGACCCGGCTGTCGTTCGAGACGGCGGCCCGCCGGCTGTCGGCCGACACCATGAACTTCAGCGTCCCCACCAGTTCGGTGGCCAAGGGCGAGTCCCTGCGCGACACGGTGGAGACCATCCAGGCCATGGGGGTGGATGCCATGGTGGTGCGCCACGCCTCGGCCGGCGTGCCCTCGCAGATCGCCTCCTGGGTCGACGCCAGCGTGATCAACGCCGGCGACGGCTGGCACGAGCACCCCACCCAGGCCCTGCTCGACTGCTACACCATCCGCCAGCACCGGGGCCGCCTCGAGGGGCTGCGCATCGCGGTGGTGGGCGACGTCAAGCACAGCCGGGTGGCCCGCTCCGACGTGGCCGCCTTCACCCTCCTGGGCGCCGAGGTCACGCTGGTGGCGCCCCCCACGCTGCTGCCCCCGAGCCTGGCGGGCTGGCCGGTCACGGTGAGCCACGACCTCGACCAGGTCCTCCCCAAGGTCGACGTGGTCTACGTCCTGCGCATCCAGAAGGAGCGCACCACCGAGGCCCTGTTCCCGTCGCTGCGGGAGTACACGGCCGGCTACGGGCTCACCCGCCGGCGGGCCGCGCTCCTCCAGGACGACGCCCTGGTGATGCACCCGGGGCCCATGAACCGGGGCGTGGAGATCGCGGCCGAGGTTGCGGCCATGCCGCAGTCCCTGATCACCGGCCAGGTGGCGAACGGCGTGGCCGTGCGCATGGCCGTCCTGTACCTGCTCATCGGATCGGGAGCCGACCTTGCCGCCTGACGAGCTGCTCCTGCTCCGCGGCGGCACCGTGGTCGACGCCGGCGGCAGCCGGCGGGCCGACGTCCTCGTCCGGGGCGGCGTGGTGGCGGCCGTGGGCGAGGGCATCGACGCCGGCTCGGCGCGCGTCCTCGACGCCGGCGGCGCCCTCGTATCGCCCGGCCTGGTGGACCTGCACACCCACTTGCGCGAGCCGGGGCGGGAAGAGGCCGAGACGGTGGAGACGGGGGCCCGGGCCGCCGCCCTCGGCGGCTACACGGCGGTGGTCGCCATGCCCAACACCGAGCCTCCCGTGGACTCGGCCGCGGTCGTGCGCCAGGTCCTCGACCTGGGCGCCGGCGCCATGTGCGACGTCCGCGTCGCCGGCGCCATCACCGTGGGCCGGGCCGGCGAGCGGCTGGCCCCGCTGGCCGAGATGGCGGCCCTCGGGGTGCGCCTGTTCACCGACGACGGCGCCGGCGTCCAGGACGGGCGCCTCATGCGCCGGGCCCTGGAGTACGCGTCCGGGCTCGGCGTCACCCTGGCCCAGCATTGCGAGGACGAGGCGCTGGCGGCCGGCGGCCAGATGCACGAGGGCGAGTGGTCCAGCCGGCTCGGCCTGCCCGGGGTTCCGGCCGAGGCCGAGGAGCTCATGGTGATGCGCGACATCGCCCTGTGCCGCCTCACCGGCGGGCGGGTGCACTTCCTCCACCTGTCCACCGCCGGCTCCCTGGCCCTGGTGGCCGCGGCCCGGGCCGCCGGCCTGCCCGTGACGGCCGAGGTGGCCCCCCACCACTTCACCCTCACCGACGCCGACGTGGCGGGCTACGACACCGTGTGCAAGGTGAACCCGCCACTGCGCACCGCCGCCGACGTGGCCGCGGTGAAGCAGGCCCTGGCCGCCGGCACGGTGGACGCCATCGCGACCGACCACGCTCCCCATGCCCAGGAGGCCAAGGAGGCCCCGTTCGACGTCGCCCCGCCCGGGATGCTGGGCCTGGAGACGGCGCTCGGCCTGGCCCTCACCGAGCTCGACCTCGCCCCCGAGCGGGTCCTGGCCCTGCTCTCGTGGCAGCCGGCCGCCATCGCCGGCCTGGCCGGCATCCACGGGGGCCCGGTGGCCGAGGGCAGCCCCGCCAACCTGTGCGTCGTGGACCCCTCGGAGACCTGGGTGGTGGATGCCGCCACCCTGGCCAGCCGCAGCCGGAACACCCCCTACGCCAACCGCAAGCTGCGGGGCCGTGTGCGCCACACCGTGCTGCGGGGCGAGCCGGTCGTGGTCGACGGCGAGGCCCGGCGGTGACCCGGCCCACGCTCCCCGGTACCGGGATCCGGCACCGGGGGGGATTCCGATTCCAGGACCGATGGGGGAGCGAGTGAGCGAGCTGCAGGACGCACTGCTGGTGCTGGCCGACGGCACCGTGTTCGAGGGCCAGGCCATCGGCGCCGTCCCCGCCGGCGGCGTGACCACCGGCGAGGCTGTGTTCAACACGGTGATGAGCGGCTACCAGGAGGTGATAACCGACCCGTCCTACGCGGGCCAGGTGATCGCCTTCACCTACCCCCACATCGGCAACTACGGCGTGACCCCCGCCGACGACGAGAGCGTCCGCCCCTTCTGCCGGGGCGTCATCGTGCGAGACCTGGCCCGGCGCCCCAGCAGCTGGCGCTCGGCCGAGACGCTGGGCGAGTTCCTGGCCCGCCACGGCGTGGCCGGCATCACCGGCGTGGACACCCGCCGCCTCACCCGCCACCTCCGGGACGCCGGCTCGATGGCATGCGCCTTCGGCACGGCCGACGAGCGCGCGCTCAAGGAGGCCGCCACCGGCGAGCCCGGCACCGACGGCGTGGACCTGGTGGCCGGCGTCACCACCGCCGAGCCCTACCGGGTGGGCGACGGCCCGCTCCACGTGGTGGCCTACGACTTCGGGATCAAGCGCACCATGCTGCGCCACCTCGGCGCCCTCGCCACCGTCGACGTGGTGCCGGCCTCCACGCCGGCCGCCGACGTCCTGGCCCTCGACCCCGACGGGGTGTTCCTCTCCAACGGGCCCGGCGACCCTTCCGCCGTGGACTACGCCATCCGGGCCATCTCCGAGCTGGTCGGGCGGGTGCCGGTGTTCGGCATCTGCCTCGGCCACCAGCTGCTGGGCGCGGCCCTCGGCGCCGAGACCTACAAGCTCAAGTTCGGCCACCACGGCGGCAACCACCCGGTGCGCCGGCTGGCCACGGGCTCGGTGGAGATCACCAGCCAGAACCACAACTACGCGGTGACCGAAGGATCCCTGTCGTCGGCCGACGTCACCCATGTCAACCTCAACGACGGCGTGGTGGAGGGGCTGCGGTGCCGGGACGTGCCCGCCTTCAGCGTGCAGTACCACCCCGAGGCGGGGCCGGGCCCCCACGACGCCCGGTACCTGTTCGGCGAGTTCGAGGAGCTGATGCACGGTGGGGCGTAGGACCGACCTGGAGTCGATCCTGATCATCGGGTCGGGGCCGATCGTGATCGGCCAGGCGTCGGAGTTCGACTACTCCGGCACCCAGGCCTGCCGGGTCCTGCGGGAGGAGGGCTACCGGGTCATCCTGGCCAACTCCAACCCGGCCACGATCATGACCGACCCCGACTTCGCCGACCGCACCTACATCGAGCCCCTCAGCGCCGACGTGCTGGCCGCCATCATCGAGCGGGAGCGGCCCGATGCCGTCCTGCCCACGCTCGGCGGACAGACGGCGCTGAACCTGGCCATCGCCCTGGCCGACAAGGGCGTGCTGGACGAGTACGGCGTGGAGATGATCGGGGCCAGTCCCGAGGCCATCGCCACGGCCGAGGACCGGGAGCGGTTCAAGGACGCCATGACCGAGATCGGCCTGGCCGTCCCCTCCTCCGGCTTCGCCTACCAGCTGGACGAGGCCCTGGCGGTGGGGGAGCGCATCGGCTATCCGCTCATCGTGCGCCCCTCGTACATCCTGGGCGGCGCCGGCACGGGCATCGCCCACCACCCCGACGACCTGTACCGCATGGCCGCCACCGGCCTGGCCGCCAGCCCCATCTCCGAGATCCTCATCGAGCGCTCCATCGCGGGATGGAAGGAGTACGAGCTGGAGGTCATGCGCGACCGGGCCGACAACTGCGTGGTCGTGTGCTCCATCGAGAACGTCGACCCCATGGGCGTGCACACCGGCGACTCCATCACCGTGGCCCCGGCCCAGACGCTGTCGGACGTGGAGTACCAGCGGATGCGGGACGCCGCCTTCGCCTGCATCCGCCGCATCGGCGTGGAGACGGGCGGCTCCAACATCCAGTTCGCCATCAACCCCGACGACGGCGACATGGTCGTCATCGAGATGAACCCCCGGGTCAGCCGGTCGAGCGCCCTCGCCTCCAAGGCCACCGGGTTCCCGATCGCCAAGATCGCGGCCCGCCTGGCCGTGGGTTACACCCTCGACGAGATCGCCAACGACATCACCCGCAAGACCCCGGCCAGCTTCGAGCCCACCATCGACTACGTGGTCACCAAGATCCCGCGGTGGGCGTTCGAGAAGTTCCCCGGCACGCCCGAGGTGCTGGGCACCCGGATGCAGTCGGTGGGCGAGGCGATGGCCATCGGCCGCACCTTCCCCGAGTCGCTGCAGAAGGGCCTGCGCTCGCTGGAGCACGGCCGGCTGGGCCTGAACTGCGACCCCGGCGAGCGCATCCTCGACGACCTGGCCGACGACGACCTGGTGCGGCGGGCCGCCCTGGCCACGCCCGACCGCCCGTTCCAGCTGGAGGCGGCGCTGCGGCGGGGGATCAGCGTGGAGCGCCTGGCCTCGGCCACCCGGGTGGACCCCTGGTTCCTCGACCAGCTGTCGCTGGTGGTGGAGGAGCGCCGGCGGCTCGAGGCCTCGTCGCTCGGGACCATGGACCGCAGGGCGTGGCGGCGGGCCAAGCGCCTCGGCTTCGCCGACGCCCAGCTGGCGTGGCTGTGGGGCACCGACCAGGCCAGCGTGCGCTCGGCCCGCCTGGCCGCCGGCGTGCGGCCCACGTTCAAGACGGTGGACACGTGCGGGGCCGAGTTCGAGGCGGCCACGCCCTACCACTACTCCACCTACGAGGACGAGGACGAGGTGACGCGGTCGAACCGGCGCAAGGTGGTGATCCTCGGGTCCGGGCCCAACCGCATCGGCCAGGGCATCGAGTTCGACTACTGCTGCGTGCACGCCAGCTTCGCCCTGCGCGACGCCGGCTTCGAGACCGTGATGGTGAACTGCAACCCCGAGACGGTGTCCACCGACTACGACACCAGCGACCGGCTCTACTTCGAGCCCCTCACCCCCGAGGACGTGGCCAACGTCATCGAGGCCGAGCAGGCCAGCGGCGAGCTGGTCGGCGTCATCGTCGCCCTCGGGGGCCAGACCCCGCTGAAGCTCGCCTCCGGGCTGCCGCAGGGGCTCGTGCTCGGCACCAGCCCCGAGTCCATCGACCTGGCCGAGGACCGGGAGCGCTGGAACGCCCTGTGCGCCCGCCTCGAGATCCCGCAGCCGGCCGGCGGCACCGCCGTCTCCGTGGACGACGCCCTGGCCATCGTCGAGCGCATCGGGTACCCGGCCCTGGTGCGCCCGAGCTACGTGCTCGGCGGGCGGGCCATGGAGATCGTCTACGACGAGGAGGGCCTGCGCGGGGCCATGGCCGCCATGGCCGGGTTCGGCTCCCTGGGACGGGAGGGCGGCCTGTCGGCCGAGCGGCCCGTCCTGGTCGACCGGTTCCTGGAGGAGGCCATCGAGGTCGACGTCGACGCCGTGCGCGACGCCGCCGGCGAGGTGGTCATCGGCGGGGTGATGGAGCACGTGGAGGAGGCCGGGGTGCACTCGGGCGACTCGGCCTGCGTCATCCCGCCTCCCACCCTGCCCCGCTCGGTCGTCGAGGTGATCGAGGACTACACCCGCGACATCGCCCTGGCCCTCGACGTGCGGGGCCCGCTCAACGTCCAGTACGCGGTGAAGCACAACCAGGTCTTCGTGATCGAGGCCAACCCCCGCGCCAGCCGCACCGTGCCGTTCGTGTCCAAGGCGACCGGCGTGCCCCTGGCCAAGGTGGCGGCCCGGGTCATGGCCGGCGCCACCCTGGCCCAGCTGCGGGAGGAGGGCCTGCTGCGCGACCCCGTCGACGGGGGCCACGTGAGCGTGAAGGAGGCGGTGCTGCCGTTCGGCCGCTTCCCCGACGTGGACACGGTCCTCGGCCCCGAGATGCGCTCCACCGGCGAGGTCATGGGCATCGACACCACCTTCGGCCTGGCCTTCGCCAAGAGCCAGATCGCGGCCGGTGACCGGCTGCCCGAGTCGGGGTCGGTGTTCTTCTCCCTGGCCGGCCGGGACAAGGAGGGGGGCCTGGCCGCCGCCGCCAGGTTCTTCGAGCTGGGCTTCAGCCTGGCCGCCACCGAGGGGACGGCCGCGTTCCTCGAGGCCGGCGGCGTGCCGGTCAAGACGGTGGTGGGCAAGCTCAGCGACGGCGGCGACGGCCCCACCGCCGTCGACCTCATCGCCAGCGGCAAGGTCCAGCTGGTGGTGAACACCCCGAGGGGCCGGGGGCCCCGGGCCGACGGCGCCTACATCCGCACCGCCGCCAACGTCCACAACGTGCCGTGCCTCACCACCATGGCCGCGGCCCGGGCCGCAGCCGCCGGCATCGCCGACTGGGGCCGCCACCCCCTCCGGGTCTGCTCGCTCCAGGAGTTCCTCGAGGGGGACCAGCTACGCCTCCCCCTGTGAGTTTCACCTCGGAAGCGTCGCTTCTCTTCACCTCGGAAGCGGAGCTTCCTCGGCGAGCTGATCGTGCTACGACCGGGCGGCAGAGCCGCCCGGTCTCCGCTCCTCGTCATTTGCCGGCATCCGGTGGGGCCGCCTTCGGCGGCTCGTGCGGCCGCCGGCGTCGTCCACGTTCGGTGATCGTCCGATGAGTGTGGATCTGTCGACCTCGATCGGGTCGGTCCCCCTTCCGAACCCGATCCTCACCGCTTCGGGGACGTCGGGGCACGGGGCGGAGCTGGAGGCGTACTTCCCGCTGTCGTCGCTGGGGGCGGTGGTGGTGAAGTCGGTGTCGGCCGCGGCCTGGCCCGGCAACCCGGCGCCCCGGGTGCACGAGACGGCGTCGGGCATGCTGAACAGCGTGGGCCTTCAGGGGCCGGGGGTGGAGGCGTGGCTGGAGCACGACCTCCCGGGCCTGGTGGCGGCCGGCGCCCGGGTGGTGGCGTCGATCTGGGGGACGTCGGTCGAGGGGTACGCCGCGGCCGCCGCCATGCTGGCCTGCGCCCCGCCCGAGGTGGTGGCGGTGGAGGTGAACCTGTCGTGCCCCAACGTGGAGGACCGCCGCTCGGTGTTCGCCCACTCGGCCTCGGCCACGGCCGAGGCCATGGCCGCCACCGCCGGGTGCAACCGGCCCCGCTGGGCCAAGCTGAGCCCCAACGTGACCGACCTGCCGGAGATCGCGGGCGCGGCCCTGGGCGCCGGCGCCGAGGCCCTGACCCTCGTGAACACCGTGATGGGCATGGCCATCGACCCCGCCACCCGCCGGCCCCGGCTCGGCGGCGGCGGGGGAGGGCTGTCCGGCCCGGCCGTGCACCCGGTTGCGGTGCGGGCCGTGTTCGAGTGCCGGGCCGCCTTCCCCGGCGCCCCCATCGTCGGGGTGGGCGGCGTGGCCTCGGGCGAGGACGCGGCCGAGCTGCTCGTCGCCGGCGCCGGCGCCGTCCAGGTCGGCACCGCCACCTTCGCCGACCCTCGGGCCCCTCTCCGCGTCCTGGACCAGCTCGAGCGCTGGTGCGGGCGCCACAATGTGTCCACCCTTTCCGCACTGATCGGAGCTGCACATGACCCAGGTTGAGACCATGCCGCGCCGTGATGCGGACGTCCGCAACCGCATGGCGATCGCCCTCGACGTCGACGACCTGGTGGAGGCGACCCGCATCGCCAGGGAGGTCCGGCCGTGGTTCGGGGTGGCGAAGGTCGGCCTCGAGCTCTACAGCGCGGCCGGCCCCGACGCGGTGGTCGAGATGATGGAGTGCGGCTACCGGGTCTTCCTCGACCTCAAGCTCCACGACATCCCCACCACCGTGCGCCGCGCCGCCCACGTGGTTGGCGCGCTCGGCGCCTCCTACCTCACCCTGCACGCCGTCGGCGGCCCGGCCATGCTGCGGGCCGGGGTGGAGGGCCTGGCCAACGGCGCCGGCAACGCCGGCCTGGGCGCGCCCATCGCGCTGGCCGTCACTGTCCTCACGAGTGACGACGACGCTCCGCCCCACGTGCTCGGCTCGCGGGTGCGGGCCGCGGTGGAGTCGGGCTGCCGGGGCATCGTCTGCGCCGCCGGCGACGTCCGGGAGGCCAAGCAGCTCGCACCCCGCCTCGTCACCGTCGTCCCCGGGATCCGGCCCGCCGGCGCCTCGCGCGACGACCAGGTGCGAGCCTCCACGCCGCAGGGCGCGCTGGCCGCCGGCGCCGACCTGCTGGTCATCGGGCGGGCCGTCACCGCCGCCGCCGACCGGGCCAAGGCGGCGTCCGAGGTCATCGGCCCGCTGTCGCTGGAACGGCGGTCCCGGGCGGAGGACGGCCCGGAAACGTCGCGCTAGGGTGCCCGGCGTGGCGCTTCCCCCCGCACTCACCCCGGAGGAGCGCAAGGCTGCTCTGGCCAAGGCGGCGGCGGCCCGGCGGCAGCGCGCCGAGCTCAAGGAGAAGCTCAAGATGGGGTCGATCGACCTCTCGGAGCTCCTCGAGCTGGCCGACCGCGACGAGGTCGTCGGCAGGACCAAGGTGGTGGCCGTGCTCGAGTCCCTGCCGGGGCTCGGCAAGGTCAAGGCCCGCCGCGTGATGGAGGCGGTGGGCATCAGCCCCAGCCGCAAGCTGCACGGCCTCGGGGCCCAGCAGCGCGCCCGCCTGCTCAAGGAGCTCGGGAAACCCTGATCTTCGTCGTTTCCGGGCCCGGGGGCGTGGGCAAGGGCACCCTCGTGTCCCGCCTGTGCGAGCGGATCCCGAGCCTGTGGCTCAGCCGGTCCTGGACCACGCGCCGGCGCCGTCCCGGCGAGCCGGCCGACAGCTACGTCTTCGTCGACCGGGGTCGTTTCAAGGCACGCGTCCGCGAGGGCGGGTTCATGGAGTGGGCCGAGCTCCCGGCCAACGGCGAGCTCTACGGCACGCCCTGGCCGGACGCGCCCGCCGGCACCGACGTCGTCCTCGAGATCGACGTCCAGGGAGCCGCCCAGGTCCTGGACCGCAACCCCGATGCGGTGGTGGTGCTGGTGGTGGCGCCGTCCGTGGAGGAGCAGGCGGCGCGCATGCGGGCCCGGGGCGACCCCGACGAGCACGTCGCCGGCCGGCTGGCTCTCGGGCGCCAGGAGGAGGAGCAGGGCCGGCGACTGGCGTCGCACGTGGTGGTGAACGACGACCTGGACCGGGCCGTGGACGAGCTCGCCGGTATACTCGGGAGCTACCGCGACGCATCGGGGCAGGGCTCGTGAGAGCCGGCTCAGGGTCGCGGCCCCCCTTCCCTCCAGGAGACCAGCCGAATGGCACAGCGCCGCCGCCTCACCATGATGGACCCGCCCGTCGAGAGCCTCCTGTCCAAGGTGGATTCGAAGTTCACCCTGGTCACCCTCTCGGCCCGCCGGGGGCGCCAGATCAACTCCTACTTCAACCAGCTGGGGGAGGGCCTGGGCGCCATCGTGCCGCCCCAGGTCACGTCGGTGTCGCGCAAGCCGCTGTCCATCGCCCTCGAGGAGATCGCGGCCGACAAGATCCGCTACAAGCGCCAGGAGCCGGCCGAGGGCACTGACGAGGCGGCCCGGTAGCAGCGACCGCGGGCGGCCCGGGGGCCATGGACCCGCCGCCGGCGCCGGCCCTCGCCGGCCGGCGCGTCGTGCTCGGTGTGTGCGGCGGCATCGCCGCCTACAAGGCGGTGGAGCTGTGCCGCCTGCTGGTCGACGCCGGCGCCTTCGTCTCGCCCGTCCTCACCGCCGGCGCCTCCCGCTTCGTCGGTGAGGTCACCTTCTCGGCCCTCGCGTCCGAGCGGGCGCGCACCTCGCTGTTCGACGACGCCGACCCCATCCCGCACACCCGCCTGGGCCGAGCGGCCGACGTGGTGGTGGTGGCCCCGGCCACGGCCCGCCTGATCGGCACCTACGCCGCCGGCATCTCCGACGACCTGCTCACCGCCACCCTCCTCGCCACCCGGGCTCCGGTGGTGCTGGCCCCTGCCATGCACACCGAGATGTGGGAGCACCCCGCCACCCGGGACAACATGGCCCTCCTGGCCCGCCGCGGCGTGCACGTGGTGGGCCCGGGCGTGGGCCGCCTGGCCGGCGGCGACGAGGGGGCGGGCCGCCTGGCCGAGCCGGCCGAGATCCTGGCCGCGGTGGTGGCCGCCGCGGCGCGGGGGACGATCGGCGACCTGGCCGGGCGGCGGGTGGTGGTCACCGCCGGCGGGACCCGCGAGCCCATCGACGCCGTTCGCTTCGTGGGCAACCGCTCCTCGGGGAAGCAGGGCCACGCGCTGGCCGACGAGGCCGCGGCCCGCGGGGCGGCCGTCACCCTGGTCACCACCGCCGACCGTGGGGCCGCCCCCGGCGTCACCGTCGTGCGGGTCGAGACGGCGGCCCAGATGGAGGAGGCGGTGCTGGCCGCGGCCGGCCAGGCCGACGTCGTGATCATGGCCGCGGCCGTGGCCGACTTCCGGCCCAAGGCCCCGGCCGACCACAAGCTGAAGAAGGCGGACGGCGTGCCGGAGCTGGTCCTGGAGCCCACCGCCGACATCCTCGCCGCCCTGGGCCGGGCCAGGCGCCCGGGCCAGGTGCTGGTCGGCTTCGCGGCCGAGACCTCCCCCGCCGACCTGACCGCCGCCGCCCGCGGGAAGCTGGAGCGCAAGCAGCTCGACCTGGTGGTGGCCAACGACGTGGCCGCCCCCGGCGCCGGCTTCGACGCCGACACCAACCGGGTCGTACTGGTGGCAGCGGACGCCAGCGAGCAGACTGTGGCCCTGTCCGACAAGCGGGAGGTGGCCCGGGCGGTGCTCGACGCCGTCGTCCGCCTGGCAAGGAGAACTGCGTGACCAGCTCGACCCGTACGACCTTCACCTCCGAGTCCGTCACCGAGGGCCATCCCGACAAGATGGCCGACCAGATCTCCGACGCCATCCTCGACGCCATCCTGAGCGAGGACCCAATGGGCCGGGTGGCGTGCGAGACGCTGCTCACCACCGGCCTGGTGGTGGTGGCGGGCGAGATCAGCACCACCGCCTACGTCGAGATCCCGAAGATCGTGCGCGACACCGTCTGCGCCATCGGCTACGACCGGGAGTCGTTCGGCTTCGACGGCCACACCTGCGGCGTCATCACCTCGATCGACCCGCAGTCGCCCGACATCGCACAGGGCGTCGACCGGGCCCTGGAGCAGCGGTCGAGCCAGGCCACCGAGGAGGACCTCGACAGCCAGGGCGCCGGCGACCAGGGGATGATGTTCGGCTACGCCTGCGACGAGACCGACGACCTCATGCCGCTGCCGATCTGGCTGGCCCACCGGCTGGCCCAGCGCCTCTCCGAGGTCCGCAAGGCGGGCGTGCTCCCGTACCTGCGCCCCGACGGCAAGACCCAGGTCACGGTGCAGTACGAGGACGGGCGGCCGGTGGCGCTGGACACGGTGCTCATCTCCACCCAGCACCAGCCCGGCCTCGACCTCGAGACACTGCTCAAGCCCGACCTCATCGAGCACGTGATCCACCCCATGCTGCCGGCCGAGCTGGCCCATGACCGCTTCCGCGTCCTGGCCAACCCCACCGGCAAGTTCGAGCTGGGCGGTCCCCACGCCGACACCGGCCTCACCGGCCGCAAGATCATCGTCGACACCTACGGCGGATCGGCCCGCCACGGCGGCGGCGCCTTCTCCGGCAAGGACCCCACCAAGGTCGACCGCTCGGCCGCCTACGCGGCCCGGTGGGCGGCCAAGCACGTGGTCGCCTCGGGCGCGGCCCGGCGGTGCGAGATCCAGGTGGCCTACGCCATCGGCGTGGCCCGTCCGGTGTCGGTGATGGTGGAGACGTTCGGCACGGCCGAGCTGGACCCGCAGCGGATCGGCACCGCCATCAGCGAGGTGTTCGACCTGCGGCCCGCCGCCATCGTCCGCGACCTCAAGCTGCGCCGGCCCATCTTCCAGCGCACCGCGGCCTACGGCCACTTCGGGCGCACGGAGAAGGAGTTCACCTGGGAGGCCCTCTCCCGGCTGGACGAGTTCAAGCAGGTCCTCGGTCTCTGATCCGGCCGCGGGGGCGGCGCCGGTGCCGCGGGTGGTCCGCGTGCTCCCCGACGTGCCCGCTCTCGACAAGGAGTTCGACTACACCGTTCCGCCCGGGCTCGACGCCGGCGTCCGCGTCGGCACCCTGGTGCGGGTGACCCTGCAGGGCCGGCGGGTGGAGGGCTGGGTGGTCGCCGACGGGGTGGCCCCGCCGGCCGGCGTCCGCCTCCAGCCGCTGGCCAAGGTGACCGGGTGGGGCCCGCCCGAGCCCCTCGTCGACCTGGCCCGGTGGGCGGCGTGGCGGTGGGCGGGGCCGGTGCGGCCCGTCCTCCGGGCGGCGTCCCCGCCGGGCGCGGTGCGGGGCCTCCCCGCGCCGGCACGCGAGGGCCCGCCACCCCGGCCGCCGGCGTTCGGGCCGGGCGACGCCGACGGGCTGGCGGGCGAGGCGCTGGCCCGGGACCGGGCCGTGGTGCGGCTGCCGCCGGCCGCCGACCCGTACCCGTTCGTGGCCGCCGCCGCCGGCCTGGGCGACGCCGTGATCCTCACCCCGTCGGTGGCCGACGCCGCCCTGCTGGCCCGCCGCCTGGGCCGGGCCGGCGTGCCGGTGGCCCTGGCCCCGCGGGACTGGGCCCGGGCCGCAGCCGGAGGGTCGGTGGTGGTGGGGGCGCGGGCGGCGGCATGGAGCCCGTCGCCGGCGCCAGCCGCGGTGGTGGTGCTCGACGCCCACGACGAGGCCTACCAGGAGGAGCGGGTCCCGACCTGGAACGCGTGGCAGGTCGCGGCCGAGCGGGCCCGCCGGGCCGGCGTGCCGTGCGTGCTCGTGTCGCCGTGCCCCACCCTGGAGCAGCTGGCGTGGGGGCCGCTGCTCAGCCCCTCGCGCGCCACCGAGCGGGCGGGCTGGCCGGTGGTGGAGGTGGTGGACCGCCGCCGCGACGACCCCCGCTCCGGGCTGTACTCGGCCCGGGTGGTGGCGGTCCTGCGGGAAGGCCGCCGGGTGGCGTGCATCCTCAACCGCAAGGGCCGGGCCCGGCTGGTGGCGTGCGCGTCGTGCGGGGAGCTCCTGCGCTGCGAGCACTGCGCCGGCGCCATGGAGCAGGCCGGCGACGGGCTCGGGTGCCGGGCCTGCGCCCGGGAGCGCCCGGCGGTGTGCCAGGGGTGCGGGTCGTCGTCCCTGCGCCGGCTCCGCCCCGGCGTCACCCGGGCCCGCGAGGAGCTCGAGGCCCTGGCCGGCCGGCCCGTGGCCGAGGTCACCGGCGACTCCTCCGAGCTCCCGGGCGCCGCCGTGCTCGTCGGCACCGAGGCGCTGCTGCACCGGCTGTCGGCCGCCGACGCCGTGGTGTTCCTCGACTTCGACCAGGAGCTGCTGGCCCCGCGGTTCCGGGCCGGGGAGCAGGCCCTCGCCCTGCTGGCCCGGGCCGCCCGGCTGGTGGGGGGCCGGGACGGCGGGGGGCGCATCGTGGTGCAGACGCGGGTACCCGACGCCGAGGTCCTCAGGGCCGCCGTGCACGCCGACCCCGGCCGCTTCTCCGCGGCCGAGGCCGAGCGGCGGGCCGAGCGCCGGCTCCCGCCCGCGTCGGCGCTGGCCGTCGCGTCCGGCGACGCCGCCGCCTTCGTCGCCGCCCTGCCCCCCTCGGTCGAGGCCATGGGCCCGGCCGACGGGCGCTGGCTGCTGCGGGCCGCCGACCCTGCCGCCCTGGCCGACGCCCTTGCCGCCACGCCCCGCACCGGCGCCCGCCTCCGCCTGGAGGTCGACCCGCAGCGCGCATGAGGGGCCGCCTCCCGGCGGGGGCACGAGCAGTACCCTTGCGGCGATGGCCCTCCACACGATCCGCGTCCACGGCGACCCGGTCCTGCGCCAGCCCACCGCCCCCGTCACCGACATCGACGGCGCGCTGGCCCGGCTGGTGGAGGACATGATCGAGACCATGTACGCCGCCCCCGGCGTCGGCCTGGCCGCCAACCAGGTCGGCGTACAGAAGCGGCTGTTCGTCTGGGACATCGGCGACGGTCCCCACGTGGCCATCAACCCCTACGTCGACGGGCACGCCGGCGAGTGGACCTACGACGAGGGCTGCCTGTCGGTGCCGGGCCTGTACTGGCCCATCGTGCGGCCCAAGCAGGTGCACCTCACCGCCATCGACCTCGACGGGAAGGAGCTGTCCATCGAGGCCGACGAGATGCTGGCCCGGGTCTTCCTCCACGAGACCGACCACCTCGACGGCACGCTGCTCCTGGAGCGCCTCGACGAGGAGCAGCGCCGCCAGGCCCGGCGCGAGCTGCGCAGCCGCGTCCTCGACCTCGACGCGCGCTGATCCCCTGCGACTCGTCTACCTCGGCTCGCCGCCCGCCGCCGTCCCCCCGTTGCGGGCACTGGTGGAGGCGGGCCACGACGTCGCCCTCGTCGTCACCCAGCCCGACCGGCGCAGGGGCCGGGGCGCCGGCCTGCTCCCCACGCCGGTGAAGGCGGCGGCCCAGGAGCTGGGGCTGCCCGTGACGGACCGCGTCGACGACGTGCTGGAGGCCGGCGCCGAGCTCGGGGTGGTGGTCGCCTTCGGACGCCTGATCAAACCCCATGTGCTCGCCGCCCTGCCCATGGTGAACGTCCACTTCTCCCTCCTCCCGCGGTGGCGTGGTGCGGCCCCGGTCGAGCGGGCCATCCTGGCCGGCGACATCGAGACCGGCGTGTGCCTCATGGGCCTGGAGGAGGGGCTCGACACCGGTCCCGTGTTCCGCCGCCAGGCCGTCACCATCGGCCAGGACGAGACGGCCGACGAGCTGCGCGACCGCCTGGTCGGGCTGGGCACGGCCATGGTGGTGGAGGCCCTGGGCACCGGCCTGGGCGAGGGCATCCCCCAGGAGGGCGAGCCCACCTACGCCGCCAAGCTCGACGCTGACGACCTCGTGCTCGACTGGTCGCTCGCGGCCGAGGAGCTGGAGCGCAGGGTGCGGGTGGGCCGGGCCTGGACGACGTTCGGAGGCCGGCGCCTCAAGGTCCTCCGGGCCTGCGCCCACCGCCTCACCGGCGAGGGCGTGGTGTCGCCCACCGGCACCACGCCCATCGAGCTGCTGGCCGTGCAGCCCGAGGGCCGGGGGCCGATGCCGGCCCGGGACTGGGCCCGGGGGGTGCGGTGGCAGGACGGCGACCGCCTGGGCACGTGACCGGTCCTCCCGGCCGGCCCCGCAGCGGTGTGCCGGGCCGGCCGCCGGCGGCGGCCCTGCCCTCGGCCCGCCGCCTGGCCCTCGAAGCGCTCGAGCGCATCGACGCCGGCGCCTACGCCAACGTGGTCCTGCCCTCGCTCCTCGGGGCCGGCACCCTCGACCGGCGCGACCGCGCCTTCGTCACCGAGCTGGTCTACGGCACCACGCGGATGCGCCGGGCCTGCGACTGGCTCATCGACCGGCTGGTGGACCGGCCCCTCGAGCCCGAGGTGCGCAACGTGCTCCGCCTCGGCGTCTACCAGGTCGTGTTCCTTCGTACGCCGCCCCACGCCTCGGTGTCGGCCACTGTCGACGTGGCGCCCACCCGGGCCCGGGGCCTGGTCAACGCCGTGCTGCGGCGCCTGCTCCGGGAGGAGCCGCCCAGGTGGCCCGACCCGCCCACCCGCCTCAGCTACCCCGACTGGGTCGTCCGGCGGCTGGCCGCCGACCTGGGCGGGGCCCGGGCCGAGGCGGCGCTGGAGCAGATGAACGAGGCGCCCCCGGTCACGGAGCGGGCCGACGGCTACATCCAGGACCGGGCGTCGCAGGACGTCGCCGCCTTCGTGGGCGTGGAGCCGGGCCAGCGCGTCGCCGACGTGTGCGCGGCGCCGGGTGGCAAGGCCACGGCCATGGCCGGCGCCGGCGCGGCGGTGGTGGTGGCCGTGGACCTGTCGCCGGAGCGCACGGCCCTGGTGGCCGACAACGTGGCCCGGCTCGACCTCGCCAACGTGGCCGCGGTGGTGGCCGACGCGACCGAGCCGCCCTTCCGCCCCGGCTGGGCCGACCGGGTGCTGGTGGACGCGCCGTGCAGCGGCCTGGGCGTCCTGCGCCGTCGTCCGGACGCGCGCTGGCGGGTCCAGCCCGACGACGTGCCCCGCCTGGCCGGCCTGCAGCGCGCCCTGCTGGCGGCCGCCGTGCCCCTGCTGCGCCCGGGCGGTGTGGTCGTCTACAGCGTCTGCACCCTCACCCGGGCCGAGACGGTCGAGATCGACGAGTGGCTGGCCGGCGCCTTCCCCGGCCTGGAGGCGCAGCCGGCCCCCGGCCCGCCGTGGGAGCCCCTCGGGCGGGGAGCGCTGCTCCTGCCCCAGGCCGCCGGCACCGACGGCATGTTCGCCCTGGCCCTGCGCCGGCCCGGGCCCCGGTAGCGTCGGCGCCCGATGGAGCTGCGGGCCAAGGTCCTCACGGTCTCCGACGGCGTGGTGGCGGGCACGCGGGAGGACCGCTCGGGAGCGGCCCTGGCCGACCGGCTGCAGGCGGCCGGCTTCGACGTGGTGGAGCGGCGCGTGGTGGCCGACGGCGCCTCCAGTGTGGCCGCCGCCGTGCGGGAGCTCGCGGCCGGCTTCACCGGCGTGCTCGCCACCACGGGCGGCACCGGCTTCGGCCCCCGCGACCTCACGCCCGAGGGCACCCTCGAGGTGCTGGAGCGCCAGGCGCCGGGCCTGGCCGAGGCCATGCGGCTGGCCAACCCGCTGGGCCGCCTCTCCCGTGGGGTGGCGGGCACGGTGGGCCGCTGCATCGTCGTGAACACGCCGGGCTCGCCGGCCGGCGCGGCCGAGTGCCTCGACGCCGTCGCCGACGTGCTGCCCCACGCCCTCGCCCTCCTGGCCGGCGAGACCACTGTCCACTGACGCCGGGTAACCTGCGGGCGATGGCCCCAAGGGCGCCGTCCACCGGGAGGGCAACCCCACCGGCGCGGCCGGCGAGGTCGTCGTCGTCCGGGTCGGCACGGGACCACCGGTGATCAACGTCGACGGGCCCGCGCCCCCTCCCTCCTGACGCCCGGCCCCGGCGGCCGGGGAATGGCGTGGCCGTCCGGCGCCGGGTGGAGGATCATGCCGGGGTGGTGAGCGCGGACGACGACGACGCCTGCATGGTGCGGGCCCTGGCCCTGGGCGACACGGCCCGCACCGTGGCCCCGCCCAACCCCTGGGTCGGCGCCGTCGTCGTCGCCGCCGACGGCCGGGTCTTCGAGGGCGCCACCACCGCGCCGGGCGGTCCCCACGCCGAAGCGGTGGCGTTGCGGTCCGCCGGCGATGCGGCCGCCGGCGCCACCGCCTACGTGACCCTCGAGCCGTGCTCCCACCACGGCCGCACGCCCTCGTGCGCCGACGCCCTGATCGCGGCCGGCGTCCGCCGCGTGGTCGTGGCCCTCGAGGACCCCGACCGCCAGGTCGCCGGCAGGGGCCTGGCCCGCCTGCGGGACGCCGGCGTGGACGTCGAGGTCGGCCTCCGGGGCCCGGACGCGGCCCGCCGGCTGGCTCCCTACCTCAAGCACCGCACCACCGGGCGGCCGTGGGTGGTCCTGAAGCTCGCCGCCACCCTGGACGGCGGCACCGCCGCGCCCGACGGCTCCAGCCGGTGGATCACGGGCCAGGAGTCCCGTGCCGACGTCCACCGCCTGCGGGCCGAGAGCGACGCCGTCCTGGTCGGTGCCGGCACGGTGCGGGCCGACGACCCCTCGCTCACGGTGCGCCTCGTCCCGGGCCGCGACCCGATGCGGGTGGTGCTCGGCGCCGTCCCCGACGGCGCCCAGGTCCGTCCCGCCCTGGAGGTCGCCGGCGACCTGGGCGCCGTGCTCGACGACCTGGGCCGGCGCGGGGTGCTCCAGCTCCTCGTGGAGGGGGGCGCCAAGGTGGCCCACGGCTTCCACGCCGCCGGGCTGGTGGACCGGTACGTGCTGTACCTGGCGCCCGCCCTGTTCGGCGGCGACGACGCCCGGCCCCTCTTCGCCGGCCCCGGCGCCCCCGCCATCGACGACGTGTGGCGGGGCCGCCTGGTCGACCTGGCCCGGCTGGGCGACGATCTGCGGGTGGAACTGGAGCCGGCCGGGGAGCGGGAGCCGCCGTGTTCACCGGGATAGTGGAGGAGCAGGGGCGCCTGCGCGACCGCGAGGGAGGCCGCTTCCGGTTCGAGGCCGGCGTCGTGCTCGACGGGCTCCGGGTCGGCGACTCCGTGGCCCACAACGGCTGCTGCCTCACCGTGGCCGAGCTGGGCGACGGCTGGTACGGCGTCGACGTGGTGGCCGAGACGCTGTCGCGCACCGACCTGGGCCGGCTGCGCCCCGGCGACGGCGTCAACCTGGAGCGGGCCGCGACACCCACCACGCGCCTCGGCGGCCACATCCTGCAGGGCCACGTCGACGCCGTGGGCGAGGTGCTCCGGCCCGCCCCCGACCTGGAGGTGCGGATGCCGGCGGGCCTGGCCCGCTACGTGGTCCCCAAGGGCCCGGTGGCGGTGGACGGCTGTAGCCTGACGGTGGTCGACGTCGGCGACGACCGGTTCACCGTGGCCGTCGTGCCCCACACCGCCTCGGTCACCACCCTGGGCTGGAAAGGTGCAGGGGCACCGGTCAACCTGGAGGTGGACCTGATGGCCAAGTACGTCGAGAAGCTGCTGGAAGGACGCAGGTAGGAAGCAGTGCCGTTCGCCGAGATCGACAAGGCCGTGGCCGCCGTGGCCCGCGGCGACATGGTGGTCGTCGTCGACGACCGGGACCGGGAGAACGAGGGCGACCTCATCCTGGCCGCCGAGCACGCCACTCCCGAGAAGATCGGGTTCTTCGTGAAGCACACGTCGGGCGTGATCTGCATGCCGATGATGGGCGAGCGCCTCGACCAGCTGGGGCTGCCCCTCATGGTCCTCGACAACACCGAGTCCCAGCGCACCGCCTTCACCATCAGCGTCGACTACCGGCCCGGCACCACCACCGGCATCTCGGCCGCCGACCGGTCGGCCACCATCAGGGCCCTCATCGACCCCGCCACCAGGCCGGCCGACCTGGCCAAGCCCGGCCACATCTTCCCCCTGCGCTACCGCCGGGGCGGCGTGCTGAAGCGGGCCGGCCACACCGAGGCCGCCATCGACCTGGCCCGCCTGGCCGGCCTCGAGCCGGCCGGCGTGCTGTGCGAGGTCGTCAAGGACGACGGCGAGATGGCCCGCCTGCCCGACCTGGAGTCCTTCGCGGCCGAGCACGGCCTCCTCCTCATCTCCATCGCCGACCTCATCCGCTACCGGCGCCAGAAGGACAAGCTGGTGAAGCGGGTGTCGGAGGCCCGCATCCCCACCCCCTATGGGGACTTCACCTGCTACGCCTACGAGTCCGTCCTCAACGGCGACCAGCACCTGGCCCTCGTCAAGGGTGCGGTGCAGGGCGAGGACAACGTCCTGGTGCGGGTCCACAGCGAGTGCCTCACCGGGGACGTGTTCGGGTCCATGCGGTGCGACTGCGGCTGGCAGCTGGACGCCGCCATCCGGCGGGTGGCCGAGGAGGGCCTCGGCGTGGTGGTGTACCTGCGGGGCCACGAGGGCCGCGGCATCGGGCTGGCCCACAAGCTGGCGGCCTACACGCTCCAGGAGCAGGGGCGCGACACCGTGGACGCCAACCTCGACCTGGGCCTGCCCGTCGACAGCCGCGAGTACGGCATCGGGGCCCAGATCCTCGTCGACCTCGGCATCACCACCATGCGCTACATGACCAACAACCCGGCCAAGTACGGCGGGCTCGACGGCTTCGGCCTGGAGATGGTGGAGCGGGTCCCGCTCCAGTCGTCGCCCAACGCCGAGAACTCGGCCTACCTGCGCACCAAGCGCGACCGCCTCGGCCATCACCTGGAGGGACTCGATGACGACGTTTGAGGGCCGGCTCAGGGGTGACGGCCTGCGGGTCGCCCTGGTGTGCAGCCGCTTCAACGACCTGGTCACGGACCGGCTGCTGGCCGGCGCCCGTGACGGCCTGCGCCGCCACGGCGTGGACGACGCGTCCGTCGTGGTCGCCTGGGTCCCCGGGGCCTTCGAGCTCCCGCTGGCAGCGTCCCGCCTGGCCGCCTCGGGCGAGTACGACGCGGTGGTGTGCATGGGCGCCGTCGTTCGGGGCGCCACCGCCCACTTCGACCACGTGGCCGGCCAGTGCGCGGCCGGGCTCCAGCGGGCCCAGCTCGACACCGGCGTCCCGGTGGTGTTCGGCGTGCTCACCACCGACACCCTCGAGCAGGCCCTCGACCGGGCCGGCGGCAAGTCCGGCAACAAGGGCTTCGACGCGGCCACCGCCGCCATCGAGATGGCCGACCTGCTGCGCCAGCTGCCCAAGCCGTCCCCCCGGTCGGACGGGTAGGCCGCGTGCTGCGCCTGGTCCTGCCCAAGGGGTCGCTCGAGAAGTCGACCCTCCAGCTGTTCGAGGACGCCGACCTCCCGGTGCGGCGCAGCTCGGACGTCGACTACTCGGCCACCATCGCCGACCCCCGCATCGACAGCGTCCGGATCCTGCGCCCCCAGGAGATCCCCCGCTACGTGGCCGAGGGGCTGTTCGACCTCGGCATCACGGGGCGGGACTGGATCGAGGAGACGTCGAGCGACGTGGTCTCGCTCGGCGAGCTGCACTACTCCAAGGCCACGGCCCGGCCCATCAACGTGGTCCTGGCCGTCGCCGGCGACTCGCCCATCGAGCGGGCCGAGGACCTGCCGGCCGGCGCCCGGGTCCACACCGAGTACCCCGAGCTCACCCGGCGGTACCTGGAGAAGCACGGCGTGCAGGCCGAGGTCACCCTGTCGTACGGGGCCACCGAGGCCAAGGTGCCCGACATCGCCGACGCCGTGGTGGAGATCACCGAGACGGGCCGGGCCCTGCGGGCCGCCGGCCTGCGCGTCGTCGACACGATCCTCGTCTCCTACACCGAGCTGATCGCCAACCCGGCGGCGTACGGGGACCCCGACCGGCGCCACGCCATGACCCAGGTCCTCACCCTGCTCCAGGGCACGCTCGAGGCCCGGGGCAAGGTGCTGGTGAAGCTCAACGTGAGCGACGCCGACCTCGACGGCGTCATCGGGTTCCTGCCGTCCATGCGGGCGCCCACCGTGTCCAAGCTGTTCGGCGACAGCGGCTACGCGGTGGAGACGGTGGTGCCCAAGTCCGAGATCAACATCCTGATCCCGGCCCTGCGCGACCACGGCGCCACCGACATCATCGAGCTCCCGCTGTCCAAGATCGTCCACTGACGTGGCGCGGCGGGGCCGGGTGGCCGACTACGACGACCACAAGGGCTACGGCTGGCTCGACGTCGGCGACGGCGGCCGGCTCTTCTTCCACTGCACCGCCATCGCCGACGGCACCCGCACCATCCCCGTCGGCACCGAGGTCGAGTACGAGCCCGTGACCGACCCCCGCGGCAAGCCCGAGGCCGCCGCCGTCCGCCCGATCGCCTAGGCGACGGGCCCGGCGCCGCCGGCGCCGGCAGCCGCCTTCATCTGCACGAAGGCGAGGCGCAGCTGGGTGAGCCCCTCCTTCAGGTGCTCCTCTTCCGGGCCGAGGCGCCCGTCGAGGCCCTCCACCACGGCGCCGAGGGCGTCGATGGCGACCTGGGCCTCGTCGAGCTGGGGCGGCTGGAGGGAGAGGTGCAGGGCGGCCAGCTCGAACATGCCGAAGCAGTGGTTGGCCACGACCAGGGCGGCCGGCGTCTCTGCCAGCTGGCGGCGCAGCTCGGCCATGCGGGCGTCCAGCTCGGCTTCAGTCTCGGGGCCGTCGTGTCCGCCGGTCGCGCCGGGTGCGGCGGTCCCGGCCTGGGCCGCGGCGGGGCGCTGGGGCCCGCTCTGACCCACCGGGCGCTCGCCGCCAGGTGTCCACAGGGTGCTCATCCTGGTACCCTAGGCGACAAACTTGACCGGGAAGCGGGGCCGAGGCCATATGCCGACGTCCCCACCCGACCACCGGGCTCGCGCCCGTGTGCTCGGGTCGAATGGCCGCCGAGGGGCGGGCGTTGCTTCCGACGCCTGCCCTTTCTCGCGAAAGGGCACCAATCCGAGGAGGGGATGCCGCATCGCCGCAGCGGGCGCCAACGAGACCAGGATCAACGACCGGATCCGGGCCAGGGAAGTCCGGCTGGTCGACGCCGACGGGAGCCAGCTGGGCATCAAGGCCCTCCCCGAGGCGCTCCACATCGCACGAGAGGCCGACCTGGACCTCGTTGAGGTGGCTCCCATGGCCAACCCGCCGGTCTGCCGCATCATGGACTACGGCAAGTACAAGTTCGATGCGGCCCAGCGGGCCAAGGAGTCCCGGCGCAAGACCAGCAACGTCGGCATCAAGGAGATGAAGTACCGGCCCAAGATCGGGCCCGGCGACTTCGACACCAAGACGCGGCAGGTGAGCAAGTTCCTGGGGCAGGGCCACAAGGTGAAGATCACGATCATGTTCCGAGGCCGCGAGATGAGCCACCAGGAGCTCGGGCTGAAGATCCTCCATCGGGTGGCCGAGGAGGTCGGGCCCGTCGCCAAGGTCGAGGCCGCGCCGAAGGTCGACGGCCGCAACATGATCATGGTCCTCGCTCCCGACAAGAGGGCCCAGCAGGCCACCCCCAAGAAGCCGGCGGGCGGCAACGGGTCCGCTCCCCAGGCCCAACCCGCCCCCGCCGCCTCCGCCCCGGCACACGCCGCAGACGGAGCACCAGCAGCACCGACACCAGCAGCACCCGCACCCCCCACCGAGGAAGGCTGACCGATGCCGAAGATGAAGACCGACCGGGGCGCCGCCAAGCGCTTCAAGGTGACGGGCAGCGGCAAGATCCGCCGGCGCAAGGCCTTCCGGTCGCACCTGCTCGAGAAGAAGAGCTCGGTCCGCACCCGCCGCCTCAAGCGCGAGTGCGAAGTCACCGGCGGCGACCTGAAGCAGGTCAAGCGCCTGCTCGGCCTCTGACCGCGCAGCCTCCCCGCCCCTCCCCCGGAAGAAAGGACCCCGACGATGGCCAGAGTCAAGCGCGCCGTCCACAGTCGCAAGCACCGCCGGGCCGTGCTCGAGCAGGCCCAGGGTTACTACGGCAACAAGAGCCGCAGCTTCCGGGCCGCCAACGAGCAGGTCATGCACTCCCTGCAGTACGCGTACCGCGACCGGCGGGCCCGCAAGGGGGAGTTCCGCCGGCTGTGGATCCAGCGCATCAACGCCGCCACCCGTGAGCACGGCGTCAGCTACAGCCGGTTCATCGCCGGGCTGCGGCTGGCCGAGGTGGAGGTCGACCGCAAGGTGCTGGCCGACCTGGCCGTGCGCGACCCCGCCGCCTTCGGCGGTCTGGTCGAGCTGGCCCTGGCGGCCACCGGCGGCGCCGGCGACCGGACCGCTCCCGGCGGCACGGCGCCGGCGCAGCCCTGAGCACGGGCCTCGCCTACCGCCACAAGAAGGTCCAGCGGCTCCGGCAGCTGGCAGGGCGAACGAGTGCACGTCATGCCGAGCGGGCCTTCGTGGTGGAGGGCGCCAAGCTGCTCTCCGAGGCCCTGGCCGCCGGGGTCCGGATCGAGGCCGTCTACGCCGCGCCCGGCGCGCCCCCCGAGCTGGTGCGCCGGGCCGCCGGGGCCGGCGCCCGGATCCACGAGCTGGCGCCCGGCGTCCTGGAGCGCGTGGCCGGCACGGTGACGCCGCAGCCGCTGCTCGCGGTGGTGCCCTACCTCGACGTCGACCTCGACGCCGTCCGGGGCGCCGATCTGCTGGTGGTGTGCGTCGACGTGCGCGACCCCGGCAACGCCGGCACGGTGCTCCGCTCCGCCGAAGCGGCGGGGGCGGGAGGGGTACTCTTCTGTAACGGTTCGGTCGACGTCTACAACCCGAAGACGGTGCGAGCATCGGCAGGGTCGTTGTTCCACGTCCCGGTCGTGGCCGGCATCGACGCCGCCACCGCGCTGGAGCAGCTCGGCCAGTGGGGGTTGCGCCGGCTGGGCGCGGTGGCCCGCGGGGGCGACGACTACGCCGCCGTCGACCTGTCCCGGCCCACCGCCTTCGTCCTGGGCAACGAGGCCTCGGGCCTCCCGGACGACCTGGCCGCCCGGGGCCTCCTGGACGGGGAGATCACCATCCCGATGACCGGACGGGCCGAATCGCTCAACGTCGGCATGGCCGCCGCCGTGCTCTGCTTCGACGCCGCCCGCCAGCGCGCCGCCAGGCCGGTTCCGTGACCGGCCCCTACGACCTGCTGCCCGACGCCGTGCTGCGTCTCGACGGGTCCCGCCGCATCGCCGAGGCCAACGAGATGGCCACCGAGCTGACCGGCTACCCGGCGGCCGAGCTCGTGGGCCAGTCCTGCGAGATGCTGGTCCCCCGGGCCAAGGACGGGCGGCCCCTCCTCGACGGCGGGTGGCACCCGTCGGCACACCTGCGCTCGGTGCGGCGGCTTCCCGAGCAGGAGGTCACCCTCGTGCGGGCCGACGGCGCACCGACGCCGGTCTACGTGGTGGGCCGCTACCAGCGGGACGCCGGCGGCGCCCTCACCGGTGCCGTGCTCACGCTGCGCTCGGCCGGCGCCCGGCGCCACCAGACAGCCACCGGCATCGAGATCGTCTCCACCGTGAGCCACGAGCTGCGGTCGCCCCTCACCTCGGTGAAGGGCTACACCAGCCTCCTGCTCAACCGGTGGGACCGCCTGCGCGACGACCAGAAGCGGATGATGCTCGAGCAGGTGAACCACGACGCGGACCGGGTCACCCGGCTCATCACCGAGCTGCTCGACATCAGCCGCCTCGAGGCGGGCCGGCTCGTGCTGCGCCGGGAGATGGTCGACCTGTCCGAGCTCAGCCGCTCGGTCGTGGAGAAGGTGCGGATGGAGTACCCGGACCTCGAGTGCGAGATCGACTTCCCGGACTCGTTCCCCACCGTCTACGCCGACCCCGACAAGGTCGTCCAGGTCCTCACCAACCTGGTCGAGAACGCCTGCAAGTACGCATCGCCGGTCGGGTTGTCGGTGGCGGGCACGGTGGACGACGCCGACGTGAGCCTGGTCGTGCGGGACCAGGGCGAGGGCTTCCCCGAGCGCGACCTGGCCCGGGTGTTCACCAAGTTCTTCCGCCGGGCCGAGACCAAGCCGAACGGCACCGGCCTCGGCCTCTGGATCAGCCGGGGCCTGGTGGAGGCCCACGGGGGCCGTCTCGAGGTCTCGTCTATTCCGGGCAAGGGGTCGACCTTCCGCTTTACGCTGCCCCGGTACGCCTTCGAGGAGCTGCACGGGCTGTGACGGCAGTGGCAGGGATAGATGCGGACGAGGTGGCCGGCGTCGAGGCCGAGGCGGCCGCGCGCCTCGAAGAGGCCGCCACCCTCGAGGCCCTGCGGGCGGCGGAGGCCGACGTGGTGGGCAGGCGGTCGGCCCTGGCCGCCCTCAACGCCCGGCTCGGCCGGCTCTCGCCCGACGAGCGGCGGGAGGCGGGCCGGCTCCTCAACGAGACCCGGGGCCGGCTCCAGGACCGGGCCGCGGCCCGCGCCGCCGACCTGGAGGCCACGGAGCGGGCCCGCCGCCTCGAGGCCGAGCGACTCGACCTCACCGAGGTCCTCCCCGGCCCGGGGCGAGGCCACCTCAACCTGGTGCACCAGACGCGCGACGAGCTGGAGGACGTGTTCGTCGGCATGGGGTACACGGTGGCCGAGGGGCCCGAGGTCGAGACCGACTGGCACAGCTTCGGGGCCCTCAACTTCCCGAAGGGCCACCCGGCCCGCAGCGGCTTCGACACGCTGTACCTCCACTGGGGCGAGCCCGAGTCCACCCTCCTGCGCCCGCACACCTCGCCGGTGCAGATCCGGGTCATGGAGGGCTCGCCGCCGCCGATCTACTCGATCATGCCCGGGAAGGTGTACCGCAAGGACACGCCCGACGCCCGCCACACGCCCACCTTCAACCAGATCGAGGGCCTGGTCGTGGACCGCGGCATCTCCTTCGGCGACCTTGCCGGCACCATCGAGGTCTTCACCGGCGCCTACTTCGGCCCCGACATCCACTCCCGCCTCCGGCCCGCCTACTTCCCCTTCACCGAGCCGTCGGCCGAGTTCGAGATCACCTGCGCCATCTGCGCCGGCGCCGGCTGCCGTACCTGCTCCGGCACCGGGTGGATCGAGCTCGGCGGCTGCGGCATGGTGCACCCCAACGTCCTGTCCGCCGTCGGCCTCGATCCCGAGGAGTGGTCCGGGTTCGCCTTCGGCTTCGGCATCGACCGCTGCGCCCAGATGCGCCACGGCATCTCCGACATGCGCATCCTGCTGGACAACGACATCCGCTTCATCTCCCAGTTCTGAGGAGCCTGCCCGCCCGTGCTCGTCCCGCTTTCCTGGCTGCGTGACTTCGCGCCGTTCCACCTCGACCCGGTCGCGCTGGGGGACACGTTCGACGACCTGGGCATGGTGGTCGAGGGCATCGAGCGCATCGGGCAGGGCCTCGAGGGCGTGGTGGTGGCCCGGGTGCTCGACGTGCGGGCCCACCCGAGGGCCGACCGGGTGCGCATCACCGAGGTCGACGCCGGCGGCGGCGCGGCTCTGCAGGTCGTGTGCGGCGCCCCCAACGTCGCCGCCGGCCAGCTGGTCGCGCTCGCGCCGGTGGGGACGGTGCTGCCGGGCGACTTCGAGATCGGCCGGCGCAAGGTGCGGGGGGAGTGGTCGGAGGGGATGATCTGCTCGGCCCGCGAGCTCGGGCTGGGCGAGGACGCCGACGGGATCATGGTGCTGGGCGACGGCCCGATGATCGGGTCCCCGCTGGTCGAGGCACTGGGCATCGAGCCGGACGTGGTGTTCGACCTGGCCATCGAGGGGAACCGCCCGGACGCCAACTGCATCGCCGGCGTCGCCCGGGATGCGGCCGCCCGGCTCCGGCTCCCCTTCGCCGTCCCCGGCCATCCCGTGCCGGAAGGCGACCTCCGGGCCGCCGACCTGGCGTCCATCGCGGTCGAGAGCCCCGACCTGTGCCCCCGCTTCACGGGCCGGGTGCTCACCGACGTCGTGGTGGGGCCGGCGCCGGCGCTGGTGGCGCGCCGCCTGGCCCTGGCCGGGATGCGGTCCATCAGCAACGTGGTCGACGCCTCCAACTACGTGATGCTCGAGCTGGGCCAGCCCACCCACCCCTACGACCTCGACAAGCTGCCGGGCCGGGGCCTGCTGGTCCGCCGGGCGGTGCCGGGCGAGGTCGTCGTGACCCTCGACGGCGTCGAGCGGCGGGCGGGGGAGGGCGGCGACGACTGCCTCATCTGCGACGCACACGGTGTGCCGGTGGGCATCGGCGGGATCATGGGCGGCGCCTCGTCGGAGATCTCGGCGGCGACCACCAGCGTGCTCCTGGAGGCGGCCTACTTCGACCCGATGACCATCGCCCGCTCGTCGAAGCGCCTCGGGCTGCGCACCGAGGCGTCGGCCCGGTTCGAGCGGGGGTGCGACCCCGAGGGCATCCCCCGGGCCGCCGAGCGCTTCTGCTCCCTCCTCGGCGCCGGCACCCTGGCCCAGGGCATCCTCGACCTGTGGGAGCGACCCCCCGCGCCCGCTCCCATCCGCCTCCGCACGGCCCGCCTGAACGCCGTCCTCGGCACCCACCTCGTCGATGCCGACGTCCCCGCCCTCCTCGAGCCCATCGGCTTCCGCGCCACGCCGTCCGGGGACGGACACGACGTGGTCCCGCCGCCGTTCCGCCCCGATGCCACCACCGAGATCGACCTGGTCGAGGAGGTGGCGCGCCACCACGGCTACAGCCGCATCGCCCGCACCGTGCCGAACAGCCCCCACGTGGGCCGCCTCACCCCCTACCAGCGGGCCCGGCGCCACCTCCGCGAGGTCCTGGCCGGCGCCGGGGTGAGCGAGGCCGTGTCCCCGCCGCTGCTGGCGCCCGGCGAGAACGAGCGGGCCGGCCACACGGGCGAGCTGATCGAGGCGGTGGACCCCCTGGCCCGTGAGGAGTCGGTGCTGCGGGCCTCGCTGCTGCCCAGCCTTCTCAAGGCGGTGGCGTACAACGCGTCGCACCAGAGCCCCGACGTCGCCCTGTTCGAGGTCGGCCACGTGTTCCGGGTCCCGTCCGGGCCCAGGGGTCCGCTCCCCGACGAGCGGGAGATGCTCGGCGTGGCCCTGGCCGGTCCCGATGGCGCTGGGGCGGCCAAGCGGATCCTCGACGTGGTGCTGGAGGGCGTGCGCCGGCGCGGCGTCCGGATCGAGGCGTCCTCCGCCCCCGGCCTCCATCCCACCCGCACGGCCCGGGTCGTGGTGGGCGAGGAGGCGATCGGCCACGTGGGCGAGGTGGACCCCCAGGTCCTGGCCGCCTTCGAGATCGACGGCCGCGTGGGATGGATCGAGGTCGACCTGGGCGGCCTCCTGCCGGAGGAGCGCTCCTACGACCAGGCCGTGGCCGTCAGCAAGCTGCCGTCGAGCGACATCGACCTCGCGTTCGTGGTCGAGGAGCGCGTGCCGGCCGACGCGGTGGAGGGCACCATCCGCCGGGCCGCCGGCGCCCTCCTCGTGCGCCTCCGCCTCTTCGACGTCTACCGCAGCGACCGCCTCGGCCCGGGCCGGCGCAGCCTGGCCTACCGCCTGCGCCTGCAGCCGACCGAGCGCACCCTCACCGACGCCGACGTGGCCGAGGTGCGCGACCGCTGCATCGCGGCGGTGGCGTCCGCCCACGGGGGCGAGCTGCGGGGGTAGCCGGGCTG
>JBQTJJ010000039.1:0-1750 GCA_052387235.1 Actinomycetota bacterium
GTCGTACAGCGAGTACGCCACGTCGGCCAGCCTGGGCAAGGCCATCGTCTTCGGCTGCGTCATCCTGTTCCTCCAGTTCAGGCCCAACGGCCTGGTGTCGTTCCGCACGAGGGGCCTGGCGGCGTGAACACCACCACCACCACCGCCGCCGACGCCGACGTCACCGCCGGCGCACCCGACGACGACGCCGCCGGGCGCGCCCCCGCCCGCCGGCGCACCCCGCTGTCCCGCTTCGGGCCGGCCGGCGCCTCCCCGTGGGTGGGCCGGCTCGCCTTCGTGGCCTTCGCCGTCGTCCTCTTCGCCTGGCCCAGCGTGCTGGGCGACCCCACCCGGGTGCGGCAGTGGGCCGAGTACCTCTGCTACGCCATGGTGGCGGTGGGCATCGACGTGGCCTGGGGCTACGGCGGCATGCTGGCCCTGGGCCAGGGCGTGTTCTTCGGCATCGGTGCCTACGCCATGGGGATGCACCTGTCGCTGGAGCAGGTGCCCGACGGCGCCCTCCCCCAGTTCATGTCGCTCTACAGCGACTACACCGAGCTCCCCTGGCTGTGGCGGCCCTTCCGCCATCTGTGGTTCGCGGCCCCGGCCGCCGTGCTCCTGCCCATGGTGGTGGCCGGCCTGCTCGGCTGGCTGGTGTTCAACCGCCGCATCCGGGGCCCCTACTTCGCCATCCTCACCCAGGCCACGGCGCTGGTGTTCTGGCTGCTGCTCGTGGGCCAGCTCAAGCTCACCGCCGGCACCAACGGCCTCACCAACTTCTCCACCATCTTCGGCCGCAGCAAGTACGAGACCGGCACCAACGACTTCCTCTACTGGGTGGCGGCCACCGGGCTCCTGGTGGTGGTCGTGCTGGGCTGGCAGCTGGTACGGAGCCGCTTCGGGCGCCTGCTCATGGCCACCCGGGACGGCGAGGACCGGGTGCGCTTCCTCGGCTACGACCCGGCCGTGGTGAAGACGGTGGCCTTCGTGGTGGCGGCCGGGATGGCCGGGCTGGCCGGCGCCATGGCCGCTCCGATCATCGGCATCGTCGCCCCCAACCAGTTCGCCGTCGTGCCGTCCATCCTCATGGTCACATGGGTGGCCATCGGCGGGCGGGGGACGCTGTTCGGGGCCGTGCTCGGCGCCCTGGTGGTGGGCTGGGGCAAGACCAGCTTCAGCGAGTGGCGGCCCGAGGACTGGCTGTACCTGCAGGGCGCCCTGTTCATCGTGGTGGTGGCCTATGCCCCGGGCGGGATCCTCGGGGTGCTGCGGTCGTGCCTTCGGATCGCGAGCAGGGTCCTCGGCCGCCGGCCCCCGGCCGTCGTCGACGTCGAGGTGGTGACGTCGTGAGCCGGCCCGTCCTCGAGGTCCGGGGCCTCACCGTGTCGTTCGACGGCTTCAAGGCCATCGACGGCCTCGACCTCACCGTCGAGGAGGGCGAGCTGCGCTTCCTCATCGGCCCCAACGGCGCCGGAAAGACCACCCTCGTCGACGTGGTCACGGGACTGGTCCGGCCCACCGACGGCAGCGTGCACTTCGACGGGCGCGACCTGGCCCGGGCCAAGGAGCACCAGATCGTCCGGCTCGGCATCGGGCGCAGCTTCCAGACGCCCACCGTCTTCGAGGCCCTCACCGTGGTGGAGAACCTCGACCTGGCCGAGTCGTTCCGCCGCCGCCTCCCTGCCCTCCTGCGGCGCCGGCGGGGCGTGAGCGAGGGCGTGGCCACCACCCTGGCCCAGGTCAACCTCACGGCCCAGGCCCACCGCCCGGC
>JBQTJJ010000040.1:0-22973 GCA_052387235.1 Actinomycetota bacterium
CGCCCCGCCGACCTCTCGGACTTCCCGGGCGCGCAGGACGACGTCGGCGACGTGCGGGGTGTCGGGCGGCGGGTCGAGGCGCGGCTCGACGGCATGGCGCTCGACCGCGAAGTCGCCACCGAGCAGCGCGAGGAGGTCGCCGGGGCCGACGTAGTCGACCGGGTCGACGCCCCGCGACCTCATGTGCTCGCGGTGGTGGTCGTCGAGGTCGTGGTAGACGGCGAGCAGCAGCCCGCCAGGGCGCACCGTTCCCAGCAACGCCCGCACGGCGTCGTCGCCGGCGGCCTTCGGCAGCGCCGGGTACTGCATCGACAGCAGGTCGAACGAGCGGGCCGGGAAGGGGGCCAGGAGGGCGTCCCCGCAGATCCACTCGACGGCGACGCCGGCCTGCCTGGCGGTGTCCCGCTCCCGGGCCAGGGCGACATGGGAGATGTCGATCGCGGTGACCTTCCAGCCCCGCCGGGCCAGCCAGATCGCGTCGGCGCCCTCACCACAACCGACGTCGAGCGCCCTGCCCGGGACCAGGTCGGCTACGTCGGCGACGAGCCGCCCGTTCGGCCGCCCGCTCCACATCGCCCCGTCGGACTCGCCGTACCGCGTGTCCCACTCGGCCGCCGGTGGCGCGGACCCGAATCGCTGCTCGCCATGTCCGTGCTGGTGCACGATGGGCACGGTAGGCCGCCGGCGGGCTGGCGACGGGGCCCGGTGCTGGTGCGCCGCACTCGATGCGTGCGGCGCGCACGGGTCGCGCCGCGTGGGACCTCGTTGCGTGCGATCCCGGGGCTGCTGGCGACGTCCGGTCGGGGATGGTCGCCATGTGCAGCACCGGCGATGCCGGAGCCGTCGAGGAGGGCTGTACATCCCGGCTACCTCGATCTAGCTTCAGGGCTGACTCGACGGGATGAGGAGGCGCTCATGTACGCGATGGTCGGCACCAGCAAGCTCAACTTCGAGAACCCCGACGACGCAGCTCAGATGGCCAACGGCATCCTTTCCACCCTCCGCGGCGCACCCGGGTTCGTGACCGGCTCATTCGCCCGGTCCACCGACGGCAACCATGGCCGGAGCATGATCCTGTTCGGCACCGAGGAGCAGGCCAGGGCGGCTGCCGAGAGTGCCCGGGCCAGCATCCCTGCCGATGGCCCAGTCGAGATCGTGTCGATCGAGGTGTACGAGGTGGTTGCCCACGCCTGACCGTCAGCCGATGCTGAAGTCCTGGGTCTGGGGGTTCGAGGAGGGCAGCCGAATGGCACCCGCCATGGCGCGGTCGCTCACCCGAAAGACGTGGAGCCCCTTGGTGATGTCCGACTCGTAGACGAAGTTGTTGTAGTAGTACGACGACCAGGCTCCGGCCGCCTCGTTGACCACCGCTCCGGCGGGCGTGACGACCGTGCCGAAGGGGGCCGGGTCCGACCAGGCCAACGTGGCGGGGTTGGCCGGGTCGGTGAAGTCCACCACCCACGTGCCCGCCTGGTAGTGGCCGCCCACGGCCACGTAGCGGCCGCTGCGCAACGGCACCACGTTGTAGTTGTGCACCGTGCAGTTCTCGGTGGCGGACTGCGCCCGGGGAAGTACCCACTGGCCGAGCTTCGCGCCGGTGTCGGCGTCGTAGAAGAACATGCTCTTGTCGACGGCGGGGTCGGAGCCTTCGCACTCCGGCTCCACGCCGCCACCCGGCTCCCAGCCGGCCGCGATGACCTCGCCGTCCCACGTGAAGGCGGCAGAGTGCCAGCGCCCGTTGGTGCCGGCCTGGCCCACGCCGGGCTCGCTGATCGAGTAGAGGAAGGCGGGGTCCTCCGGCGAGCCACCCGGCGTGGCGTTGGCACCGATGTCGAAGACGTTGATCGTGTCGGCGCTGGCGCACACCGCCTTGTTCACGTCTCCGAGGATGACGCCGGCGTCGTGGCAACCGGTTCGCACGCCTGTGGCCGGCCCGGCAAGGGGCTCACGGCGCAGGAGGGTGGCTCCCGCCGGGTTGGCGAGGGGCACCGAGATCACGTCCATGAAGTCGCCGACGGGGTCGTCGTTCGCCTGGGTGCCGTTGACGCAGCCTGCGCTGCTCGAATTGTTGCTGTAGACGATGAGCTGCCCGGCCGAGACGCCGGCGGCCGTGGCGGTGTGCGATCCGCACGGCAGCGCAACCGACGCCACCAGGTCGGGGTCGGCCAGGTTGGAGACGTCGAACACGTGGACACCCTCCCAGCCAGCCGGGACCGTCTCGCCGTCGCACAGGCGCGCCGTGGCCTTCTTCGAGTTCCACGACCGGACGAGGATGTCGCCGTGCACGACGATGTCGCCCTGGTCGCCGTTGCAGCCCTGGTGGACGATCTCAACGGGATTGTCGGGGTCGGCGACGTCGATGACGCGGAACCCGTCGAAGTTCCCCTGGAAGGCGATGTTGCCCCGGAACGCCAGGTCGGAGCTGATGTGGCGGGCGCCGTCGGGCGCGCCGAGGAACGTGGCGGCGTGGACGCTGTGGCCCTTGGCGTGGATGTTCCCCGTGTGCTCCCGAGTGGCGTGGTCGGCGCCGGCTGTCCCCGACACGGCCGATGCGCCGGCTACCAGGGCGATGGCGGTCAACAGGCGGGAAACGCGTGCCACGGCCGCACCTCCAAGCTCGTGGCGGCCCCTGAGGCCGCTCACTCTGTCGAGTGTTCTACCGGGTCCCAGCCGATGTCAAGAGGTCCGACCGCCGGGAAGGCCGACGAAGCCCTTTACGCCGGCAGCCGACCGGGCACCTGCCGTTCCACATCAGTCGTCGTCGCCGTCGGGCTCGTCTTCGAGGTCATCCCGATCGCCTTCAGTCGTGAGGACGTTGAAGTCCTCGTCGAGGTGGACGTCGACCTGGGACCCGTCCTCCAAGGTGACCTCCACCTCGTAGTGGCCCTCTTCGTCGCCGACCTCGGTGTCGCTCACCCGGCCCCCACCTGCGGCCTCCAGGGCAGCCGTCGAGGCCCGTTCGTAGGCAGCGCCGGTGATGGGTTCATCGCCGTCACCGCCGGCGGCCGCGAGCCCGGCGGTGGTGCCTCCGCCCAGTGCCACCGCCACCACTCCGGCGATCAACAGCTTCTTCCTTCGCATCTGAGCCTCCTGTGGGTCGTGCACACGTCGAAACGTGCCAGGGACGCACTGAACAACGCCTGAACAGCTCAGCCAGCAGCCGGCAGGGCGAGCTCGATGCGGGCTCCGCCCAGCGCGCTGTCACGAGCCGCGACCGTCCCGCCGTGAGCGGTCGCGACCTCCTGCACGATGGCGAGTCCCAGCCCGGTGCCACCGGTGTCGCGGGCTCGGGCGTCGTCGAGCCGCACGAACCGCTCGAACACGTTCGTCCGCTCGGCCGCGGGGATACCGGGCCCGTCGTCGTCGACGGCCAGGTGGACGATGCCGGCTGACTCGGCCACCGTGAGGGCGACGACGGTCCGGGCGTGGCGGGCGGCGTTGTCCCCGAGGTTGCGCAAGGCCCGAGCCAGCAGGGGCCGGTCACCCTTCACCCTTCCCGCCGCCACGCCCGAGGTGTCGACGCGCAGGTCGGTTGTGTCCCGCAGCCGGCGTGCCTCGTCGAGGGCGAGGTCATCGACGTCCACTTCCCGGGGTTCTACGGCGAGGGTGCGTTCGTCGGCCCGAGCGACGAGGAGGAGGTCGTCGACGAGCCGCTGCAGCCGATGAGCGTCGACGACGACCTCGCTCGCCAGGTCGCCCACCGACGTGGCCGCGGGGTGCGCCGCTGCCACCTCTGCGTGCTGGCGGATGGCCGCAACGGGACTTCGCAACTCGTGCGAGGCGTCGGACACGAACAGTCGCTGGCGCTGCTGGCCGCGGTCAAGCCGGTCGAGCATCGCGTTCAGCGTGCTGGCCAGCCGGGCGACCTCATCGGTGCCGCCCGGCACGGCCACCCTCCGGTCGAGCGCGCTGGACGTGATCCCCTCGACCTCGCGGCGCATGGCCTCCACCGGGGCGAGCGCCCGGCCGACCAGCACCCACGCCGAGGCGCCGAGCACCACCAGGAGGACAGGCACGCCCACCACCAGCACGCCGGCCAGGGCTCCGGCGGGCTCGTCGACGATGTCGAAGGACCGCCCGGCGAGGACCAGGACATCACCGGAGCCGGTGTCCGCGGCGCGGGCGGCCACCATGAAGTCCTCCTCCTCGGACGTTTCGTCCCCCGGCTCGTGCTCGGCGACGCGCACGTCGTCGACCCGCCGGGCGGCGCCGAGCGGTACCGGGGCCACCCTGGTCGGATCGGCGAGGTTGGGGCTGGCGGCCAGCACGGCACCAGAGGGGTCGACGACCAGCACGAAGCTCTCGTCGTCATCGCCGGCGACCAGCACCGAGTCGACCGCGGTGCCGGACTTCAACGCTGCGGCCACGTCGTCGGCGCGCAGCTCGGCCGTTCGGCCGATCTCGTCGGTGAGCGATCGACGCAACGAGAGCACCAGGCCGGCCGCGCCGACGACCAGGGCGAAGGCGACGATCAGCATCGCCAGCAGCGTGGTCCTCACCCGGACCGTCCCCAGGCGGGCGCGCCAGCCGGTGGCGGCGGGGCGCGGGCGGACGCCGCGGTCAGCCACCATCGTCGCGGAGGCGGTACCCAGCGCCCCGCACCGTCTCGATCGACGCTCGACCGAACCGCTCGTCGACCTTGTGCCGAAGCCGACGGATGTAGACCTCGACGATGTTCGGGTCGCCCTCGAAGTCGTAGTCCCACACGCGGTCGAGGATCTCCCGCTTGGAGGCCACGTCGCCGGGTTGGCGGAGGAGGAACTCCAGGACGGAGAACTCGCGGGGAGTGAGGTGGACCGGGTTGCCGCCGCGCTGTACCCGGCGGGTGGCAGGATCCAGGGTGAGGTCACCCGCCGCCAGCACCACGGGGCGGGCCGGCGCACCTCTGCGCACCAGCGCCCGCAGCCGGGCGAGGAGCACAACGTAGGAGAACGGCTTCACCAGGTAGTCGTCGGCGCCGCTGTCGAGCGCTTCTGCCTGATCCCACTCGCCGTCCTTTGCCGTCAGCATCAGGATCGGCGTCCAGTTGCCTTCCTCCCGGAGCGACGAACAGATCCGGAAGCCGTTTATCCCCGGCAGCATGATGTCGAGCACGATCACGTCGTACGGGTGCTCTCGTGCCTGCCAGAGTCCGTCGGTGCCGTCGAGGGCGACATCGACGGCGAAGCCCTCCGCCTCCAAGCCCTTCTTCAACCCCGAGGCCAGCCGCTTCTCGTCCTCGACCACGAGTACCCGCACATGTACAGGATGACGGACGCACCTGAATCCGGCCTGAACGCTCGCTGAACCGTGGTCCACGAGTTCCCGACGTGTTCGACCCCAGGGTGGACCCGTTCCGGTCCCGCACCCGGTCAGCCGGGCCCTGGGCGAACCTTCAGGGGTATCGGCCGCCCGCCGCTGGTCCCGCCGCCGGGCGGGCTCGGCTCACGGGTCGCGGAAGATGAACAGCCCGTAGTCGCGGTCGCTGGCGAGGATGAGCTGCTCGTCGCCCTGCACGTCCGGGTCGTCGGCCGGGTTGGCGACGACCTCGACGCCCCAGAGGTTGTTCCCGTCCGGATCGAGGTAGCTGCCCACCTCCACCAGCTCGCACGTGGTGGTGTCGCCCGGGTCGGTGCACTGGATCTGCAGCGCCACCAGGCCGCCGGCGTAGTACGACAGGTAGGCGAGGCTCGGGTCGGTGGGGTCGGTGGCCACCTCGTGCACGGTGAGGTCGCCGAAGCCCGACGCGTAGGCCGGGTCCATGGCCTCGGGGATGGCGAAGGTGTCGAGCTCCTGGCCCGTGGCGGCGTCGAACAGGTGCACGTACCCCCAGCCGTCGAAGGTGGTGGCGACGGTGACACGGTCGCCCACCGTGCCGACGGAGGGAACGGCCTCGGGATAGGTGAAGTTGTCGGCGGCGTCCGGGTCGTCGAACAGCTCGTGCATGGCCCGGTGGCCCACGCACAGCGCCGGGATCTCGACGTCGAAGACGTGGCCCATGCTGCCGCAGAGGTACGTGTCGGGCCCCTCGCCGCCGAGCGCGCCGCGGTGGTGGTTGGCGATGATCACGGCGTCGTACCCGAGCAGCTGGGCCGTCTCGACCTTCTCGGAGAACAGGCAGGCTCCCCCGGACCGGCTCGGATCGTCCAACGGACCGCGCTGCAGCACGAGGATGGCCTCCTCGCCGCCGGCGAGCGTGAGCGTCGAGGCGGAGGGGATCGACCCGCGGTCGGCCGGGCACCCGTAGCCGCCGAAGACGGTGGGCCCGTCCAGGGTGCCGTCCTCGAGCTCCCGGACGGGCACGGTCCAGGAGAACTCGCCGGCGTCGTACAGGCCCCCGTCGTCGGTGGAGATCTGGGAGCGGTGCGGGGCGAAGTCCTCGTCGGTGCCGATGAAGAAGCGGTTGTCGGCGGTGAACTCGGCCTGATGGGCGTTGCCCTCGGGCGTGAGGGAGACGCCGGTCTGCTCGAGCAGTTCCGGGTCGACGGCGGCGAAGTCGGTGTCGAAGAGGACGTCGGGGCTCGCCGGGTCCGTCACGTCCAGCAGCACGTAGCCGCCGTCCCAGTAGGAGGCGATCATGATGCACCTGCCGGCGTAGGTGCCGGTCGCCATGCACTTGACCGTCATGTCGTGGAGGTTGGAGGTGGCCAGGTTGAGGGCGGGTTGGGCGACCCCGAACTCGTTGAGGTCCAGCTCCGCGATCTGGCGGGGTCGACGGGGATTGGTGATGTCGAAGATGTCCAGGTCGGCGAGGTCCTCCTCGTCCTGGAGCACCAGGTAGGCGCTGGTGGACCCCGGCGGCTGCCAGACGAAGGCGCTGTGCGTCTGGTGGGTGTCGCTCCTCGTGCGCTCGCCCCAGCCCAGGCCCAGCTTCACCGGCTTCAGCGGGTCGGTGACGTCGTACAGCATGAACCCGCCCTTGTAGTTCTTGCCGCACGCCTCCGCGTTCATGACGAGCATGTCGCCGCTGAACATGGAGGTCTCGACGTGCAGGACCTGCATCCCCTCGCCCGGGCGCGTGTCCTGCGGCATCGGGATGAAATTGACCTCCTGCGGGTTGGCGGGATCGGAGATGTCGATCACCCAGGCGCCCGCGTCGGGGCTGGTGACGCCTCCGCGCTCGGGTCCGGCGCAGTCGGGCTCGCCCCAGTTGGCGAGGTAGGCGTAATTGCCGAAGGCGGCCACGTCGGCCACCAGGCCCTCCGTCTGGGTCACCTCGAGCTGGCCGACCAGCTCGATCTTCCCCTCGGCGCCGGTCCCGAGCAGGTGTCCCTCGTTTTCGCCGTGCTGGCCGGGATGGGCAACCGCGGGTGCCGGCGGACCCCCTACGAGCAACCACGCTGCCGCGAGTGCGATAGCAACCTGCGCCGTCTTCCGCATCGGGGGTCCTCCTCGGCGTCGCCTCGCCCCCGTTCTGCCCGGGGACAATTCCACCTAATCCTTCCATCCCCGGAATCTCCGCGCCAGGGGCGCTGCTGCCCTCGGGGCGGAGCGAGAAGAACTAGTCAACCAGGGCGCGCCTAGTGCCGATGCACTAGCCACCCAGGTTGGTCCGACAAGGGCACCCCAGCCGTGAGGCTGGTCCGCAAAGCCACGGGACTCGTGAGAGTCAGCCGAGCCGCCGAAGTCAGCCGGTCCTGGATTCCACACGGAAGAAGGGACCCCTCCATGCGCTCGCCTCGCTACATCGCCTACGCCGCCGCCGCCGCAACCGCCGCCGCCGTCCTCCTGGGCCTGGCCTTCGCCCCCGGTGGCGCCACCGCCGCGCCGGCCTTCGCCCACTGGGGCCAGCGCTCCCTCGTCATCAGCGACCGGACCGGCGACGCCGGCTGGCAGGCCGCGACCCGCCGGGCCGTCGACACGTGGAACGCCGTCGGCGCCGACGTGCGGCTGGCGTGGTCCGAGGGCGGGGTCGGCTGCGAGGCCGAGGGAACCACCATCCCGGTGTGCCGCGACATCCTCCAGCGGGGCTGGAAGGGTGCGGCGCACTTCTACCACGCGCCCGACGGCCACCTGGGCGGTGCCCGCATCCGCATGGCCGCCGACCGCTCGTTCAGCCAGGCCGAGAAGGACACGCTCGCCTGCCACGAGATCGGCCACGCCCTCGGCCTCGACCATGCCGGCTCCTCGGCCTCGTGCCTGACCCAGGGCTCGGTGTCGGCCACGCCCGACGGCGCCGACGCCGACGCGTTGCGGACCGCCTACGCCCACCAGGGCTGACCAACCGGGCTGTCGCACCTGCTGCGTACGCTTCGAAGGGATGACCGACCCGGGCGGCGCAGCGATCGAGGACCGGCCCGCGCCGCGCCGGGACGCCAGCCTGGTGCCGGTCCAGGGCGGCCACGTGGCCGGGCGGTGCCCGTTGCGGGTGCAGTTCGACCTCCTCCCGCCGCCCGAGGCGCCCCGGGCCGAGCCGGTGATGGCCGGGGTCCGTAGGGACGAGCGGATCGCTTTCGAGGCGGCAGTGCTCGCCGAGCTGGTGGGCGCCCATCCCGGCGCCGTCCGGCTCGATGGCGACACGGAGCGGGCTGCGGCCACGGCCGCCACCGCCGCGGCCATGGCCGCCGGCGCCGCCCTCGTCCTGGGCGGCCGCCTCCCCGACGACGAGTCGGGCCGGCGCGCCGGCGGGCCCGGGGTCCTCGTGCGGGCCGGCACCCGCTCCGACGGGAGGGCGGGTTACGTCCCCGTGGACGTGCGGCACCACCGCACGCTCACCTCCCGGGAGCGGGACGACCAGGAGCCCGGGCTGGTGTCGAGCCTGGCCGCACCATGGCCCGGCGCGGTCGATGCCGACCCGGCGTGGTCGGTCCGCCCGCTGCGCCAAGACGCCCTCCAGCTGGCCCACTACCGGCGCATGCTGGAGGCGTGCGGTCACGCCGCCGACGAGCCGTGGGGCGGCATCATCGGCAAGGAGCGCCGGGTGGCGTGGATCGACCTGACCGCCCCCCGGTTCCGGGCCACCTGGAAGGGCCACGACACCCAGTCGGCCCTCGAGCGCCACGACGTCGAGTTCGCCTTCCGGCTCGACGTGCTGGCCGCGGCCCTCGCCGGTGCATCGGTGGTGGAGCCGGTGCTGGTGGACGAGTGCGCCACGTGCCCGTGGTTCACGCACTGCGGGCCCCGGCTGGTGGAGAGCGACAGCGTGTCGCTCCTGCCGCTCCACGGCTACGTCCAGTGGCACAGCCACCGGCGGGCCGGCGTGGTCACCCGGCGCGACCTCGCCCGCCTCGACCGGCGCACCGCCCTGCTCCGCGACGACCTGCCGGCCGGCGCCGACGTCCCCGGCCTGCTGGCGTGGGCCGACAGGTCGAAGCCGGACGTGGTGGTCGCCGACCTGGTGGGGGACGACGATGGGCTGGGGGCGCTCCTGGCCCGCCACGGCGTGCACACCGCCGGCGACCTGGCCGCGCTCGATCGGAGCGTCCTGGCCCTGCACGACCGCATGGTGGGCGGGTCGCTGGCCGGCGCCGTCGACGTGGCCCGGGTGGCGGTGGCCGGGAACGGCATCCTCCACCGCCGGCGGGGCGTGGCCACGGTGGAGGTGCCGGGCGCCGACGTCGAGATCGACATCGACATGGAGAGCACCCTCGACGGCACCACCTACCTGTGGGGTGCGCTGGTCGACGGCGCCTACGTGCCCGTCGCCGACTGGGGCCCGCCGGGGGAGCGCCTGGAGGCCGGCGTGTTCCTGCGGTTCTGGGAGTGGGTCGAGGCGCAGCGCCGGGCCGCGGCCGAGGCCGGGCGCAGCATCGCCTTCTACTGCTGGTCGGCGGGAGCCGAGCGGGGTGCGCTCGCCTCGGGGGCGGCGCTGGCCGAGACCCGTCCGGGCGCCGAGGGAGTGAGGGACGCGGTGGCCGCCTTCGTGGCCGGCCCCGAGCTCGTCGACCTCCTCCGTGTCGTCAAGGACCAGCTGGAGAGCGGGGCCGGGAACGGGCTCAAGGCCATCGCGCCGCGGGCCGGGTTCTCGTGGCGGGACGAGGACCCGTCCGGCGACCTGTCCATGCTGTGGCACCGGGTGGCGAGCGGCGGAGCAGCGGCGGAAGCCGAGGCCGCCCGCCGGCGCCTTCTCGCCTACAACGAGGACGACGTGCGGGCCACCGCCGCCGTCCGCCGGTGGCTGCGGGCCACCACCTTCCCCGCCGTCGAGGACCTGGACGCCGTCTTCTCGGCGTGACCGTCGATCCGGGTGGGGTCCGGCGCCCGTGCGTCGGGCCTTCCCGGACCACGTCGTCGAAATAGCCGTGGGAGTATCTCGCCACTCGATTCCGGGAGGTCCACGATGACATCTGGTGAGCGGCTGTCGGCCGGCGACTTCGGTGTCGCCTTCAAGGGGTTCCTGGAGCAGGCCGTCACCAACGCACCGCCTCCCGAGCCGTTCTTCCGGGCCACCCTCACCAGGCACTTCGGCGCAACACCCACCGAGCTGCCGATCGTGGCCGAGCAGTTCCCGACCCACGACCACCCGAACCTCCAGCTCGCCCTGGACGGGTACGTGGGCGAGGCCGGCCGGACCTTCGAGCTGCTCGGCGTGTCGTCCGAGATGAAGCGCATGATGGGCGTCGGCCTCGGCGACCTGGCCACGCCGGCCCGGGCCGGCCTCATGGGGGGCGGCGGGCCGCTGCAGGGCCCGGTCGACTACCTGAACCGGCCGTCGGGCCTCGACGAGAAGATCGCCTGCGTGCAGTTCGGGCTCTACCTGATCGAGGAGGCCGGCGAGCGCCTCGCCGTCTTCATCCGCGGCGCCGACACGCGCTTCGGCAACTCCTCGATCACGGTCGAGGCCATGGCGCCGAGCCGGGCCGCGGCCGAGGGCTTCCTCGCCGACATCCGCGCCCGGGTGCGCACGCGCAACGTCTACCGGGGGCGGGTCGTCTCCCTGAGCCAGAGGCAGGTGGGGCCGCTGGAGGTGAACTTCCACCACCTGCGGACGATCGAGCGCGACGACATCGTCCTGCCGGCGGGCGTGCTCGAGCGCATCGAGCGCCATACCATCCGCTTCGCCGCGCTGCGCGAGCGCCTTGCCGCGGCGGGACGCCACCTCAAGCGCGGCCTGCTCCTCTGGGGCCCGCCCGGTACGGGGAAGACGCTCACCGCCATGTACCTGGCCGGCCGCATGCCTGATCGGAGCGTGCTGCTGCTCACGGGCCAGACGCTCGGACTCGTCGAGGCGTCGTGCACGATGGCCCGGCTGCTGCAGCCGGCCACGGTGATCCTGGAGGACGTCGACCTGGTGGCCGAGGAGCGGACCCACCAGAGCACGGGGACCAACTCGGTGCTGTTCGAGCTGCTCAACCAGATGGACGGCCTCTCCGACGACGCCGACGTGCTGTTCGTCCTGACCACCAACCGCCCCGAGCTGCTCGAGCCGGCGCTGGCGTCACGGCCGGGGCGCGTCGACGAGGCCATCGAGGTCCCGCTGCCCGACGCCGCCTGCCGTTCCCGGCTGTTCGAGCTGTACGGCCGCGGCCTCGACCTCCAGGTCGCCGACCGCGAGCGGGTCATCCAGCGGACCGACGGCGTCAGCGCCGCCTTCATCAAGGAGCTCCTCCGAAAGTCGGCGCTGATCGCGGCCGACTCGTCGGCCGGCGACCGGCTCACCGTCACCGACGAGCACATCGACCAGGCCCTGTTCGACCTGGTGACCGAGGGGGGCGAGCTGACCCGGGCGCTGCTCGGGGTGGCGCCGCCGTCGGGCCGGCGCCCCGGCTGCGGCTGAGGTGCAACCGGCTGGGTAGCCTCTCCCGGTGTCCCCAGCGCCGGCGATGACGGACCACCGCCAGGAGGACATCGTCCTCGTCAGCGACCTCCACCTCGGCCCCGGGCCGCTCCACAGCGTCGAGACGTTCTTCCACGACGTCGAGTTCTGCCGCTTCCTCGACGCCCTGGTGCGCCGGGCCGGGCCCGAGGGCCGGACCTGGCGGCTGGTGATCCTCGGCGACTTCCTCGACTTCCTCCGCTGCGAGCTGGTCACCAACGGGGCCGGGGGAGCGCCCACCGAGGACGTGGCCATGGCCACCCTGGAGCGGATCATGGCCAACCACGAGGAGGTCTTCCGGGGCCTCGGCCGCTTCCTGTCGGCCGGCTTCCCGGTCGACATCGTGGTCGGCAACCACGACGCCGAGCTCATCCGCCCCGCCCTCCAGGAGCGCATGCGCAGCTTCGTGGCCGGCGTGGGCGCGGGCTCGTCGGCCGGCGGCATCACCTTCCACCCGTGGATCTACCACCTGCCCGGTGTCCTCTACGCCGAGCACGGCCACCAGCACGACGGCTTCAACGCCTTCAGCACCGTGCTCGACCCCTACGCCGACGGCCGGCCCGGCCCGCTGGAGCGGCCCATCGGGACGTTCCTGTTCGAGGCGATGGAGCGGTTCGTGTACGACATCGACCCCTGCCCCGACCACGTCAGCTCGCTCGGGTACTACCGCCTCGCCATCCGCCGCCAGCCCGGCTCGGCCGTCGAGGTGCTGAAGCGCCAGGTCCGCATCTTCAGGGACCTGCTGGCCCATGCCCGATCCATCTCGGGGCCGGCGTGGGACGCGCGGCGGGCCGCCTACCGGGACCTCCTGGCGCCCTACGCCAAGGAGGTGGGGCTGAGCGCCCGGGTGGTGGCCGAGATCGACGAGATGTCGTCGGCGTCGGAGAAGCCGTTGTCGCTGCTCATGGAGGAGGCGGTGAAGATCAACACCCGCCGCTCGGGGCCGGCGCTGGCGCTGCTGTCGCTCGGCTACCTGGCGTCGAAGCGGGGCGCGGTCCGCACCGTGGCCATGGGCGGGACGGCGGCCGGCGCCATGGCCTTCCTGCGCAAGGGCCTGCCGCTGTCGCCCACCGGCCGCCACGTCATGTACCTCCAGCGGGCCGCCGCCCGCATCGACGAGCTGCTGGCCGAGGAAGGGGCGAACGTGCCGTACTACGTCTTCGCCCACACCCACGCCGCCCAGCACCTGCCGCTGGCCTTCGGCGCCGGCGCCCCCCAGTACCTCAACACCGGCACGTGGGCGTGCCTGGCCCCGCCCGCGGCCGACACGCTGCGCACGATCAGGCCCACCTTCGTCCACCTCATGCCGGGGCGCGACGGAGCCGGTCCCTCCGGCCGCCTGCTGGCGTGGAACTCGTCGTCGGAGTCGGCCGAGACGCTGCGATTCCAGGCCTGACGGCCCGGCGATGGGCCAGGATGGCGCGGTGGAGGTGCTCTCCAGCCGGGTGATCTACCGGCCACGGGACTTCGAGCCGCTGGTCAAGTTCTACACGGGCACGCTGGGGCTTCGGATCTACCGGGAGTACGGGGTCGGCGGGCAGGTCAGCGGGGTGGTGCTGTTCCTCGGGGGCGGCTTCCTCGAGCTGTCGTCGGGAGAGACGCCGTCGCCGCCGCTCACGCTGTGGCTGCAGGTGGCGGACGCGGCCGGAGAGGAGGCCCGGCTCCGCCGGGCCGGCGTCACCGTGGTGAAGGGGGCGGCGGCGATGCCATGGGGCCTGGTGGAGTGCTGGGTGACCGACCCGGAGGGGAACGAGCTGCGCCTGGTGGAGGTGCCCGAGGACCACCCGCTGCGGCGGAGGGTCTGAGCGGCCCGGTCAGCCCTTGCGGCGTCCCCACCGCCGCCGGCGGGGAGCGGGGATGACGTCGTCGCGGTCGCGGGCCCAGGGCCCGTCCCCGGCCGGCGGCTCGGGCTGCGGCTCGGGCTCCGGCTCGGGCCAGATGGACCGGTCCCCGGCCGGAGGCTCGGGCTCCGGCTCGGGCCAGATGGACTCCGGCGGGCCCGGCGCCGGATCGGGGTCGGCCCCGGTCCACGCCTGGCGGAGGTCCGGCACGTCCCAGTCCACGCCGGCGCCGGCGTCGCTCCAGGCGTAGAGGTCGTCCCCCGCGTCCCCCGGGCCGGCGTCCCCCGGGCTGCCGTCCCCCGGGCCGGCGTCCCCCGGGCCGGCGTCCCCCGGGCCGGCTTCCCCGGACGGCCGCTCGGCCTTTTCGGCGGCCGGGTCAGGGGCCTTGGCCCTGGTGCCCCGGGCCGAGGGATGGTTGCTCTCGGCCCACGAGGCGAAGATCTCCTCGAGGCGAGGGTCGTCGAACCACTCGGAGTCGGACGGGGAAGGCGGGGTCACGTCGGTTCGCTGTCCGGCCAATGCGGACGCAACCACCAGTATTGTCACAACCCGCGCCGCCGGCAATCACACGGCCGGCGGGCTCGCAGGTCCTACTGGATCTGGTCGCCGATCGACGTCAGGGTGTCGTCGGCCCAGCCGCCGATGTAGGCCACGGCTGCGAGGCAGATCACGGCGATGAAGGCGATCAGGAGCGCATACTCGACGAGGGCGGCACCGTCCTGGCGCCTGCTCCACTGCCGTGCCACGCGCTCGTAGGCCGCCCGGACCATCCCGAACACGTCCATGGGTTGCCCTCGGGCTCTCCTGACGGGCGGGGGCCCGAGCCCTGGCCACTCGCTCCGGCCGGCGGGGGGACCGGCCTGTTCGCAGTATGAGCCGGATCGGACCCGGTTACCAGGGTCCGATCGGCTCATTGTCGCCTCCCCCGATCGCGCTACGGATCACCTTGCATCCGCGCGGGATCGCCGTGCCGAACGCCAGGTGAGCCATTCCATGACCGATGCCAGCGATGTCCACGTGCAGCCCGACGCCGCTCCCGGCCGGCCACCGCGCCCCCGGCGCGGGGTTCGGCGCTGGGCCACCGCGTTCCTGGCGGTGGTCGTCCTGGCCTGGACCGGCGCCAGCGCGTACGCCGCTGTCGCCATCGCACGGGGGGGCGAGTCCCGGAAGGTGCACGGCGACCCGGGTTCGGTGGGCCTCGCATTCGAGGAGGTGTCGTACGGACGGGGCAGGCCGGCGTGGTACGTCCCGGGGTCCCCGGGCCGGCCGGTGATCGTGGTGGTCCACGGCTACGGGAACGACCGCTCGGCCACGCTCGACGTCGGCCCCCCGCTCCACGAACTCGGCTACGGCCTGCTGTTCGTCGACCTCGGCTACGTGTCGGGCCGGCACGCCTACGGCGGTGGGCGGCGCGAGGCCCGGGACGTGGCCGACGCCGCCCGCTTCGCCCGGGACCGGTTCCGGGCGCCGGTGGTGCTGCTGGGCTTCTCGGCCGGGGGCCTGGCCTCCCTGGCGGCGGCCGCGGCCGGCGCACCGGTGGCGGCGGTGGTCTCCGACAGCGGCTTCGCCGGCTTCCGCGACGTGGTCGCCTTCCGTGCCGGGGTGAGCCGGGCCTGGACCGGCCTGCTCCCCGTCCTCTACCCGGTCGCGAGCGGCGGCGGCCGGCTGGTGGACCTGGGCCGGGAGATCCGTCCCGGGCGCTACCGCGTGCCCACGCTGCTGATCCAGGGCGACGCCGACCGCACGGTGCCCCCGAGCAGTGGAGCGCGGCTGGCGGCCCTGACCGGAGGCGAGCTGTGGACCCTCCGCGGGGTGGGCCACGCCGGCGCGTTCCACGCCGACGAGGCCGGCTGGCTGGCGAGGGTGGACCGGCTGGCCCGGTCCGCCTCGTAGCCCCGAGGGCGGCTCCCAGCTGCTCTCGCCGGGGCCTGGCCCCGCCCGCGCCCTGTCAACGAGGTCGCCGACAGGGTCGATGGCCGGGCCGACCGCCCTGGAGCGTGCCGGTCACTGTCCGGGTCTTCCGCATCGTCCCTGCCGCGCAGTGTCCGCCTGCCGCTGGGCAGCCCTACGCAGAGGCTCGGTACCCGCCGGCCCAGATGTCGTTGCACCGCTCGCACACCGCCTCGGGGATCACGCCGGCCCGCATGAGCAGCGCGAACACCTTGCAGCCGATGCACAGGGCGAAGGCGGCCTCGAGGAAGGCGGCGACCGAGATGAGGCCGATGAGGACCTGGGCCGACCCCCACTGGTGCAGCACCATGGCGAGGACGGCCGCCGTGGTGGTGACCACGGCGCCGATCCCCTGGGCGAACCGCTTGGGGGGGCCGGGGACGAATCGTGGCGCCACCCCGAGGCGGGGCGTCACCACCCGGGTCACCAGCTGCCCGAGCGGGCTCAGGGTGGGACCGGTCAGCACCCGCGCCACGAAGCCGTAGGCCAGCACCACCGTCATCCAACGGGCATCGAAGGCCAGCGTGGCGAGGGAGAGGAGCACGACGCCCCCGGCCACCAGCCGGGCCGAGACCTCGTTGACGGGGTCGGGGAACGAGAACAGCTGTGCCCTGGTCATCCTGGCGACCAGTATACCCGACCAGTTAGGTCGGGAATCTGCGCCGCGCTTCTGGTAGTCCGAGCGACATGGTTCCCGTGTCGCTCCGGCTACCAGAATGGCGGGTCAGTCGCCGAGGGCGGGAGTGCGGCCGCCGACGTAGGGCGGTTCGAGCAGCCGGCGCTGGCGCCCGGTCATGGAGGCCAGCACCTCGGGCGGGGCGGCCGGCCCGCCGGCCCACGCCGAGCTGCCGGGCGAGTACTTGTACAGCAGGGCCAGGCGGGTGGTGGCGCCGTGCCAGGGCAGGGTGCAGTGGACCAGGGCCTCGGTGAACACGAGCAGGGAGCCGGCGGGCTGGGGGACCTCCCGGACCAGGGCCTCGGCGCCGGCGGGGGGAGGGTCGACGGCCAGATGGCTGCCGGGGATGCAGCCGAACCCGCCCTGGCCGGGGCCGCCGCCCCTCAGCGACCAGGAGAAGGCGAGCAGGCCCGACCGGACGGCCCCGGCCCGGTGCACGTGGTACTGGGCCGGGTCGAAGGGCCAGGCCGGGCCGTGGACCCCGAGGCCGCTCGTGCCCGGCGCCATGACGATGCCGTAGGCGTGGTCGAGGCGGACGTGGGGCCCCACCAGCTCGGTGAGCACGTCGACGACGACGGGGTGGTCGACGAGGTCGCGCAGGGCGGGGTGCCAGCCCAGCAGCTCGCCGCGCCACCCGAGGCGCTGTGACTCCACCGTGGTCCCGGGCGGGGGCAGGCCCCGCCCGTCGACGGCGGTCCGCAGCGTCTCGACCTCGGCCGGGCCCAGGACGTCGTCGAACAGGAGGAACCCCTGGGTGTCGAAGCGGTAGCGGTCGAGGGGGCTGAGCCCGGTCACGGTGACAGCCGTTCCAGGACCCAGCCGGCGCCGGCCCGCCGGTACCGGAGGCGGTCGTGGAGGCGGTCCTCCCTGTGGTGCCACAGCTCGATGGTGGACGGCGTGAGGCGGTACCCGCCCCAGAAGCCGGGCCGGGGGACGTCGGTGGAGGCGAAGCGCCGCTCGGCCTCGGCGAGGCGGCCCTCCAGGACCCCTCGGCCTTCGATGACCTCGCTCTGGCGGGAGGCCCAGGCCCCGAGCTGGCTGGCCCGGGGCCGGGTGCGCCAGTACGCGTCCGACTCCCCGTCGTCGACCGGCGCGACGTCCCCCGTCACCCGGACCTGGCGGTCGGGCGGCCAGTGGAAGAGCAGGCCGGCCCGGGGGTTGGCGGCGAGGTCCCGGGCCTTGGCGCTGGCCCGGTTGGTGAAGAAGACGAAGCCGCGCTGGTCCACGCCCTTCAGCAGCACCATGCGGGCGGAGGGCGCGCCGTCGGCGGCGGCGGTGGCGAGGGCGACGGCGTCGGTGCCCGCCTCCTCGTACCAGCGCAGGAACTGCTCGACGGGATCGGGGACGACGTCGTCCTCGTGGAGTCCCGCCATCCCTGCATCATGGCCGACCCGGCCGGCGCCGGCGGTCCCGCCCCCGGGAACCGTGGCGCCTGCTCTACCCCTCGCAGCCCTGGCTGTTGACGATGGCGGACGAGCAGTCGATGGAGTTGGCGTGGCCGGAGATGGTCTTGCCTCCGGGACCGGCGTGGCCGGCCGGGCCGCCCGCACCGACCTCGGCGAGCACGTTGTCGAGATCGACCTTGATCCCGGCCACCAGGCCGATGACACGGTCCACCCGGCCGTTGATGGCGGCCACGCCGTCGTTGATGGAGCGGACCACCGGCTGCAGGGTGCTCAGGTTGGCCCTGATCCCCTTCACCGTGCCGTTGATCGACGTGGCGTTGCCCAGGATCGACGACACCGTGCCGTCGATGCTGCGGGCCGTGACCACGATCTCGCCGGCCTGGGCCGACAGGGGCGCAGCCGCAGCCAGGATCTGCTTGGCGATGCGGTCGGTCTCGTTCAGCTTGGGCACGTTCACCAGGTCCTCGTCGATCTCCCCGACGTCGCTGGTGATCACCTCGACCCGGTCGTCGATCTGCTCGGCCGCGATGGTGGTGCGGGTCAGCTGGATCACGGCGAACAGGGCGAAGGCCAAGGTGATGGCCAGGTTGGCGCCGACGACGCCGGCCTCCCCGGCCAGACGGGGCCGGCTCCTGCCGGCACCGGTCAGCATGTCTTGGCTCCCAGGACGGCCGGCGAGCGGCAGATGCTGGTGAGGTGCCGGTTGGTGTCCTGCAGGCCGGCGATGATGTTCACGGCGGTGGCCTCGGCCGCGGACAGGTTGCTCGGGTTGGTGCCGAAGCGCCCGGTGGAGCCGACGCCGTTGGCCAGCGCCACCCGCTGGTGGATGTTCTGCACGCCCTGGCCGTCGGGCGGGTCGTCGGCGTCCACCAGGACGCCGCGGACGTCCTGGGCCTGGCCGAGCACCGTCTTGAGGTTGCCCGACGTGTCCCTGAGCGAGCCGTCAGTGGTGGCGAGCTTGCCGTTTATGGACGTGAGGGCGGCCAGGATGTCCTCGGTCTGCTGCGGGACCGGCTTCAGGGCCGGGTCGATGCCCTCCAGGCTGGCGTTGATGGCCTGGACCTGATCGGGCAGGGCCCGGACGTTGCCGCCGGCGGCCGACAGGTCGGGGTCGGTGGTGGCCAGGTTGGTGTTGATGGCGCTGAGCGAGTCCGTGATCTTCAGCAGGAACACGATCACGACCATGACGACGACAGTGAGCAGGATCACCCACACGGCCAGCCACCGCTTGAGGAATTGGGCCTGGTCGGTCTCCGACCGGCGGAGCGCCCGCTGTGACGGGCTGATGGTCTCGGTCATTGTCCGCGCTCCTATCTGCAGTGGCTGTCGGCGGGGGAGCCGGGGCCGGGAAGGCCCTGGTCGACGCACGCCGCCAGGCGGTGGGCGAGCTGGGCCTGGCCGAGGATGTTGCCGGAGTCGGCCTTTATGCCGCCCGCGATCTCGATCGACTTGTCCAGGTTGGTGTTGATCTGCTTGACGCCCCGGTCGATGGACTTCGCCGTCTCGACGATCCCGCCGGCGTTGCCGTTGATGCTCTTGGCCGTGCCGTCGACGGTGGAGGCGCTGGCGTTGATGGAGATGGCGAGCTGGTCGACCGACTTGGCCAGGCGCACGATCTCGGCCAGCTTGCCCTCGAGGGGCTGGGCGGTGGCGAGGATCGAGCCGGCCAGCTGGTTGGTGGTGTCGAGGTCGAGCACGGCGTCGGTGGCCGCGTTGATCGGCGTCGCCGTCTTGGCGATGTTGCCGGCCTTCTTGTTGATGGCCTCCGCCGTCCACGCCACCCGGTTCACGAGGACGCCGGCGAGTACGACCGTGATGAGCGCCGCGACCACGGTGAAGGAGGCCTGGCCTCGTTCGCCGCGGATGAGCATCCACCGTCGTGTCATGTGTGTTCCCTTCTCGATGGGCCTGAGCAGCACGGCGCCGGGAGCCGCCGGGGGACGTCCGGCGGCGACTGCTATCGGCCGGCACCGTGCGATGAACAGACTCGGAATAGGAGGCGGATATTCGCGGGTATTTCCTCAGATGGACTCGGGAATAGCCGATGAAATGAGGGGAAACAGCCCGTGAGCAGGCCCGGCATCCACGTAGTGTGCGCACAGATTCTTCGCGTGTCGTCAGAGCAGCGAAGATCGCTTACTGATATGAAAGCGACCACACGGACGGCGGCCATGTAGTCGGAACAGGCGAGTCGATCTCGGTCCATTGACGGTGGGATCGCGCTGTCATCCGGCCCGGTGGCCGGCGCCGAACATGGGGTGGCCCGCGGTGGGCCGTGCGCGATCCCGAAGGGAGCTCCGCCCCGTGACAGTGGGGACCCGACCAGCGGCCGATCCGACGACCGACGATGCCGGCGGGTCCGTCGTCGACCTCCGGGACAGGCCGGGGCCCCAGGCCCCGGTCGGGGAGTTCTCGGGTCCCGAGGCGGCCGAGCTGGCCGGGATCAGCTACCGCCAGCTGGACTACTGGGCCCGCCAGCAGTGGGTGCGCCCCACCAGGGTCACCCGCGAGGGGGCGCAGCGCCGGATGTACACCGCCGCCGACGTCGTCCGCCTCGCCGCCCTCGGCCACCTCGGCCGGTCACGGGTCGACGTCGCCACCTACGGCCCGGCCACCGGCCGGCTCAGGATGCCGGACGGATCGGCGTACCTCGTGGTGTGGGCCATCCACGACGAGCGCGTCCACCTGGCGCCGGCCAAGGACCTGCGGCGGGTGGCGAGCCGGCCCGGGCGCTACGTGGTGTTCGATCCTGCGCCCCTCCTCCGGGCCATGCGGCGCCGCGCGGCCGAGCGCCGGGAGTCCCGCCCCCGCCGGCGGACCTTCACGGCCGAGTACAAGCTGCGGGTGCTGGGCGAGTACGAGCGCCTGGCCCAGCCCGGCGCCAAGGGTGCACTGCTGCGCCGGGAGGGCCTGCACACCTCGCACCTGGTGGCCTGGCGCAAGTGGCGCGACGAGGGGGTCCGCAGTGGCACCCGCTCACCGGCCGGCGCAGCCGTTCTGGGAAGCCTGGCGTCCGCCCAGCGGATGTAGGGCTTCCCGGAACCGGACGGCGTCCGCTACGCCAGGCCGTGCAGCGGGAAGACGAGCCGGCGCACGTCGTCCACGACCTGCTCGACGCCGGCCGGGTCGATCTCGGGCCCGGGCACGGGCGGGTCGGAGAGGGTGGCCGGTACCGGCCGTCCCGCCTGCGCCGACGCCCGCTCCACCCACGCCGGCGGCAGCTCGTCGGGAAGCGCCACGCCGGCCATCTCGGCGAAGTACAGCGTCCAGGCCCGGGGCACCACGCCGGCCCACTGGTACCCGCCGCCCCCGGTGGCCAGCCACCGGCCCCCGGCGGCCCGGTGGGCCAGGTCGTGGAGCAGGGCCGCCGTCTCCCGGTAGGTGGCGGTGGTGAGGGACAGGCTGGCCAGGGGATCGGTGTGGTGGGTGTCGCACCCGAGCTGGGTGACGAGGATGCCCGGCTGCCACGCCTCGACCAGCGGCACCACCACCCGGCGGAACGCGTCGAGCCACAGCCGCCCGCCGGTGAAGGGCGGGAGCGGGACGTTGACGGCGCTGCCGCGGGCGTCGCCGGCGCCGACCTCGTCGACGAAGCCGGTGCCCGGGAACAGGGTGGCCCCGGACTGGTGCACCGAGACGGTGAGCACCCGGGGGTCCTCGTAGAAGATGGCCTGGGGACCGTCACCGTGGTGGACGTCGACGTCGACGTAGGCCACCCGCTCCACCCCCCGGTCGAGCAGCCAGGCGATGGCCAGGGCCGGGTCGTCGTAGACGCAGAAGCCGCTGGCCCGCTCGGGCATGGCGTGGTGCAGGCCGCCGGCCGGGTTGAAGGCGTGCTGGGCCCGGCCGCTGAACACGGCCTCGGCCGCCACCAGGCTGGCGCCGGCCACGCGGGCCGAGGCCTCGTGCATGCCCGGGAAGATCGGGTTGTCGCCCGGCCCGAAGCCGAACTCCCACCAGTCGCCCGTCTCGCCGTGGCCGGCCCGCCGCACCGCGTCGACGTAGCGCTCGCCGTGGACCAGGAGCAGCTCGTCGTCGGTGGCGGAGCGGGCCGGCGTCTCGACCACCCGCACGCCGTCGACGATCCCGCAGGCGTGGATCAGCTCCCGGGTGAGGATGACCCGGGCCGGGCGGAGGGGGTGCTGCGGGCCGTGGTCGTACCAGGGCGCGTCGTCGCCGTACCAGACCAGCTCCACCCGCTCGCTCACGGGATCACAGCCAGTCCTTGCGCTTGAAGTAGCGGAAGCCGACGAAGGTGACGCCCATCATCAGGAGCAGGGCGAAGGGGTACCCGAGCCGCCAGCCCAGCTCGGGCATGTGCTCGAAGTTCATGCCGTAGATGCCCGCCACCAGCGTCGACCCGAGGAGGATGGCGCCCCACGACGTCATCCGCTTCATCACCTCGTTCATGCGGTTGGAGGTCATGGCCAGGTTGGCGTCGAAGGCGTTGCCCACCAACTCCCGGTGGGCGTCGAGCTGGTCGACGACGCGCAGGACGTGGTCGTAGACGTCCTGCATGTGGACCCGGGCCCCCTCGTCCACGGCCTCGACCTCGCCCCGCAGCAGGGCCGCCACCACGTCACGGAGGGGCACCACCACACGGCGGAACTGCACCAGATGCCGGCGCACCTCGAACAGCCGCTCGTGGATCGAGCGCAGCTCGGACTGCCGGCCGTCGAAGATGTCGTCCTCCACCTCCTCCAGCGCGTCCTCGGCCTGGTCGGCGGCCGAGAAGTAGCCGTCCACCAGCTCGTCGAGCAGCACGTAGAGCAGGAAGCCGACGGTGGCCACCTCGGGGGTGAGGCGCTCGAAGCGGAGCCGGGCTCCGGCGTCGTCCCAGGACCGCCCGCCCTCGTCGTGCTCCCGCACGGTGACGAGCCAGTGGTCCCCGACGAACAGGTCGACCTCCTGGAGGCCGCTGCTGTACGCCACCAGGAACGCGTGGGAGGGGTACTGCTCCAGCTTGGGGCGCTGGTGGTGCTTGCGGACGTCCTCCAAGGCGAGGGGATGGAGGTCGAACTGCTTCTCGATGCAGCTCAGGTCGTCCTCGTCGGGGTCGACGAGGTCCACCCAGAGCAGGCCGTCGTCACCTCGGGCGAGGCCGGCGATGTCGTTGGGGTCGGCGTGCTCGTGGGCCCTGCCGCCCCGGTAGGTGCGGACGGTGATCACACGTCACGGTAACGCCCGGCCGGAGGCGTCGTAGTGTCCCGGCGTGGACGACAACCTCACCCGCGCCGAGGCCGAGCACCGGGCCTCCTACACCTCCCGCGTGTCGTACGAGGTCCTCCTCGACCTCACCACCGGCGACGACACGTTCGTGAGCGACACCACCATCACCTTCCAGGGCAACCTGGTGGGCCAGCCCA
>JBQTJJ010000041.1:0-12089 GCA_052387235.1 Actinomycetota bacterium
CGGACCAGGCACAGCAGGCGGTTGCGGGCGGCCAGGTCCTTCACGGTGGCCGCCAGCGGCCCCCCGCTCGTGACCCCGCCGACGTGGCGGACGACGCCGGCCGGCTCGTACACGGCCCGCAGGCCGGCCAGGCGCGCCCGCCAGCACCAGTCCACGTCCTCGTAGTAGGCGAAGAACGAGGCCGCCAACGGCCCCACCCGCGCCAGGGTCGACGCGGTGGTGACCATGGCCCCTCCACAGGCGCCGAAGCGCTCGGCCCGGACGTCGAAGCGACCGTCGTCGGGACTGAGGTAGCCGTAGTCGCCGGCCCAGCCCTCCCGGCTGAGGTAGGAGCCGGCGTTGTTGATCAGGTGCACCTCGCGCCGCACCGGCGCCGGCTCGCCGTCGACGAGCACGTCGGCCGCGTCCCAGCCGGGCTCCACCGGCACGTAGACGGGCTCGGCGCCGGCCGTCCAGCGCCACGGCCCCCGCCGGCCGTCAAGCTCCCCGTCCTCCAACCGGTGCACCCCCGGCCCGGCCAGGCGGGCCAGGACGTCGGCGCCGGCGAAGGTGGCGGTGCGGATGGCCCGGCCCAGCAGCCGGGTGTCGGCGCCGATGCGACGGGCCTCGTCGTCGAAGACGACCTCGGCGTACGGAGATGCGAACACCAGCTTGGGGGCCACCACCGCCACCGAAGGGTCGGCCAGGACAGAGGCGGCGGACGCCAGCCAGCCCGGCTCGGCCATGGCGTCGTCGTTGAGCAGCGCCACCACGTCCCCGGTGGCGGCGCCCACGCCGGCGTTGACCCCGGCGGGGAAGCCGGCGTTGGCCGGCAGGCGCACGACCCGGGCGCCGGCCCGGGCGCCGGCGGCGCCCACCTCGCCGCCGGCCGAGCCGTTGTCGACGACCACGATCTCGTCGCACTGGCCCGCCACCGAGTCCAGGCACGCCGGCAGCCAGCGGTGGAGGCGATGGCCCACCACGATCACCGACGTCGCCACGGCGGGAGCGTACCGGCCGCACCTCCCGGCGCCCGTGGCCGCGAGCCCGCAGAGCTCGGCCGGCGCCGGTACGTTCGCGTCCGATGCACCGCCGCCCGCGCCTGCGCTCCGCCCTGGTGGCCGCCGGCCTGCTGTGCGCCCTGCTCCCGCCGGCCGCCGCCGGCGCCGCCCCCTTCCTCGGCTCCACCGGCGTCCTGCGCCTGGCCTCGCCCGTCGTCGGCATGGCCGCCAGCCAGAGCGGGCGGGGGTACTGGCTGGTGGCGGCCGACGGGGGCGTCTTCGCCTTAGGCGACGCGCCGTTCCTCGGGTCGGCGGGCACACTGCGCCTGGCCCGACCGGTGGTGGGCATGGCCACCACGCCGTCGGGGCGCGGGTACTGGCTGGTGGCGTCGGACGGCGGGATCTTCGCCTTCGGCGACGCCCGCTTCGCCGGGTCCACCGGGGCCCTGCGGCTGGCCGCGCCCGTCGTCGGCATGGCCGCCACACCCACCGGCCAGGGGTACTGGCTGGTCGCCTCCGACGGGGGCATCTTCGCCTTCGGCGACGCCCGCTTCGCCGGCTCCACCGGAGGGCTCGGGCTCACCGCCCCCGTCGTCGGCATGGCCGCGACGCCAACGGGCCAGGGCTACTGGCTCGTCGCCTCCGACGGGGGCATCTTCGCCTTCGGCGACGCCCGCTTCGCCGGGTCCACCGGCGCCCTCGGGCTCAGCCGCCCGGTGGTCGGGATGGCACCCAGCCGCACCGGCGCCGGCTACTGGCTGGTGGCGTCGGACGGCGGCGTCTTCGCCTTCGGCGACGCCACCTTCGCCGGCTCCACCGGGGCCCTGACCCTGGCCCGCCCCGTGGTCGCCATGGCGGCCGGCCACCCTGACGCCGGCGCCGGCTACTGGCTGGCGGCGTCGGACGGCGGCGTCTTCGCCTTTCCCTCGGCCGGGCCGGCCCCTCCCCCCGCCGGCAACCCGACCCTGAGCGTCGCCACCCACGTCGGCGGGCTCGACATCCCGTGGGACCTCGCGTTCACCCCCGACGGCACCCTGCTGTTCACCGAGAAGGCCGGGCGCCTCAGCGCCTTCGTGGGCGGGGCCGTGCGCCGGCTGGCCACCCTCCCCGACGTGTTCAACGTGGGCGAGAGCGGGCTCACCGGGCTGGCCGTCGACCCCCAGTTCGCGACCAACAGACGCCTCTACACCTGCTACTCGTGGACCGACGGCACCAACCGCGACGTGCGGGTCGTGGCCTGGACGGTGGACGCGGCCTACACGTCGGCCACGCGCGTGGCCAACCCCCTCTTCGCCGGCATCCCCCTCACGTCCGGTCGCCATGCCGGCTGCCGGCCCCGCTTCGGCGCCGGCGGCCACCTCTACGTGGGCACCGGCGACGGCGTCATCGGCACCGCGGCCCAGGACCTGGGATCGCTCGGCGGCAAGGTGCTGCGGGTGGACGAGATGACGGGCGGGCCGGCACCGGGGAACCCGTTCCCGGGCTCGCGGGTGTTCACCTACGGCCACCGCAACGTCCAGGGCCTGGCCGAGCGCCCCGGGGGCCAGCTGTTCTCCGTCGAGCACGGCACCAACCGGGACGACGAGGTCAACCTGCTCCGGCCCGGGGGCAACGGCGGCTGGGATCCCGTGCCCGGCTACGACGAGACCGTGCCCATGACCGACCTGGCCAAGTTCCCCGGCGCCATGCGGCCGGTCTGGACCTCCGGCGCCACCAGCCTGGCCCCGTCGGGCGCCACCTTCGTGACCGGCGCGGCGTGGCGGGGCCTGGGCGGCGCCCTGATCCTGGCCTGCCTCCGGGGGGCCCAGCTCCGGGCCCTCACGCTCGACGCGGCCGGCGCCCTCACCGGCGACCAGGTGCTGCTCACCGGGCACGGTCGCCTCCGCACCCCGGTCCAGGGCCCGGACGGCAGCCTGTACGTGAGCACGTCGAACGGCGGCGGCGCCGACAGGATCCTCCGGGTGACGCCGGGGTGAGCGGGGCGACCGGGAGGGAGCGGCGGTGAGGATCGGAGTGGTCGGCAAGACAGGCTCGGGCAAGACCACGGTCACGGCCCTGCTGGCCCTCGCCGGCGCCGGCGCCGGCCGGCGCGTCGTGACGGTGGACACCGACCCGAGCCCGAACCTGGCCGTCAGCCTCGGCCTGGACCAGGACGCCACCGACCGCATCCGGGTCGTGCCACGGGCCCTGGCCCGGGGCCGGGGCGGCGGCGCCATCACCCCGGAGCAGGTGCTCACCGGCTACGCCGGCACCTCCCCGTCGGGCGTCACCGTCCTCCACGCCCTGGTGGGCAGCCCCGACCCGGCCGGCTGCGGCTGCCCGGCCCACGCCTCCGACCGCAGCCTGCTGGCCGAGGTTCTCGACCGGTTCGACCTGGCCGTGATCGATCTGGAGGCAGGGCTCGACCACCTCGACCGCCCCGGCGGCACCCTGGCCCACGCCGACGCGCTGCTGGTGGCGGTGGAGCCGAGCCGCAAGTCGCTGCTGGTCGCGGCCGGCCTCCTGGCCCGGGCCCGGGCCGCCGGCGCCGGCCGGGCGGCCATGGTGGGGACCAAGGCCCGGCCCGGCGACGAGGACGCCGCCTTCCTGGCCGGCGCCGCGGCCGAGCTCGGGGTCGACCTGATCGGGGTCGTGCCGTTCTCCGGCGAGATCGAGGACTGCGACCGGGCCGGCCGGGGCCTGGTGCTGGAGGACGACGCCCCCCTCCGGGCCGCCCGGGCCGTGGTCGACTCCCTCTCCTAGGAGACTGGTGTCCTTCTCTTTCGCCGCTCTGCGGCGAGGCGTCCGACCTGCTCGTTCGCCGCAATCTTCAGCCGTGTTCGTCCTGGTCGGACGCCGACACCGGGCTTGGACACCAGTCTCCTAGGCTCCGCCGGTGCCCGGGATCGACCCCTCCTTCCTCGCGTTGCCCTACCGGCGGCTGGCCGACGCCGCCCTGAGCAGGGCCGGCGAGCTGGGCGCTACCTACGCCGACTTCCGCTTCGAGCGCCGGCGCAGCCAGAGCGTCAAGGCCCGCGACCGCGGCCTCGAGCGCCTGGTGGACAGCGAGTCGGTGGGCTACGCGGTGCGGGTCGTGCACGGGGGCGCCTGGGGCTTCGCGTCCGACGTGGACCTCACTCCCGAGGGGGCGGCCCGCACCGCGGCCGCCGCCATGGCCGTCGCCACCACGCTGGCGCCGCTCAACTCCGAGCCGGTGGAGCTGGCCCCCGAGGCGGCCCACCGGGGCACGTGGGCCTCGCCCTACGAGATCGACCCCTTCGCCGTCCCCGAGGCCGACAAGGTCGCCTACCTCACCGCCGTCAACGAGCGGGTGCTGGCGTCGGGCCAGGTGGCCCACGCCGACTTCTCGATCCGCCAGGTGATGGAGGGCAAGTACTTCGCCAGCCTGGCCGGCGCCGACCTCACCCAGCAGCGGGTGCGGGTGGAGGGCGACTTCACCGCCTTCCGCACCGACCCGGTGACGGGCGACCTCGACACCATGCGCTCGTGCTCGATGCCGGCCGGGAGGGGGTGGGAGCACTTCACCACCGGCCACGACTACCTGGCCGAGGCGGCCGAGGTGGCGGACCTGCTGGAGGAGAAGATGGCGTCGCCGTCGGTGAAGCCGGGCCGCTACGACCTCGTCGTCCACCCCACCAACCTGTGGCTCACCATCCATGAGTCCATCGGCCACGCCACCGAGCTGGACCGGGTCCTCGGCTACGAGGCCAACTACGCCGGCACGTCCTTCGCCACCCTCGACCACCTGCACACGCTGCAGTACGGGTCGGCCGCCATGTCGGTGACCGGGGACCGCATGGTGGCCCACGGCCTGTCCACGGTGGCGTGGGACGACGAGGGCGTCCCGGCCCAGCGCTGGGACCTGATCCGCGACGGCGTGCTGGTGGGCTACCAGCTGAACCGCCAGATGGCGGCCAGGCAGGGCTTCGGGCGCTCCAACGGCTGCGCCTACGCCGACGGCTCCTCGTCCGTCCCGCTCCAGCGCATGCCCAACGTGTCCCTCGAGCCGTCGCCCGACGACGTGACCCTCGACGACCTCATCGGCGGCGTGGAGCACGGCATCTACGTGGTGGGCGACCGGAGCTGGAGCATCGACATGCAGCGCCACAACTTCCAGTTCACGGCCCAGCGCTTCTACGAGATCCGGGGCGGCCGCCTGGGCGGCCAGCTCAGGGACGTGGCCTACCAGGGCACCACCACCGACTTCTGGAACTCGATGGCGGCGGTGGGCGGGCCCACCACCTGGGAGCTCGGCGGCTCGTTCAACTGCGGCAAGGGCCAGCCCGGGCAGTCGGCCCCGGTGAGCCACGGTGCGCCGGCGGCCCTGTTCCGCCAGGTGAACGTGCTGAACACCACCGAGGAGGGCAGGGCCGATGCATGAGCTGGTGGAGCGGGCCCTCGCCCTCTCGCACGCCGACCAGTGCGTCGTCCTGGCGTGGGAGACCACCACCGCCAACGTGCGCTGGGCCAACAACACGTCCACCACCAACGGCGTGGGCCGCAGCACCCGCCTGGCCGTCGTCTCCGTCGTCGGCCGCCGCGTGGGCTCGGTGTCGGTCACGTCGGTGTCGGCCGGCGACCTCGAGGCGGTCGTGCGCCGGTCCGAGGAGGCGGCCCGCACCACCCCCGAGGCCGAGGACGCCCAGCCGCTGCCGGAGGGCGCCGGCGCCCCGCCCGACTGGGACGCCCCCGTCGAGCCCGCCGGCATCGAGAGGTTCGCCGAGCTGGCGCCGGCGCTGGGCGGGGCCTTCGTCCAGGCCGGCGAGGACGGCATCCGCCTGTTCGGCTACGCCGAGCTCTCCTCGTCCACGTGCTGGCTGGCCACCTCCACCGGCGTGCGCCGGCGCCACACCCGCCTCGACGGACTGCTGGAGCTGAACGCCAAGACGCCCGACTTCGCCCGCTCGGCGTGGGTGGGCCAGGCCACCCGCACCTTCGACGGCGTCGACGTCCCCGCCCTCTACGCCCGCCTGGCCCAGCGCCTGGCCTGGTCGGCCGTCACCCTGGAGCTGCCCGCCGGCCACTACCAGGCGCTGCTGGAGCCGTCGGCGGCGGCCGACATGCTCTTCGCCGCCTACGCCGCCGCCTCGGCGCGGGACGCGGCCGACGGGCGCACGGTGTACAGCCGCCCCGGCGGCGCCACCCGCGTCGGCGAGCCGCTCTACCCGAAGGGCGTCGACATCTGGTCCGACCCGTTCGAGCCCGGGCTGGAGGCCACGCCGTTCGTGGTCGCCACCTCGTCGAGCAGCCACGGGTCGGTGTTCGACAACGGCCTCGCCCTGGCCCGCACCTCGTGGGTGCGCGACGGCGTGCTGGAGGCGCTGGTGAGCACGCGCCACTCCGCCGCGGCCACCGGCACCGACCCCACGCCGTGGGTCGACAACCTCGTGCTCGACGCCGGCGCCGGACCCAGCCTGGACGAGATGATCGCCTCCACCACCGGCCGGGCCCTGCTGGTGACGTGCTTCTGGTACATGCGCGAGGTCGACCCCCACACCCTCCTGCTCACCGGCCTGACCCGTGACGGCGTGTTCCTCGTCGAGGACGGCGAGGTCAAGGGCGCGGTGAACAACTTCCGCTTCAACATGAGCCCGGTGGACATGCTGGCCCAGACGGTGGAGTTCGGCGCCTCGGTGCCCGCCCTGCCCCGCGAGTTCGGCGACTGGTTCCGTTCGGTGCGCACGCCGCCCCTGCGGGTGGAGCGGTTCAACATGAGCTCGGTCAGCAGGGCCACGTAGGGCCGGTCCCCTACCGGGGGACGAGGAGCGAGCGGGCCAGGCCGTCGAGGATGTCGGCCTCGGACACCAGGCACTCGGCCAGGTCGAAGTGGCGCATGATCGTCACCAGGATCACGGCGCCGCCCACGATGACGTCGGCCCTCGCCTCCTCCAGCCCCGGGTTGTGGACCCGGTCGGCCCTGGCCTCGGTGGCGAGAGTGCGGAACACGTCCTCGGCCGCCTCCCGGGTGAGCACGAAGTGGTGGATGCGCTCCGGGTCGTAGGCGGGGAGGCCGATCTCCACCGCCGCCATGGTGGTGACGGTGCCGGCCAGGCCCACCAGCCGCCTCGCCGTCCGCACCGCCGGCACCTCGCGGGCGACGTCCTCCAGGTGGGCGTGCACCACCGAGACGGCCTGCGACAGCTCCAGCGGCGACGGCGGGTCGTGGTGGAGGTACTTCTCGGTCAGCCGCACGCAGCCCACGTCCACCGAGCACACGCCGGCCGGCTCCTCCGTCCCCACCACGAACTCGGTGGAGCCCCCGCCGATGTCCACCACCAGGAAGGGGCCGTCGGCCGGGTCGAGCTCGGCGGTGGCGCCGGCGAACGACAGCCGGCCCTCCTCGCCACCGTCCAGCAGCTCGGGCCGCGCCCCCACCGCCGCCTCGGCCGCGTCGAGGAAGTCGGACCGGTTCTCGCTGTCGCGCACGGCCGAGGTCGCCACCACCCTGACCCGCTCCACCCCGTGGGTGTCGAGGACGGCCCGGTACTCGCGCAGGGCGGCCAGGGTGCGCTCGATGGCTGCCGCGTCCAGCCGGCGGGTGGCGTCGACGCCCTGGCCCAGGCGGGTGATGGTCATGCGCCGCTCGAGCGGGCGGGGGCCGCCGTCGCTCACCAGCAGGCGGGTGGAGTTGGTGCCGCAATCGACGGCGGCGACCGGGCGCCCGCCGGTGCGGGTCACGGCTGCTCCCCCAGGCGACTGGTGTCCTTCTCTGTCGCCGCCCTGCGGCGAGGCGTCCGACCTGCTCGTTTGCCGCAAGCTGCAGCCGTGTCGTCCTGGTCGGACGCCGATGCCGGGCTTGGAGACCAGTCCCCCAGCCGCTCGGCCACCCAGCGCCCCACCGGGTCGTCGCCGCCGGCCAGGAACCAGGCGTAGTGGGCGTGCAGGCACTTGACGCCCACGCGGGTCCCGGCCACGCCGCCGCCGGGCCGGGGGCCGGCGTGGCCGGCAGGGAGGGCGGCGTCCCGCTCGGCCGCGTAGCGGCGGTGGGCGTCGGCCAGCTCGGCCGGGTCGACGGCCGCCTCGGCCTCCCGCACCCCGCCGGCCGCCTCCAGCCGGGACACGGCCTCGCGCTCGGCGCCGGCCACCAGCCAGTACCGGGTGGGCATCGGCGTCCCGTCGGCCAGGAGGGGGGCGTTGCGGATCACCACCGGCTCCCCGGCGGCGTCCCGCACCACCACCTCGTAGTCGGCCCGGGGGGCCCGGCCCAGCAGGGCCTCGACCCGGTCGTGGTCGGTGGTGGGGTGCATCGGCGGTCCCGACGCTAGCGGCTCCCGAGCGCCGGAACCGCCCCCCGGGTGCGCGGTCCTTATTGCGCACATGGCGTAAGATCGGGGCCGGTCACGTCCGCCTCACCCGCACGGGACACGCCCATGAGAGAGCCCCGCAAGACGATCGAAGGCCTTGCCGCCGAGATGCACGTCTCCGTCGACGCCGCCATCGACGGGCTCGCCTACGAGCTCAGGACCATCCGCTCCCACCTTCCGTCCCACGGGGCGTCGGGCGAGCTCACCCCCGGCACGCCGGGCGGCTGGAATGCGGCCCAGTACGCCTACGACGAGGCCCTGGTGGTGGCGGCCAACCTGATGGGGCTGCCCAGCGCCCCCCCGCCCGACCTGTTCATGGGGACCCGCCTGCTGACCCACCTGGAGCGGGCCCGCCTCGAGCGGGGCCTGGCCGACTACGGCGTCGACCTGCGCCCGCCGCTCCAGCTCGGCCACGGCTGACCCCTCCTCGGCGGGCCCCGTCGTGACGCTCCACATCCGCGTGGAACGTGCCCGCTGCATCGGCTCGAAGTGCTGTACCCACACCGCTCCCGGCGTGTTCGCGCTCGACGCCGAGCGCATCGCGGTGGTCGTCGACCCCGCCGGCGCCTCCGCCCACCAGGTGCGGCTGGCGGCCGAGGACTGCCCCACCGGCGCCATCACCGTCACCGACCCGGGCGACGGGTGAGGGCGCCGGCCGGCGCCGGCCTGGCCCTCCTGCTCGTCCTGCTGGCCGGGAGCGCCCCGGCCCAGGGCCAGCTGCTGCCCACCACCACGACCACCACGGCGGCGCCGGCGCCCACAACGGCTGCGCCGGCGCCCACCACCGCGCCCGGGCCCATCCCCACCATCACCGTGGTCACCAGCCCCACCACCGCCCCGCGGCCGACGACGACCACCACCACCCCCGGGGCCGCCGCCCCCACGGTGCCCACCGCCGCCCCCCCGTCGTCGGAGGCTCCCACCACCGCACCGCCGGTCACCGCTCCGCCCCCGCCCGTGCGGGTGGAGAAGGCCCGCTACCCGTGGGGTCCGATCCTGGTGACCATCTTCACCCTGGGCGGCGCGCTGGCGTTCCTCGTGGGCCCGTGGATCGTCCGCCGGGTCCGGGAGGCCCGGGCGATGGCCGCCCCCGCGGGGTCCGGAGCAGCCGGCCCGGCCGGGCCGGGGGAGCCGGGGGGGCCGGCCGGCGACGCCCCGACGCGACGCGGGCCGGCCGGCGACGCCCCGACGCGACGGGTGCCGCTGGCGCGCCCGGTACCGTCCAGGCGGCCGGCGGCCGGCGTGCCCCCGGTCCAGCCCGGCGCTGCGGGCGCCGACGCGTCGGGCACCGGACCGGTGCCGGCCGTCCTGGCCGCCGCTAACCGGATCAAGCGCCGGCTCCTCCCGGGCTCCGCGGCCACGCCGGACCGGCCGGCGTCCAAGGCGCCAGAACACCCGGAGAAGCCCGGTGGCGCGAAGGAGCGGCCGGGTGGCACGCCGGAGCGGCCCGCGTCCAGGTCGCCCGGTCAGCCGGCTCGGCCGGCGGATGCGGGGAAGTCGCCGGTGGCAAAGCCGAAGCGCCCGACGCCGAAGGCCCCGACCCGTCCGGGCCGCGGTGGGAAACCGTCGGCGGGGTCAGAACGCCCGACTCCCAAGGCGCCGGCCCGGCCCGACAAGCCGGCGCCCGACGACGAGCCCCTGCCGCGCGGCGCCCCCGTGGGCCGGGTCCCCGACGGTGACGAGCCGGCCGGCTTCACCCTGTTCGGCCGGCGCCGCACGGACGCCGACGGCGGCGACCGTCCCGCCCCTGCGCCCGGGTCCCAGGGTCCGAGGTCACTCCGCAAGCGGCGGAACCCGGGTCCGCCGGCGTGATCGCGGTGACCGACGGAGTGCTCGTCGCTGCATGGCCGTTGGTCCTGGCAGTCGCGCTCGCTGTGTTCCTGGTCCCCGGCCTGCTGGGAGCGGCTGCGTTGGCCCGGCGCGACATCGTGCCCGAAGCGGCCGTGCTCCTCACCGCCATAGCCGTCTCGTCGGCGCTCGGCTACGCCGTCTTCTGGCTGTACCTGGGTGACGAGCGGGTCGGCAGAACGGTCTCGATAGGCGTGTGCGTGGCCAGCGCCGCCGCCCTCGTCGGGCGGGGCACGGTGCGGTCGCTATGGCGCGTCGTGATGTCCCCGGCGGTCAGCGTCCCGCTGGCCCTGTTGTTCCTGATCGCCCTGTCCTACAACGGGCTGCTCATCTCCCAGGGCTCTCACGCCTCGGTCGAGCAGCGCGCCAACGTGCAACTTACGAGCGGCGTGGGCCTCCCGGTCGACAACGACCTGCCCCGTCTCTTCGCCGACCACGTGTACGAGGGGACGGATCCGCGCGAGCTGTACGGCGACTGGCGGAGCAGCGACCGCCCGCCTCTCCAGACGGGCGTCGTCCTGGTCCAGCTCCCGGTTGCGGCCGCCTTCGGCATCGAGAAGCTGCACTACCAGCTGCTGGCCTCGGTGCTCCAGTGCTCCTGGGTCGCCGCCATCTGGGCCCTGTGCGCCGTCAGCGGGTTCCACCGGAGGGCTACCGCCCTGGCCCTGACGGTCGCCGCGTGCTCCGGCTTCTTCCTCGTGAACTCCCTCTACGTGTGGCCGAAGCTGTTCGCGGCGTCGCTGGTCCTGCTCGGCTACGTCCTGCTCGTCGACCGGCGCCCCTCGTGGCCGGCTGCCTCTATGGCCGCACTCGCCATCGGCCTCGGCCTCCTGGCCCACGCCGGCGTCGTCTTCACCCTCGTACCGGTCGCCGCGGTCGTGGTGGTCCGCCGCACCCGGCCGCCACTCGTGCCGGCGCTGGCCGGGGCCGCGGTGATGATCGTGATGCTCGGCCCGTGGTGGTCCTACGCCCGGTTCTACGACCCGCCGGGGAATCGCCTGGCGAAATGGCACCTCGCCGGAGTCATGCCGATCGACGACCGCTCGTTCAGCCGGACGCTGATCGACTCCTACGGGGCCATCGAGCCCTCCGAGATCGTCCGCAACAAGGTGGAGAACCTCGCCTACGTGGTCCGGCCCATGCCGCGGTGGTCCGAGTTGCGCCAGCGCGGCGTCGAGCCGATCCGCGACCACGAGTTCTTCGTCATCTCCTGGGCCCTCGGTCCCCTCAACGCAGGGTGGCTCGCCCTCGCCGCCGGACTCTTCCTCCATCGGCGCAAGGCCCCCGCACAGTGGCGAGGAGCGGTCCACATGCTCGGAGTCGCCCTGCTGGCGATCCTGGTGTGGGCCCTCATGATGTTCGGGCCCGGGACGACGCAGATCCACCAGGGGTCGTACGCCACCATGATCCTGCTCTGGGTTGGACTGGCCGGGGTGGTGGGCACATGGCCGCGGTGGTGCTCCGCTGCCCTGGCCGTGGTGCAGCTCGGCTACTTCATGGCGGTATGGGTGCGCAATCTCCCCGGTCCGGACGGACCGGTCCACCTCGGGGACGCCGCCGTCGCCGGCGTTGCGGGTCTGCTGGCACTGGCGATGCTCTGGCGCGTCGCTACGTCAGATCCGCCGGCGCAGGTCGAGCCCGTGGCGCCCGGGCCGGAAGAGGCGGACCCACCCGCCCACAGCGAGGCTCTCGTCCCGAGCCGCCGCACGGCCGGGGACGCCGATGCCGGCGACCGCCCCGACGATCCCGCCACTCCCGAGTAAATAGCTCGCCAATTTGGCGAGCTATTTACTCGGGAGCGAGGCGGGGCGACGGGAACCAGCGCCGGCGCCCGCCACGTCCAACCCACATGCGCAAGATCCTCGCCCTCGTCCCCGGTGTGGGCATCGCCCTCGCCGCCGCCTTCCTCACCGCCGGACCGGCCGCCGCCTGCGGGGGCCTGGTCGCTCCCAACGGC
>JBQTJJ010000042.1:0-2193 GCA_052387235.1 Actinomycetota bacterium
GCGCCTTCCACCTCGGGCCGGCGCCGCGCCCGCGGTGCGTACCGGCTCAGCGGGAGCGGAAGGAGCCGGCCCGGTGGCTGCGGGGCGACCCGGTGAGGTCCTCGGTGGCGGGCAGGCCCTTGGGGAGGCCGCCCAGGGCGGCCTCGAGATCGTGGTACTCGAGCGTCTCGTGGGTCACCAGCAGCTCGGCCAGGCGGTCGAGGTGGGACCGGTAGGCGGTGAGCACGGCCTTGGCCCGCTCGTTGGCCTCCTCCAGCAGCCTGCGGACCTCGCGGTCGGCCTCGTGGATGAGCTCGTCGGAGTGCTCGGTGGAGAACCCGCTCTCCCGGGAGCCGATGAAGACGGGCCCGAGACCGCTCATGCCCAGGTCGTAGACCATCTGGCGGGCGAGGGCATTGGCCCGGATGAGGTCCGACTGTGAGCCGCCCGAGGGGTCGTCGTACACCACCATCTCGGCCGCCAGGCCGGCCAGCGACGCCGCCATCTCCTCCTCGATCTGCGACCGCGTCTTGAGGCGGCGGTCCTCGACCGGCAGGCTCCAGGTGAGGCCCAGGGCGTGGCCCCGGGCCACGATGGACACCTTGTCAACGGTGACGGCCGAGTTGAGGACCCAGCCGACCAGGGTGTGGCCGGCCTCGTGGTAGGCCACCCGCTCCTTCTCCTCCTTGCCCAGGATCCGGCTGTGGAGCTCGGGACCGGTGAGCACCCGGTCGATGCCCTCGCTGATCTCCTTGTTGCCGATGCTCGTGAGCCGGCGCCGGGCCGCGAGGGTGGCGGCCTCGTTCATCACGGCCGCCACGTCGGCGCCGCTCAGGCCCACCGTGCGCTTGGCGAAGCGCTCGAAGTCGACGTCGGGCGCCACCGGCTTGCCCCGGGCGTGGACCTTGAAGATGGCCAGGCGTCCGGCCAGGTCGGGCACGTCGATGACCACCTGCCGGTCGAAGCGGCCCTTCCGGAGCAGGGCCGAGTCCAAGATGTCGGCCCGGTTGGTGGCGGCCATGAGGACCACCCGCTGGGCCGTGTCGAAGCCGTCGAGCTGGATGAGCAGCTCGTTGAGGGTGGACTCGCCCTCCGGGTTCATCGAGCTGCCGCCCCGGGCCCGGCCCACGGCGTCGATCTCGTCGACGAACACGATGGAGGGCGCCGCCGCCCGGGCCTTCTGGAACAGGTCGCGGACCCGTGAGGGACCCACGCCCACCAGCATCTCCATGAACGACGACGCCGACACCGAGAAGAACGGCACCCCGGCCTCGCCCGCCACGGCCTTGGCCAGGAGGGTCTTCCCGCAGCCGGGGGGGCCCAGGAGCAGGATGCCCCGGGGCGGCTTGGCGCCGAGGCGCTCGAAGGTCTCGGGATGCTTGAGGAAGTCTCGGACCTCCTTCAGCTCGGCGATGGCCTCCTGGAGGCCGGCCACGTCGGCGAAGGTGACGTTGGAGTCCTCCCCCGTGGTGTAACGCCGGCCCCGGGCCCGGCCCAGCAGGGCCCACTCCTCGCCGCCGCCGTCGCCCCGCCGGCGCATCTGGTAGATCAGCACGAAGAACACGGCGAAGGTGGCCGCCGGCAGCACGAAGGCGGTGGCCGTGCGCAGCAGGGACTTCGAGGTCTGGGTGTCGATCCGGGTGCGCAGGCCGCCCTGGGTGAAGTCGGTGAGGAGCTGGGGAGCCAGCAGGTCGTTGGGGCCGATGCCGGTCCACCAGGCACCGCCGGCGTCCGTGCCGATCAGGCGGTGGTCCTCGGCCAGCAGCGTGACCTCGGTGATCTCCTTGTCCCGCACCTTCTGGAGGAGCTCGTCGATGGTGATCTCGCGGCCAGGGGTGTGGGGCCGCAGCGCGTTGAGCACCACCGCGTACACGATGACGAGGAAGAAGAGGAGGAAGGCGAGCAGGTAGACCGGGCCACGGCCCGATCCCCTGATCCGGGCGAAGAATCCGGGCTGCTCGTCACTGTCGAGGAACGCCTTGTCCGACTCTTTCGTGGCCACCGCCAAAGGTTACACGGGGAGGCCGGTATTTCGATCGGCGATCAAGGCCGTACTAGTGGCCTCGTGGCGGGCCGTCCCGCCGCTCCCCACCACGGGCGAGGCCAGGCGCAGCCCGCCGGCGGACCCGGCGAACCGGGCGTCGCCGAAGGCGAAGACGCCGCCGTCGGCCGCCACCAGCCAGTAGCCGCCGCCCGACGGCGTGGCCGTCATGC